>NYZO01000074.1 GCA_002687185.1 archaeon | reverse complement strand
TTTATATTTATAGTTCCCATTAACGTGATATGAAAGAAGCGATATTGAAAGTCCTGTTTCTTCAGCCAATTTTTTGAGCGGCATATGATCTTCAGAATCTAGTTTACTAAGTATTGCCAGTTTATTATCACTTAATTCGTTATAGTAAGATAGTTTCATAATCGGCATGAGCATTGTTTTATCTCCTACCACTCCAAAGGCTTTGAGTCCATTCGCATAAGCCGCACTTAATGCTGCACATGTGCTCATCCGGTCACCTGTAGCTACGTTTACGATTAATTCATCAGGTTGATATATTGCACACATTTGTCCAAAGGTTTTAAACATTGCTTCCATCATATTACCTTCAACTTCGATGATTTGTGTGGACACAGTAAATGTATTGAGTTGTTCCTCTAGTTGTTGTGCTTCTTTTAGTTTATCCATAGGCGCAATTAATATCACTTTTTGCGTAGGAAACTCTTTCATCCCGACGAATAATGCAGTCAGATTATCTCCAACTGGTGCCATTACTGTATATCCCATGGTTTATTATAAGGTTCCTGGCATTCTAAAAGGTTTGGTTGGACAGTCAAAAGATAGTTTGGATAAGAATACTACCTAATCTATGTTAAATCTCATATTACTCGGAGCGTTTATTTTTAGAGACGAGTGTTAAGATAATGTAGATCACAATTATTGCTAGAATTGAGCCAAGAATGAATGGTCCAAAAAACACATAATCTGTGCAAGTGCCGTCAGCTGCACAATTACTTTTTGGTGCAAGTAAAAGCCAAAGTAGAAATGTTAGTACTGGCCCAACAATTATTGATGTAATCAATCTTTTAAATTTCATCTTTAATCACTGATATCTTCTCTCTAAAAACGCTTTATAATGCTTACGAACTCCTGTGTCATACGAGACCGAACGGGGATTTAGAGGTTCGCTTGCATGCTCACCTAACTCTCCTCCAAATTTTATTCATAAAAAATATCGACTCAATTAAACAATTCCAACTCTCCTCCATCTTTATGATTTTAATAGTGCAATATACTTTGTGCGTTGACTGTAAAGCATGTATATATTCAAAGCCAAGAAAACGTATGCGACTGCCTCTCGAATAAAAATAAAAGAAAAGATAGAATGTATACGAAACCCTAAGAACAGATGGAAAAGCGTAAAATTCACTGTGATCGGGACCAGGATAACTGCAGCAAGAGCAACATAGCGATTAGCAAGGAACGCAAGACCGCATAAGAGAGAAATAATACCGATAACAGGAAACAAGTACCCATTAGCCTGGACCGCTGAGATGAAAGCCCACCCTTCAGGCGTAAACATCCCTTCCATGTTTACTGCACTCGGTAATAACCCAAACTTAGAGGCAAAGACTACTATAAACAATAACCCTGTAATGATACGAATAGTATGATGAATATACTTCATTATTATCAATTAATTGAAATAAGTTATAAAACTTTTGTATCAACCTCTAGATTCAATAATCTTTAAGGTATCTGAACGCTCTCCTAAAACCCTAAAATAGCAAATACAGTAAAGAGGCACCCGCTCCAAGAACAAAGCTTCCAACCAGCCAGGTTACCATTGCCATCACAAGGAACAAGAACACTCGTCCCATATGAATCGTCATCTCTCTAAACATTATGAACTTAAGGATTTTGCTTTTGTTTGCTTTGTCGTATGTTATAGCTTGAAACGGCACAGCGATCGTTGCTTGCGCAATCCCATGAAGCGGGTGAAGTATTAGCATTTGTATTGGTCCTAAGAAAATAGTTTTAAGCATCCACACAACCGAGTTTGCAACACCTCCAATCCTTAGCATGAATCGTTGATACTTGTTGCCTATTCGTCCAATTATCAGAATCCAAACCATTGCAGCAAACAGTCCAAGTGACGATATCATCCCAAGCCCTGTATAACTATTTTTATATATTGCAAAGAACACAACTAGCGGCCAAAATACTAAGAACACCCCTGTATCTATTCCGCACCCAAAGAACGTAAAGAAATTTCGTTTAGTTTGTCCTCTGAAAACGTCTTTGATTGAGTATCGTTTAGTCGTTTGAACATCTTTTGAGAAAAATAATGGTATTACCGATAATAGTAACAGTATAGATACAAGTACAAAAAGAAATTGGAACCCTAAAAGTACTACTAAGAACCCTCCAACGATCGGTCCAAGCACATGAAATATCAGCGAACTAACTTTAGCGAAACTAACTTCTTGCGCACGTTTTTTCTTATCGCTAAATAAAGAGAAGTCCACATGATAGCTCAGCCAGAATAATGAATTACTAATTCCTGCAATTACAGCAAGCAGTGGTAGTATCCAAAACACATGTCCTTGCGTATATAGTAGAAGATAAAATAGTATTAGGAGCGGCGTGCTAAAAAATATTGCATGTTTGAACCCGTACTTGGCTGCTATGCTCGCAGCAGGCATAGTGAATACAACTTGTGTCAGGCTTGCAATAGCAAAAAAGATCAAGACAGTTGGCAGCGGATAACCGATGTTTAGTAAATATATTGGAATAAATATCGTAATCATAGCAAGAGCAAACGACCGTATAGCAACTGTTATGTAGAGTTCATTTAATTCTCTATTAACTAAAAAATGAAGATGTTGGTGTGGATGTTTATGCATAGCTCAAACAATGTAGTGAGGTTATATATATATGGATCTATTTACTCGAAGACAATATTCATACTGATCCTGAATTATCTCGATTGCATCTTGACCGAATTGGATGTTTACTTCAGGCCCTGTTTTTCTGGTATCATAATTTGGTAGCCAAATAGGTCCATCATCATCATCATCATTTTTCTCTATTATCAAATATTTTTCTTCAGGCTCTGGAATTATGAAAGTCTCAAGCAATGTAAGCCCTTCTGGAAACATATAAAGATTCATCTCTCCATCCCACTCGTCACATACTTCCTCTAACAAAATTCCCGGAGTAATCACTTTAAGACCTTTAGATCGAATCTCGTTAATTGGAAAGAATTCAGCGAGCATGGTTACATCAGATATATTTGGACTGTCAGATAATTCAATAGCTGTTTCAGGTGAAAAGGTGCGTACTAACACTAATTTATCTCCAAAAGGAATTAAATTATAAAGCTCCATCAGTTTATGATGAATACTCATACTTGCCCTGTCTAGACCAAATCGTAGATTTCCCCTAAATAATGATGAGTGTTTATTATGATGATTATACATAGATATACTGTTTCTCAACCGTTTTTAAAGACAGCCTTTTTGTGACTACTCCGACAGAACTAACTAGAATCCTAAGTTCAAAAAATTAAAAAAAGAATTTATTTTCGTCCTTTGACCACTTTGCCAAGACTTGCCGGCATCATGCTCATGCCACTACAAAAAAATAGACTTTAGATCATTCCTTTTTGAATGCGTGCCCACCGAACTCGTTTCGCATAACCGCAATAATACGGCCAATTAACGATGGATTTTTCCGTGTTTTTACTCTCGTTAACCGTGCTTGTTTTAGTACTGGCATTGGCACTAATTTTTCTAATAGTTCCATCTCTTTTTCGGTTTCTCCTTGCGGCACTGTCCCTGGTATTTTATTATAGTACGGCCTATCCATTCCTTTAAGTAACCACTTCATGAGTCGTCCTTCGATGATACTTCCGTTTGCGTATACTTTTGCAACTATTTTCAGATCAGTCTTAAAGTTTTGTTTGTCAATTGCGTTCATTCCTTCAGCAATTGCGCTCATCATCCCGTATTCTATTCCGTTGTGCACCATTTTCACAAAATGTCCAGCTCCAGACGCGCCCATATACCCGTATCCATCTTTGACACATAGATCTTTGAATAATTTTTCTACTTGTGTAAACACTTTTTTTTCTCCACCGACCATCATGCACGCACCGTGTCTTGCGCCTTCTATCCCGCCAGACGTACCACAATCTAAGAATTTAATTCCTTTTTTCTTTAACGCTTTAGCATGTCTAATAGAATCTTTATAATACGAATTCCCACCATCAATTATTATATCTCCTCGTTTTAATAGCGGTATAATTTGTTTAATTAATGAATCTACCACATCTCCTGCCGGCACCATTAGCCAAATAATTTTTTTCTTTGGTAATTTGGTGATTAGTTCATCTATTGAATTTGAGCCTATTGCACCTTTCCTCATCACTGCTTTTGTAGGTTCAGGCGACCGATTATTTGCAACAACTGTGTGTCCTGTTTCAAGCAGTCTTAAAACCATGTTACCGCCCATTCTCCCTAATCCAATAAATCCAATCTTCATAATACTACCTTCCGTTTAACAGTGTACCATACGCGTCCGTCACGTTGCAAAAGCTTATCACTTTGTCTAGGCCCACTCGTACCCGCTTTATAGGTAGCAGGTCGTTTCATTTTAATAAGTGTTGTTAGTTTATCTGTAAACCTCCAGCTTGCTTTGACTCCGTCCCAGCGTGTAAAATGCGCTTGATTTTCTAAAAATATCTCTTCAAAAAGTGTTTCATAAGCTTCGGGTGTTTTGGCACCGAACTCGCACGGATAGCAAAATTCCATGGTTACTGGTTGATATATTTGCGTTGTCTCAGGCGGTTTTGCATTGAACAATACAGCGATCCCTTGATCTGGGCTAATCCTAATACTTACTATATTTTGTTGCGGCGTAAGATTTTGTTTGGCACGTAGTTTAGATTTTTTTAACACAACGTTAATCTCTGCATAGGCTTCATTGAGTCGTTTCCCGGTTTTAAGATAAAACGGCACACCTCTGAAGCGTTGTGTTTTGACCATAGTTTTGAGCGCGATGAACGTTTCTGTAGACGATGTTTTAGCAACGTTTGTTTCCTGTCTGTAACCTTTTACTTTTTTCTTATCCACCACTCCTTTTGTGTATTGGCCTAACACAACATCCTCTGTTTTCACATTCCCAATTTGTCTTAGCACTTGCACTTTCTTGTCCCTAACAGCGTCCACATCAAATGATTTAGGCGGTTCCATAGCAGTTAGCGCAAGTAGTTGTAGCATATGATTTTGGACCATGTCTTTGGCAGCGCCTGTTGCGTCGTAGTATTCTCCTCGCTCTTGCACACCGATAGTCTCAGAGAGTGTTATTTGTACGTGGTCAATGAACCGTCTGTCCCAAATATTCGCAAAGAGAGGATTAACAAACCTAAGCACTAAAATATTTTGTACGAGCTCTTTTCCTAAGTAATGGTCTACACGGTAGATATTTTTTTCATGGAACAGTTTTTTGATCGCTTTATTGAGTTGTTTTGCAGAAGTAAGGTTTGTTCCAAACGGTTTTTCAAAGACGCACTGTTGTTCTTTATCTTGCAGGCACGGGATTGTCTCCAAAAACGCTAATGCTTTTTGGTAAAGGTTTGGTGAAAGTGAGAAATAAAATATACGTTTACCTTTAGATTTATGTTTATTTGCTGTTTGTTTGAGTAGTTTACAAAACGCGTCAGGGTTAGGTAGTGCAAGGTCTAATGAATGATATAGTATCCGTTTTTTAAACGAGGTCAGTGTTTTTGTTTTTGGTAGATTAACTAACGTAAAAAATTGTGTTAGGGTAATGTCTCGTTTTCCTATACAGATTATAGGCATTTTTGTATAGATTCCTTTTGTGTGCAATTGCAAGAGTGCTGGCAGTAGTTTTTTGCGTGCTAAGTCCCCTGTCGCACCGAACAGCACTAATACACTTGGCTCACCTTTTTTTCGTTGTTGCATAGATATAACGTATTAGGTAGGTAATAACTTTTATACTTTGTGTTCACCTATTAATTTCTACAAAACAATTAGTTTCTTACTTTTGAATCCATTCTATTAACAAAGAAAGTGTCTTCTCAGCTGATGATTGGTGAGTCAAAACTACCATATCAGCCAAAGCAATATATTGAGAGATCGCAGTTTTAACGTATGTCTTGAATCCATCTTTCCCTTCGGTTCTTGTATCTCTCTTTCCATCATCTAATCGGGGAAAAAGTATATTCACAATTTCATCTAAGTCTATTGAAGGTATTAAACAAATATTGTACGTATGTTTTTTTATTAAAATTCTATTTTCCTTTATTAGTCCCTGATCATAACCTAGGCGAACGATTTCACCTCCAGCAGCAAGGACATAATCACTTGACATACTTTCTGTTATTTTTTGCAGAACTGCATGTTGGATTTCCTTAAAGTATGGATGACCTTCTTTTTGAATGACTTCTTTAGTTGTAACAAACCCAACTTCTTTCGCCACTTCATCATCTAGATCAAGCATATGATATTTGAGCCTCTTGGCAAGCAGTTTACTAATAGTTGATTTTCCAACCGCAGATGGACCAGAGACACTGATTGGTCCTCCACGATAAGGTTTAGCTGTTTCTTGAGTAAATATTTCTGGTTCTTGGCTGTACTTCATATGCTGAATTCTTATCCGAGTCTACGTTTTTAACTTTTTCCAAAACCTTAGAATCCATTTCTCCATAGTAACGAATTTTTAGACCAATAGATTATTTCCTCCAACCACTATTCCACACAAATCTTAAAATAGAACAACGTACCTATACCCTACATGACCCGAGAGGAATGGCTAAACGTAGGAAGTAAATGGAAAACTTCAAGTAGCAAACTACACGTTCTCTTCCCTGCCCTAGACGCGATCATGGGTGATGTTGCTAATAAACGTATCCTTGACGCTGGTTGCGGCGACGGTGTCTTTGTGCAAAGGTCTAGAGAAAAAGGTGCTAAAGCAAAAGGTGTTGATCTGTCTCCTGACAGTATCCAAGCGTGCAAGAAAAGGGATTCGTCTGGCGACTATGAGGCAATGGATGTTACAACTATGTCATTAAAAGAAACGTTCGATTATGTCCTTTCTTTGTTTGTTTTATTAAGTTTCGAAAAAAAAGAAATCGATTTCAAAAGCTATCAAAAACATGGCATATCATCTTAACGAACAAGGAGAGCTAATTATTGCTATTCCTCATCCCGCCTTTAATGAGGCTGATAACGGCGATACTATGTACAAATCATTTGATGAAGATTATATCTATTCAAAAAAAGGTGCAAAAGTTTTGTATACACACAGAACTGATAAATCAATTTATTTCACTGATTTCCATTGGATGATCGAGGACTACGTAGATTGTATAAAATCGGCAGGGTTGGTTGTTAAAGACATCAAAGAGCCATTACCAACCCTTGAATCAAAAGACAAAAACCCTACTGTTTACGAAGCAAGAATAAAATATCCTATTATGATCATCTTTGTGTGTTCTAAATAGTATTCGATCTATTGCATAATAAAATAGAATTATCAATAGTTTCGCAAATAGAAACCATTATAAATACAATTCCTTTTAATATTAAAACTAGTTGTAGGTTAACTAACATGGAAGTTTCAATAACGAAATTATCAGAAAACGGTCAAGTGGTCATACCTACCGAAATTAGAAAAGACGCAGGTCTAAAACCGGCAACAAAGTTTCTTGTCTTCAACGAAGGCGGGAATATCTTACTTAAAATGATAAAAAAAGAGGCATTAGTAAAAGACATACAGTTAATAGAATCTATTAATAAAAGTGAAGAACAAATCAGTGAAGGTAAATCTGTTAAAGTAAATACTTCTATGAGTGATGAAGATATTGATGACCTATTAATGTCCTAAGATGGAAATTATATTCTCTGAAGACTTCAAAAGAGATTTTAAGAAAATAAAAGATAAGAATACTCGTCTTAAAATTATCAAACAACTAAAAAAACTAAGTGCTAATCCCATAAAGGGAAAACCTCTCCAACACGATTTAAAGAACCATCGAAGAGTACGAATTGATCCTTTTAGAATCATTTATCGAATCGAAAAAAATAGAATTATCATTAACTGTTTTGACCATCGTAAATCGGTTTATGAATAGAATTAAAACACGATCTACATTTAACTAGTACCCAACACATACAAATTTTCAATTCCTCTTGACAATTTCACCGGACATGCTATAACAGATACATTTTCATCTTTAAATTTCTCAAACGCATCTTTCTTGCCGTCACCAAAAAACAATATTATCCCCATGTTCGCTTTTCGTATCAAACCTTTAGAAGCACTCATTCGTGTCGCCGGCGGCTTTGGTGCATTCTCAACTAGTACAAACGTTTCTTTTTCTTCTTTTATTCCTTCACTGTTTGGAAATAGTGAACCCACATGCCCATCCTCACCTGAGCTTAAAAGCACGATATCATATTGTCCACCGAACACTTGAAATTCTTTTAGGTACGCATCAACACTCTCTTGTTCTTGGCCTTGTGTATAATCAACTTCATGTACATTTTCTTTAGGCAATTGACCATCTTCGACCAATTTAGTAAGCAGTGCTTCTTTTGCGACTTGAATATTTGTATCTAAATCGTCTTTTGGCAGCAACCGCTCATCCACCATAAATATATGCACTTTCTCCCATGGTATAGATTGATCATTTAACTGTTCAAACACTCCTTTAACACTCCGTCCGCCAACAATCCCAAAAATAACTTTATCTTTTTCTTCTAACACAACTTCAACTTGTTTTTTGATAGATTCCGCGGCTGTCCTCTCAAGCTCTAATTGTTCACCGTTTCTAATTTCCATGTTCGTGTTTTAAAATAATACGTGCTGCATCTAAAAAATTTTTGGTGATGTGTACTGTATGTTTAAAGTTTCTAGGCACAGCTTCAATTTCTTTTTTCTTATTCTGGAACGGCACAAGTATCCCTTTTCCGCATACATTTAGAGCAGCTTTTATATCCGAGAACCGATCACCAACCATATATAATTTAAGTTTAGGATCAGTTAGTTTTTCTCGTTTTAGCAACTCAATTAATAATTTTGGTTTTGGTTTCATACAAGTATTAGAGATCATATCATGTTTAAATTTAAATCGTGTATGAGACTTCACGTATTCACTAGTCGGATGTGGACACAATGCATAATCTTTGATAAACGCACCTTTCTCTTGTAATTGTAATAGCATTGTTTGACACACTTCATGCGCACGTTTTTCAGTCAGACACGAAAATTCTTTTATTGCCACTCCAGGTTGGTTAGTTACCATATACACTTGTACTCCAGGCGTTCTATTTAAGAGACTCAACCCTTCAACCACTCCAGGCAAATATTTAATTTTTTTGCGCCAATCTCTTGCGTGCCCTAAATGATACTTATTGTCATAGATAAGTGTACCGTCTCGATCAACGAACACGATTATTTTTGGTTCAACAGAAAATGGATGTAGTGACTTTAGGAGTGGTTCTGGTTTATTGGAATTAGCTATAGCTGACGCAATCAATACACCTTTGCAACCTAACCTATACGCTTGCATAACGTCTTGGACATTATGTATTCCTGCACCACAAAGAGACATAATCTTTTTTCCCTCTAATAATTTAACAAACCGTTTAATCAGACGTGGTCTCGAATTTACAATAGATTCTTTTGTTCCGATCAGTTTAGGTTCTTCAAATGCTATAGCAGTAGGCAATAATTTACTTATTCTTTTCACTTCTGATAACGATTCCGCACAAACAATTGTTTTTAATCCCAGTTTCTTGCATTGGTTGATCGTTTCTTTGAGGATATCAAAATCCAGCGGATGTTCAGAATGATTTAATAGCGTGCCGCAAGCTCCACTCTGTTTTATGGCTGCAGCGTCAACGAATCCAGTCCCTCGTTTTTGGATAGGATCCGTATGTTGAGCGTACACACTGAGTTTTGTATTTTTGATAATCGAGTGTATATCAATCGTAGACGCACAAACGATAGCATTAGGCGTATTTTTTTGAATAGTTTTTGCAAGTTGCAGCACGCTCTTTCCATGCTTATAGCTTTTCAGATTTATAACGATCAATTTCTCACCTCAAAACAATTTTTCTAATTTTATTAGTCAAAGTGAGCGGTTGTGGATGCTGCCAAATATTCCGGCCAATAGCAAGCCCTAAGCAGCCACTTTTTTTAATTTCTTTTACTTGTTTAATCAGTTGCGCTTCTCCAGTTTTCATACCACCAGATATAACAATCTTAGTTTTCCCAGCACATTTAACAGCCCATGCTAAATCTTTAGGATTCCCGTTATACTTTATTTTTATAATATCTGCTCCTAGTTCTAATCCTACACGTGCTGCATAGCTCATCAGTGTTTTTTCTCTCCGCTTTGACACACCGCTTCCTCGGGGATAGATCCACGCAACCACTGGTAGTTTAAGTTTATGTGCTTCTTCTTGTATGTGTCCGAATTCTGCAAACATTTCAGCTTCAAGTTCACTTCCGATATAAAGGGTATAACCGACTGCTGCTGCTCGCAACCGTTTTGCTTCTTTAACACTACACACTTGGTTTGAGATCGGCTCACCTTTGACTAGATTAGTTTTGCCGTTTAGTTTAATGATTAGAGGGACTTTAATCTGTTGCCTATAAGCTTGTGCTATCCCTTTTTGACAAATAAACGCATTAAACCCCCCTTGTTTAGCAAGTTTAATTACATACAACGGATCAACGTTTTTATCATTAAAATCAGTAGGACCGTGCTCAAGTCCTTGATCATACGCTAGAAAGAGTGCATTCCCCTTAGTAACCAACCGTTGTATTGAAATTCCCATACATCACCTCTCAGATAACATACACATCCGTAATATAAAAGACTTTTTATTGATTCATCAAAATAAACTACAACCAACCATACAAAACTTTATATATCTTTTCAGAATTCCTTATTGTAATGGACGCAATAATTCTTGCAGGCGGTAGAGGAACCAGGATGAACAAGGACATGCCAAAAATACTGGTCTCTGCTCGAAATAAAACTATCTTAAGCCATCAATTAAATTACCTACTACCTAAAGTTGACAATACTGTTCTTGCCCTAGGTCACCGCGCAGAAGAAGTCACAAATTACATAAAAGAGAACTATCCATCAGCCTCAATTTTGAGTTCTATAGAAAAAGAGCCACTCGGCACAGGCGGCGCTATAAAACTAGCCTTAAACCATGTAAAAAGTGATAAAGTTCTTATTTTAAACGGTGATGACTTAACAGATATAGATCTAAACTCCGTATCTCAAATAGGAGAAGACACAATTTGCGTTGCTCGTCCACGTCTACCTTTTGGTCTTGTACGAGAAAAAGACGGTTATGCAACGTTCGATGAAAAGCCAGTCTTAGAAAACGAATGGGTCAGTTGCGGTTGGTATGTACTTGATTGTGCGACATTGCGGCAACATCTACCTGACAAGGGAAGCATAGAATATGAAGTCTTTCCTAAATTAAAACTTCGAGTCCATAAACATTCAGGTTTTTGGCAAACGTTAAACAGCGAAAAAGACATTCAACAATTTGAGGAACGTACCCAAGTGCCGTCACACATCGATGAAAAGTAACCTATTTATATCAGAACAGTTTGGTTTATACTAATGAAAAAAATAGTTGATATGGATCGGCCATGGGGTGGTTTTGAACAGTTCACGCTGAATGAAAATACAACGGTTAAAATATTAACGGTTAAGCCCAACCAACGATTCAGTTTACAATATCATAATAAACGCAAAGAATTCTGGAAATTTTTGGATAACCCAGCTGAGGTGACGCTTGGTGACAAAGTAATACCTGTCAAGGAAAATGATGAGATTATTATACCAGTTAAGGTAAAGCATCGTATTAAAGCGTTAGACAAACCCGTTCGTGTACTTGAAATATCGTTTGGGTTCTTTGATGAAAATGATCAAGTACGTCTAGAAGATGATTATGATAGGGATAGTCCTAAATAAATTTTGATTAGAAAAAGATGAGATATTAGTTCATTCTTTTTGACGTGTCGATAAATATAAGTACATAGACTTTAAATCATTATAATTTTCGAAATGCTCGTAAGTAACGTTTTGCACATTCTAATGCTTCTAATGCATTTGAAACACTAAAACGATCGCCACTTCCTACAATATTTGTCGCTGCTTTTTTCATAATGGATTCACAATAAGTATAGGTCACGCCGGCAACAGTAACATTAAACATAGAAAGATCATTTCGGGCATCTCCACCGACAACTCCAGGAACCAATTTTTCGTCGTTTATTTTAGAAAAGTGTGGACCTTTTAGCTCTTCATGGTATGTTTTTGCTGTAAGCTCTCTTCTATTTGATTCTTTTGCAACCATTGACCACGCCTTCGTACCAGACACCTGAGGAAGATCCAATTGATGGGATAAATTTAATGCACCATATCCTTTGTCTATAGATTCTCCGTGTGTTGGTTCTGCCATAATATCAACAGCATCAGGATACTCTAGATAGTTAACTTGTGGAATCCCTAAAGATTCAGCAGTTTGGATTAACATCGCACCTTTATCCATTCCAACGGGGAAAACCTCTGCTGCATCATCATGTTTAATTGCATGTATTCCATTGGCATCTGAGCATTCTTCTATAATCCTTGTTGTTGCATGATAAATATAAGAAGGACCTGGGACTTTTGATAGATCACAACCCATATCTATAAGTTGTTCTTTTGTAGGATTAATTCCAATACCCTCAATTTCCTTTCCATCAGGATCAATCCACCTCATCTTCATACTCCGATTTTCAACAGTAACCGGGAAAAAAGTGCGCATGAGTGGAGTTTCTTTAAATGTTGCATTTATTTGTTCATAAACATAAGACCCGAATTTATCTTGTAACCTGTCACCAATATAATTTACTTGTTTGAGAGCTTCATGTGCGTTGTTTCCTTCTACGTCATAGACAATCCGATCAATCGGTTTTCCATCAGGCGTTATTCCTATCCAACATTCGGCCCCATTATTCCCTGTTATTACCCAGTTTTCGCGAACAGACGAAGGTAATTTTGGTGTATAAACCCGTGCTTGAAATTCTGCGGGTTTACCCGATGAAGTGCCCAAAACAGCCTCAGGAAATTCGTCAACTATTTCGAGAAGTGTTTCTTGTACACGTGGATGATAGGGTTGGCCGGGCTTTACTAAAAAGTTATCGTTATCAAAAATAGCTACAGCACTATACTGACGTGACATCTGTTTTATTTCTAAAATTAAATATATAAAGATTTAGGCGATCGTTAGCATATATTTGAATTACTTCTTTTCGTGAATCATTTTTTGTATCCTTAGTTCTCTTTTTTTTATGATACTTCATTTGGCAATTAATCAATGAGAAAACACAACCTTTTTATAATATTACGCCCTTTTATTTACTACTTCACTTCAAAAGAGGCGTTGATCATTCATGGACGAAGAACTTGACCAGTCACAGATTTTATTTCTAGGGTCTTACCCTCCACGTGAATGCGGCATTGCAACTTTCACTAAAGATTTATCAAGTGCCATTGAAAATCGGTTTAAACCTTCTATTCGAATCAAAATTGCAGCTATGAACAAGAATTCTATTAATATTTACAACTATGCTAAGCGTGTTATTATCCACATTGACGATAGTGATATCAACAGCTACATTGAAGCAGCAAAAAAGATTAACACTATGCCATCTATTAAAGCTGTGAGCATCCAGCACGAGTTCGGCCTATTCGGCGGCGAGTACGGCAGTTATTTAATCGCATTCTTAGAAGTTCTTGAAAAACCTGTTTACATTACCTTCCATTCTATATTACCAAACCCGGACAAAAGCTTAAAAAAAGTAGTCCAGTCCCTTGCCACAAAATCAAGTGCATTCATTGTCATGGCAAAAAAGGGCAGGACCATTTTACGCGAAGATTATAAAATTAGAAACGAAATTTACGTAATCCATCATGGTGTACCAACAATACCGTTTGAGTTACCGATAAAAGAGAAGCGCCGTTTAGGTTTCAAAGATCGGATTATTCTTTCTTCTTTCGGTCTTATGAGCGAAGGCAAAGGCTACGAATCTGTTATCGAGAGCTTAGTACCAATAGTTAAGAAATATCCCGAAGTACTATATTTAATCGTTGGCGAGACACATCCAGTCGTACGTAAAGAGGAAGGCGAAAAATATAGAAATTTTTTAGAAAAAAAGGTAAAAGATTTAGGATTACAAAATAACATAAAATTCTATAATAAATATTTAACATTAAAAGAGATAATTCGTTATTTAAAAGCATCTGATATATACGTTTGTTCCTCACTAAACCCTAACCAAATCACAAGCGGCACCTTAGTGTATGCTTTGGCCGCTGGCAGGCCTGTTATTTCAACACCTTTTTTACATGCTAGAGAAGCGATCACAAACAATCGCGGTCGATTAGTTGAGTTCAACGATCATAAATCATTTACTAAAGCTATATTAGAATTAGTTTCTGACAAAAAAATACGTGAGGAATATGGTCGCAACGCGTATGAATACACTCGTCAAATGATTTGGCCTAATGTTGCAATGGCTTACGAGCAAATACTCAACCGATACACTGATCTACCTATACGAAAAAAACCAACACTCCCTAAGGTCAACTTCGGACATATAATGCAATTAACTAACGAATTTGGCATGATCCAATTTGCAAATAACGTAACTCCAGATATTGCTTCAGGCTACACAACTGACGATAACGCTCGTGCTATGCTTGCGTGTGCAATGGACTTTGAAACGTCTCAGGATCGCTCTCGCCTAGATTTGATCAAAACTTACTTACAATTTTTATCATTCGTCCAACAACCTGACGGCCGGTTCATGAACTATGTTACTATCGAGAAAAAGATTAACCAAAAAGAATGGATCCAAGACCCTCACGGTCGCGCGTTGTGGTGCCTTGGTTATTTATTATCGGTCCCTGAAATGGCTCCAGATATTATTCGGACTGCAAAACCTTTATTTGAGAATGGCTTAAAATATCTTAATAAACTAACATCACCCAGATCAAAAACATTCGCTTTACTGGGCTTACATTTCGCCAACCAACAAAAGAGTTCACCGATTTATATAGATCACATAAACAGCTTAGCTACAGATTTAAAGAAACTTTACAAGAAGAACTCAACGACTAAATGGCAATGGTTTGAACCTATGTTAGCCTATTCTAATAGTCGATTATCTGAAGCGATGTTTTACGCTTATTTAGCAACAAAAAACAAAGAATATTTAACGATTGCTAAAAAGACTTTTGATTTCTTAATTTCTACTACATTTGAGAATGGCATGTTTATTCCTATCGGCCAGCGCGGTTGGTATGAAAATAATGGTAAGAGAGCCTATTACGACCAGCAGCCTGTTGACACAGCGTCTATGGTCCAGACTTTATTATTAGCTGCCAAAATCACTGATGAACAACATTATAAGACGAAAGCATACACTGCGTTTGAATGGTTTTTAGGCAAGAATTCTTTAAGACAAGTTGTTTATAACGAAACTACTGGCGGTTGTTACGACGGGTTGGGTAAATCTGCGGTTAATATTAACCAAGGTGCAGAATCTACTGTGTCTTATTTATTAGCACGTTTATCTTTCACTCAAGATAACAGTTAGTCTATTTTACTTAACTTTCACCATCTGTTTAAACACATCTTTTAACGCTACTTTTGTAACGCTTGTCACACTGTCAGATCCTCCGGAATATATTAACAAATCTTTTTTATTAAGATCAAGCACAGCCCCGGTTGGAAATATGACATCGTTTACAAACCCGTTTTTCTCCCATTTTCTGTTTGGTTTTAAGAGCGGTTGATTTGGCGGCGATCGAGCGATTATTTTCTCAGGATTTTTCAGATCAAAGAGTACTGCACCAGCACTATATACTCGCCTATCTCCTTTGGTTTTAACACCATGATAGATTTCAAGCCATCCTTTAGAAGTTTTGATAGGTGGTGCTCCTGCCCCAACTCGATCACATTCCCATGTTCTTTTACGCGGTTGAATAATGCTTCGTTCTTTGCCCCAATATATGATATCTGGCGAATACGAGATCCAAATAGACGGTTTACTAAACTCAAAGAACCCTTCAGGTCTATGTAATGCTACGAACTTCCCTTTAATTTTATTCGGAAAGAGTACAACATCTTTATTTTGCTCGCTAAAAATTATCCCTTCACGTTTCCATTTCTTCAAATCTTTTGATACGGCTAAGTTAGCACATACTCCGTCATGGGTGGAGATAGTCACATACGTCATATAATACAAGTTACCTATCTTAACTATCCTTGGATCTTCAACACCATAGTGTCCTTCTTTAGCTGTCCCTGTAAACGCTGGTTTATCAATAACTTCATCTACGCTCATCCCATCTTTATTCAATATCACTGGCCTAAAGTGCGACATACTAGTTAATCGACACTCACCACTATGCAAATGAAGCACCCCGTGACTAACTTCTCGTATTTTATCTACAGGTATATTTTCGTTAATGGTTATAAAATGTTCAGGTGAGGATATGACTGGGCAGCTCATAACTTTCCCTTTCGGAAAGCTCTCAGCCACTCGTACGTATAGCATTATTTTTTTATTAGGCAACCGCACAGCCGCCGGATTAAACGCACCCACTACAACCCATTTATCAAACGATGGTGAGAACAGTTTAGACGTTAACAATAACTTTTTCTCATGCGCGATCATTTAAGCAGCCTCTTTGTCTCAATTTTATATGTTTCCACATTAGGTTGATCAAACGGATTCACGTCTAACAGATGCCCTAAATACATTGTCATCATCATCATCAGTTGTAGAAATTGTCCGATCATAAACGGTTTTTTGTTTGCAAGCTCTAGTGTTACGAACGGCCTTTTAGTTTTCTTAAACGCAATCAGTGTCCCTTGTAATATAGCATCCATTATTACTTTAAGCGATTTACCTTGAATCCCTGGCACTAGTTCATTAAACTCATTCATTTTTGGCACTTTGATCGTTTCCTTATTAGTTGCAACATCCACAAACATGGTCATCTCATTACACGGCCCTCCTAAATAAAGTTGCACCATCGAATGTAGATCTGTTGAACCAACTGACACGATGGGTGTTATTCCTGTATTTATTCTTTTGTTTTGATTATTAAACTCTTTACCTAAACTTTCAGCTATTAATTGCCGATACCATTTGCCTAACCCTTCTAATCCGTTACTAAACAAGAATAGATCAGCTATTGTTTTACCTTGCTTATAGTGTGCATACAATATCATTGCAAGCTTTGCTGCGGGATTACTTTTTAGTGGCCTCAAACAATTACTTCGCATTTTAAAAGCACCTTTAAGTAGTTCAGATATATTTATCCCAAGCAACCCTAACGGATACAACCCGACTGGTGAGAGTACTGAATATCGCCCGCCTACTTTTTCAGGAATTTCAAGCACAGTAAACCCTTTTTCTACTCCAAGGTTCCACAGTTTAGAATTTTTGTTAGTTGTCACGACCACACTATCGGCATATTTTGTTTGATATTTTTGTACTACGTCTAGTAACACTTCAAAGTTCGCTATAGTTTCTGTTGTGCTACCGGATTTACTTACTACGTTCAAGATTACTTTTTTACGTTTTTTGAGTGCCGGTGTGATAAGTGTAATAACCGCGTTCATTGCATCTGTATCCACTGTATCAGCGTATAGTACTTGAAGTTTGGGTCTTAATTGATTATAATATTTCCCAAGTATCGCTTCTTGTACAGCAATTGACCCGAGGTTACTCCCGCCTATCCCTACTACGACTAAATACACAGGATTCAGACTTTGTGTTAACTGTATAATTTTCTTAACTGTTTTCATCATTGTTTTATCACAGCAAAGATTAATTGACGCACGATCATCTAGATACTCTGTTTTTGCGGCTTGTATTAACCGTGCACGCTCTGGCTCAAGCCTCTTTTCTAATATTCTTATTTGTTTTGCATTGATTCTACTATTAGCATAATTAATTTTCATTTAGTTACACCTAAAAGTTTAGCATATTCAGGCACGATATCTTTAGTGAACGTTTTCATCCCTTCTATGGTCTTTTGATGAGTTAGTAATTCTTTAAATAGGTTGTATGGTATGGTTGCTATGTCTGATCCAGCGAGCGCGACATCAAGTACATCTTGTGTGGACCTAATACTTGCTGCAAGCACTTGTGTCTTAAGGTTATATTTCTTTAGAATAGTTACACATTGATTTACCAAGTTCGCACCAGAGCTGACTCCTTGATCAGTAACTAGTTTCCCATCTTTTGATCTACCTCTACTGGGATAATAATCTTCTTTTTTAAAGAACCATCTACCTTTCTTTCGAATAAAATCATTCTCTCGTCCTAGAAACGGGCTCACGAACGCAGCTCCTGCTTTTGCTGCTAGGAGCGCTTGTTCTGGTGTAAATATTAATGTACAATTGACTGGTATATTTTTTTTAGCTAATGTTTTGATCGCTCTAATCCCATCAAAGCAAGTCACATCATTTTTCTTCATTGCTGGATTGACTGGTATTTTAACATACACATTCCTAGCTACTGGATTAAACTTTTTATATAATCGAACACCTTCGTCTACCATCCCTGCGTACTCTGTTTTTGTAACTTCAAGACTAACCGGTGTCCCTTTAGCGGTCTTCAATATTTTTTTAATGTATGTCTCAATTTTAGTTGAATCTCCATGTTTCTTACGTCGATCTACCGCTTTTTTTATAAGTGACGGGTTCGTGGTCACTCCATCTACTATGCCGATTGCATATAATGCTTGGATTTCTTCAAGTTCTGCTGTGTCCACAAATAGTTTCATGTTTTGATCCTATATTTCACGATATTTTGGCAAATATTTTTCTGTCCTGTATTATACAGTTTATGTGTTTGTTCAATGATTTGCATAACTTGTTTATTATTCTTTGTTAAATAAATATAGTCAAGATCATTTTTGCTTAAGAACCCTTTTTGGAGCGGCCCTTTTTTTATCCATTTTAGTAACGGTTTCCATACTGAGCCACACAAAATAACTGGTATCTCACAAAGTTGTTTGACTTGTATTAACTGCCAGGTATAAAATAACTCAAGTGTAGTGCCAATCCCACCAGGAGCAACAACCACTACATGTGACAGTGCCATGAAATGATCTAATCTTTTTGAGAACCGTTCAAATTCTTTAATAATATCTAGACTTTTGTTCGCGTTTTCTTTTTTGGTTAGTTTTATTGGCAGTCCGAGCGAATGAGCTTGATTTTCCTTACTACCTTGTTTATGCCCACGGTTAGCAGCCTCCATCAGCCCTGGCCCGCCACCAGTTACAACATCCATATTTTTACTACCTATCAATTTAGCCAGCTCATAAATTTGTTTATAAATAACGTCCCCTCTCTTAATCCGTGCCGACCCAAATATTGTAACCCTAAAATGCCCTTTTTCAAACATTTTTTTTTGTTGTGTATTCGCCATTATCGCTTCCTCTTCAAACTTCGCAACGCAGCCTCTACAATATGTTTCGCTCCAATCCCGTACTTATTTAGCAGCTCATCTTTTGTCCCTGAATGCGGTATCGTATCAATTGCAAGTTTTTCAACAACAAACTCCTCATCCACTAACCCTGCAGCGATCATTTCACCAATCCCCCCTTCGGGCCTATGATCCTCAACAACTACGACTTTTCCCCCATGTCTTCTAACAAACTGTTTGAATTTAGTATGATCGAACGGTTTAACACAATACAAATCAACGACTGCTACAGCGACTCCTTTTGCTGCAAGTAACTCATAAGCCTTAAGTGCTTCATACAACGTTATTCCAGCCCCTACTAATACCACTTTATCTTTTGTAGTTTGTTTAACGGCCTTGAACCCTCCTAACAAAAACTTCTCATTATTTGCATAAATTACTGGCACTTTAGGTCTTGTAGTTCGTATATAAGTAATTCCTGTCTGTTTAGTCGCAAGCTCCATGAGCTTAAGTGTTGCTACTGCATCTGCTGGATAAAGCACTACACTATTTGGTAGTGCTCTAAATAGTGCAATATCTTCAAGTCCCATCTGTGAGGCTCCGTCTTCACCAATTGACACACCGCAATGCGATCCACAGACTATAAATTTCGAATTCGACAACGCAGCCATTCGTATTTGATCATGCGCGCGTGTTAAGAACGCAGCAAAAGTCGACATGAACACAGTATATCCACAAACTGCCAACCCTTGCCCTACTCCGACCATATTTTGTTCTGCGATATAGCATTCAATAAATTGTTCAGGATGTTTCTTCTTCACTGTTTCTGCATGTGTTGAATTACTAACTTCTGCATCGAGTACCATTATATTCGGATCATGTTCAGCCAAGTTCAGTAATCCTAGCCCGTACGCCTCTCGTGTAGCGATTTCATCATCGACTTTAAACTCTGGTAAGTTCAATCTCTTCAAGTTTATTTTTTTTAGCGTATCATTGATTGGTTTCTTGACTTTAACGTTAGGAAATTTCGGGTTTGGTATTTCAGTGAGTGCTGCTTGTACAAGCTCATCACCCAGCGCTTTCCCGTGCCAGCCATTTTTATTTTCTAGAAATTTCAACCCTTTCCCTTTAACAGTTTTTGC
>NYZO01000073.1 GCA_002687185.1 archaeon | reverse complement strand
ATCCAATCACAGCTGTTAACACTATTACTATCAAAACAAAAGCGATACTTGCTATGCTTAGTTGTATTACAAACACATACAAAAACTTAATAAATTCCCAACTTAACACACCTACATTTAACATATCCATTTTTTAACCCTCTTTTTTGGTAAGTTCTTCAATTCCTATTTTTCCCTCTTGTATTAATTTAAACAGTTTTTCGTCAGCTTGTAAACCATGCCTGAAACAAAACTCAAGATATTGCCCGGCTCCAATATAAATTTTATCAAATTTTTTCTTTTTCTCGAAAGCACTAAGTTGCTTGTCTGTTTTTGATTTTTTTGCAAGCTCATAAATCTGGAATCGATAATTAAGATCTTCTTGAAGACGGCCCTTTTTAGCACCAAGCCTAGCTTTTGCAAGACTTGAAGGCAATATTTTGTTGTATTTAGACACAGCGTTTGAAAGAACAGCCCAATTAGTATTAACAAGTCTGTTTTTTATGGGAAGTAAAAACCTATGCATCGCATTTATCGCCTGTTGATGACAATATTTGTCGTTAAAATTAATAGCATAAAGTCCCGTAGTTAAATACTCTGCCATCTCTTGCGAAGAGAGTTGATTGAACATATGAATTAAGGCTTCTTCTTTCTTCTCCGAAAAATAATGCGCGTCTAGTATAGAAATAGGTACTTCTGTTACTTCTTTATATCTTGGATAAGTAAAATATAGAAAACCAATAGCAAACAATGGCGGAAACACTTCGGGTATTTTATCGTGCTTATCATAACAATAAGTAGGTTTTGCCATTAAAATTAGCTTTTCTAATTCATAGGCGTTTTTTATCGAAAGCATTAATTCTTTGTCTTTTAATAGTGCATTTTTATGTTGTTGTGGCCCATATATATCTTGTGTAAACATGTAGAGTCCAAAAGATAGTTGGCCCAGCATTTCAGGCAATCCGGATGTAGCTGGAATGAATTTGTTAACAAACTCGTCACCCTCAGCAAAAGTTTTTGTATACAATTTATTAAAAAATGCAGACTGTGCCTTGTCTGTTCCTTCTATGTTTAATAGAAATTTTAAAAATAAATTACCAGAGGGAATAGAAAAATCTTTAAAATGGCCTGGGGCTAAATAAGTGGCCCAGTAAGTATCAAATTTATTTTGGTTAACCATAGATAGCATAGTTAATAATCTAGCATTTATTGCTGCCAAGTCAGAAATGTTTTCTTTTAAGCTGCCTACAACATCTGAAATGATATTTTTAGAGTGGTTTATAACTTCTTGTGTAACTTTGGATTTAACTATGTTTAACTGCTTTGGTTTATTTCCGTCGTCACTTAATTTTACTCCAATGTTTCTTACACAAATATCGACAGCATCATAATTTGTGATTTTTTTGTAAAGATCGCTGTTACATATGTAATGATTAATATTTTTAGGTGTACGAGTGTGCCAGTAAGGAACAACATAATATCGTTTAGTAAACTGCTGAATAAGTTTTTGTGCGAGTTTTTTATTCATTTTTAAAAAGTCTTGAAACTTTTGAAAGGGGCTTTTGATAAGGCGCCCAAAAAACAAAAGTATAAAAAATAATTTTTAGTTTTATTCAAAAAATAAATTTTCCCATTGATTTATTTGTTCGTTCATTTTGGTTAGTTTTTAAAAAATTAAGTATCACAGTTTTGTCAATATCTAAAATGTCACAAACAGATTTGAATGAAAAAATATACGGCGTAGATGCATAAAAAAAATAATTCACAGCATCATTACGTATTTTATCGTTTTCATTAAAAAAGTCATCTATTGAACGTTGTAAAACTGCAAGCAATAAATCATAATGCGGGTTATTGTATGTTTTAACAAATTTTAATACATTTAATGGTTCAGAAATCATATTATTTCGTGCCCTTCGTTTTTATAAATTTGAATTCTGCGTTTTGCGTGGCGTTCAGTATGCTTATTTCCAACAAGAAAAAAATCATAAACTCGCACAGTATTATCATGTCTTGTCTTTTTACGCAAGCTCCTGCCTAATCTTTGTTTTGTTGCGGCTATATCTCCGGCTGCCATTATTAAAACATCAACATTAGGCATATCAACACCTTCGTTGAATATTGGACTTCCAATTAAAACTTTTAATTTTTTATCCTTGAATTCTTTAATTTTTTCTTGGATAAAAGATGATTTTTCCTCCCCACTAAGAAATTGACAATTAATATTATTATGGGTTAATGTATTTTGCAGATTTTTCCCGTGATGGATATGTTTAACAATTATTAAAATAGATTCATTTTTGTGTCGGCTGACTATTCTAATTATTTTATCGTGCATAATAACATTATGGCAATAATATTTACAATATGCTTTGTCGTAAGGTAAAATAAAATTTTTTTCTCCAGGGTATGAGTTATCTATTCTAAGAAATTTAATTTTTGGAGTTGCAATAATACCTTCTTTTTTCATTTGCTTGACAGAAGTTAAAGATATTATTGGACCAAAACAACCAAGTATTCTTGTTTGCTTATATTGAGAATTGCTTTTTACACTATGCTCATCAAGAGGGTCTGCGCTAAACCCAAATCTATAATAAGCCGAACATCTTATTATTGTGCTATAAAAAGTGTTGGCGCTTGCATGGTGACTTTCATCAAGAATAATACAATTAAAATCAGATAGTTCTTCACTTGACAAAGTTTTAACACTTGCTATTATTCCAACTGTAATTCGTTTTATACTAAACAATCCTGCACCTATTTTTCCAATCTCTTCTCCCAGTTCTCTTTCAATCACATCTGATGTTTGAATTAAAAGATTTTTTGTGTGTACAAGAACTAAAATATTATCGGCAATTGCATTACAAATCATTGCTATTCCAACTGTTTTTCCGGCACCAGTTGGCCATTGAATTATGCCGCGTTTTTTAACCAAAGCGTTTTTAATTGCTATTAATTGGTCATTTCTTGGAGACAATGTTTGTAAATCTTTTATTTTGTCAATATCAATTGGGCAGGGAGACTGGACGCCAGAAATTACCGGAATATTTGGAAATCGTCTTTTGATAAGATGGAGCAGCCCTGCAGGAAATGTTGATTTTTGTTTGTTGTAAAATCTATAATAGCCGTCCCATTTGCCTAATTTATAGGCTCTGTTAAACCATAGTTTATCTCCTTTTACGGATAAGACAGTATAGAAGGCTTGGTGAAGTTTAGAGTCTGCGTTTTCTAGGACGCAAATATT
The DNA here is from genome assembly GCA_002687185.1 of archaeon. Classification (GTDB taxonomy): domain Archaea; phylum Nanobdellota; class Nanobdellia; order SCGC-AAA011-G17; family GW2011-AR20. The sequence continues at coordinate 4,311 of NYZO01000073.1, read as the reverse complement.
TCTATAATCTTTTATCCTTGGCGTAGTGTTTGTTTTGCTCATAGAAATAAAAAGTAATGAAATCGCGTATACAAAACTGAGAATATATTATTTTAAGTTATGGTAGTATAAACATGTCAGAACATAATGTTTTCCAGTAATTTTTGTGCTTTTGGCAACAAAAATAATATGTTATGTGAATATTAATAGCGGCAGGTTTTTCTAGTTGCAATTTTTCCTGTATGTTACAGGCGTAAAAACCACCCAAACCCACTTTACAATAGTGGCAAAATAATGCAAAGTCTGTACGGTTAAACGGGTAAATAATATTTTTTATGGTGTCAGGTGGCCAGCCCTGCCGCGACATCACTGACTCAACATTATGTTCATTGGTTGCGAAAACAGACGTAGTTTGTTTCTCACTAATTTTTCGGTTAGTGGAATTCTTAAAAAATTTTAGATTTTTTATTGAGGAGTTAGAAATCATGTTACTTTACCCGCAAAAACAAAAGCAGCGAAGTCGCCTAGGCAAATTTAGGAGTATATTTTTATATATTATCTTAAGTTTAGTGGATATATAACGGCTTTTGCTCTTTTTATTACTGGCCGAGATTTAACTTGTCTTAGAAATTCTTTCCTTAGAACGTCTTCATTATAATCTGATATTGTAAACGTATCTAGCATTTGGCAACACCAACTAAAAGAAAAAGCTCTCGTTTCTTTTGAAGTAATCCAATCGACCACTTCATCATAAGTACCATTCTGTGCAGAGAACGTGATAGAAGCTTTTCGTCCTTCGTCAAGAATATCTTTTGCAGATTTTAAAATCTGCACTATTAGTTGCAATTCTCCTGTTATCCCGAGGTCAATAGTTTTTAGTGGAACATCTATATTGTAATCAAAAAAATTAAATCTTACCATAGTAATTAAATCCTTACTTGTTTAGTGTTAAATCTTGCCTTCACTTTCTCTGATTCTTTTTTATTTAATAAGGGTTTTAGAATTCTAAAAACATTTTTTATACAATCTAAATCAATATAAAAAACTATTTCATCATCGCCTTCACAAAATATTTCAGCATTTTCAATTGTTTTTAATTTAGTAACGATTGATTTATGATTTTTTGCTAAAACATATAAAACTTCATCGTCACATAAACTTATCTCACCAAACCGACAAAGTATTGTCACATAATATGGTAAATCTTTTGGATTTTCCTTCACCGCAATATCCCATCCATCATCTAATCTGTATTTGTATCGCTTATATTTTTCGTGCAAATTTAACATACATGAATAATATCATAGCTTTAATACTAACTCAATCATCAATCATAAAGTATGCAATAGAAGTTGCCGGTATAATTAGCTGACTGCCGCCTTTTAGCAGAAAATATCCGCCGTCGATTACAAATTCTCCTTCAAAGCTAGTTTCTCCGGTTGGGTCACAAACTTGGTTTAAGTATATCCTGCCCTTAAATGCTGTTCTACTATCCGCTTCTTTAAATAAATCGCTAAATATTCCCATTACTAGATACCTTCTATTGTGTAGATTTTGTTGTTAAGTTATTTTGTGTAGCCATTTTAATTATCTTTAATACTAGATATTATTGGGTTTTTTGGCATTTTATGTACTGTGTAAATTTGGCTAAGATACAAATAGTATAAATCTTCTGATGATAACCTCGAATCAACAATAGAATTATTGTGCGCTTCTTCCCAGTCTTTTTTATCTTGCTCGATTTGTTTTAATTCTTTTTCAAGTGCTCTTTTTCTACCTCGTATTATTGTATCTAGTTCAATTGCTCTAGCGTATTCTTCGCGACGATTCGGGGCCAACAAAAATTTTGTGGTATGTACATTAAATGCTTCTAAGTTACTTATATAATTACGTATTGTATATAAAGTTCTTAGTTTATTTGAATTTATATTTATTTTTTCTTTTGCAAGCCACTTTACAATCATATTACCCTCTGCAAGAGTAATATTTTTACGTGCAGTATATCCACCACCATAAAACGCTTTATTTATAGGTTTTTTATAAGACAACAACTTTTTTACAATATAATTACTAGTTTCCAAATCTATTGAAAACAAGTTTGATAAAAAGTTTTCCTCGTAATTTCTAAAACACGAAGCCCGACCATTATAGTAATGGTCGTCAATCGGAACCTCTAAAAAAAACAGCTCTTTTAGAAATTCTTTTTTTGAACTAAATCCTGAGCAAGTATGTATAGTAGTGTCAGCAAGCAAATAATTAAAAGACAGATAAGTTACAGAATTAACCAATAAATAATACCAGGATAATATTGTTTCTCCAAAGATATTATGGCCACGAGGGGTGGTTAGGGCTGCGGGAGATACACAATGATTAGGAACATTTTTTCTACGGCTAATTTTATGTTTTTTAATGTAAATTTTCATTAGCTGTGTTAATACAAGCAATTTAGTAACATCAACACTTTCTACTAATAAAGTTTGTAAACGAGTAAAAGGAGTATTAGTTTGGCTTGCTGATGGCCTCTCTAATAGTGAAAAATGACGCATAGAAATGTCGTTTAGCCCATACGAACTGATTTTTAACGCTAGAAATAATGTTTTGGTTGCTTTTTTGTTTTCGACTAAGGAAAAACAGCTGTCAGAGATTTCTAAATATCGGGTGTCCGAAGAACGGTCATATTTTGCTGTTAACCCCCATTGGAGTGTATCTATAATTTCGCACAAAGGTATTGTATTATCTTTTAGGGCAGCTGAAACAAATTGCATAGCTACATCAATAGCTTCATTTTTTGACTTAGGAAAATCTTTTAAAGAAATTATTTTTTTTACCATTGTATTTTTGTTTACGGGGACAGGTTTGGTTAGTCCCCGTCCCCGTAAACCTCCCTATTTAGTTTTTCTGCTTACGCCTATAGACCCTTCTACCAAAATGCCTAAAAGTACTCAGGTTTGTTTCGTTGCCCGAAGTGTCGAAAATAATTGGGCATTTTATAGCAGGATGCTTTAGTTTTGCTAAAACGCCCACACGCCCGTTTTCTTTAACTTCTGCAATAAATTCAACTCTTACTTGTTGGCTTACAGACAAATCCGCAAACAAAGTACTTAAATCATCTTCCAGAGAACAACGTATAGTATTCAACCCTTCTTTTTTTTCGTCAAGGTATTTAACATACGTTGAATTTTGTTTTTCTTTTTTTTCACTTTGAGAAACCACTTTCGTCGTTTCATTTTCCTCTGATGACGCTGTTATTTTTTCATTCAACTTAAGTGCAGCATTAATATTTTCTCCTTTTGCTATAGTTTCTGTGATAGCAAGTATTGTACTTTTCTCTGATGACATTGTTATTCTCCTAGTTAAACTAACGAAAGAATTAGTATTTACCTTTATTTCTCTTTCGTTTTTCCCACTTTCGTTTATAAAAACTAGTAGGAAACTCTATAAGACCTTCAAAAAACTCTGCTATTTTAAGTAAAGTTTTTTCATTATAATTAGTATTTTTATTGTGCTTTACACAAATAATACTTCCAAAACATTCAAACCTGTCAACATCGATAGAAATCACATAATTTCTCGACAAATGTTTAACGTTAAAAAACCAAGATGCTATTGGCTCTATTAGTATACTTTTATTCACATAATGGGGGCCACCGAAAACAAACGCAATTTCAGCCTCGCTATTTTGTATGGTTTTTACAAACTCCCACACGTCTAAGTTTTCGCCTAAAAAATTTAAAGTTTTTTTACAAGAAATCGGCGTGATTTTTGGTTTAATCATAGGTGCCACACAAACTTAGCAAATATTATTTTCTAGAATAACAACTTGCCCAAAAGGATAACTTTTAACTGGCAATGTATTAGGCAATGCTGCAAATATCACGGGATACGGCGGAGCATAATCGGGAAACCTCCCATATCCATCTGTTAAATAAATCAACACATCCGGGGCGATTTTCATTTCTTCTATTTTTTCAAAAACAGGAACAAAACTAGTTCCGCCTCCCCCTACTAGTGATGTTTCTTTTAATATGTCACTAAAAGTTGTAAGTTCTGCTGTGTGGTGAACTTTCGCGTCACAAGCAAACACAACTGTTTTGTCTGCAAGCTCAACAATCCCTTTCATTTCTGTGGTAAAATCAGTTAAGATATCTTTAGTAATACTTGCTGAAGTATCAACCGCTATAGCTAGTGTGGTATTTGCTTCGCCTAGCAAAGAAGGCAAATATAAATCCATGTGAGTAAATAATCTATTGCCCCTATTCCACATATAATCTTTGCGCGAAAACAAATCGACTGTTGTTGCCCGAATAAATTTTCTCCAATCTATCTTTGGAT
>NYZO01000072.1 GCA_002687185.1 archaeon | reverse complement strand
TTTGTTGAGTAAAGTGCCAATCTTTTTGAGACTCCCTAAATATTTTTGTTGTCTTCCAATGGAGATACCTTCAATGACTAATTCATTCAAGAATTTCTTAATGAGTTCCTTGTTTTTGTTGGTGATGGTTGAGCGTGCTAGGTTTTCTAAGCCAGTTTTAAGCTTTCGCTCGAAATTATAGATGGTCAACCTTCACCACCTCTTTAGATCTTACCACTATAAATAAGCTATTGACCAATCTTACGTATATTTCCCGTAATTTGTGAAATGTTAGGTTTACGATAAAATTATGTAATCTTCTTTCATTATAAAAATGGTTAACAACCCACACGGTTTGGATACGGTTATGCTTTAAGAAACTGGTTTTGTGCACTTCCAACTTCTGCTCAGTCAACTTTAAAAAGTTTGTAGCCCTTTGGGGACACAGCCTCAAATAATTCACTCTTTTTCTGCAAATTAGCTCTTTCAATGTGATACCTCCTACATTAAGAAATAGCGTTAGGACTTGCACCAATAGTGAAGAGCCTTGGGAGGGATTCGCACCCACGACCTGTGCTTCGCTCGATTGAATAATAATTTACGAGAGCACTGCTCTAACTAACTGAGCTACCAAGGCATTTTAAAGATGGTCTTTTATATCTTGTTCGTGTAATTTTTTTTGACACTTACTACACACTGTGTGTTGTTTCTTATCTTTTCGTATTGTAGTGCCGATTAATTTTCCTAAGAAGGTCGTTTCAATGGTTTGACTACACACTCGACATTTTGCCATAGACATAGGGGAGAGAAGTGTTTTATTTAAATGTTTTTAAGGCTTAAAGGAATTTCCCCAATAAGTTAAATCGTATAACAAACTTTATAAACTATATGTTACACCAACCTAATCATGAGAAAATATATGATTCTCGCAGTAATTTTAGTTTTTAGCGTACTTATGATTGGCGGCTGTTCTGTTGACAGTAACGGGATAGATTACGACACACCAGACAGTGGCGATAACAAAGATTCGTCAGATAATCAAATTGACGATTCAGAAGACAAACTACCACCGATTCCGTCATTCCCAGAAAGCTAGTGGATATAAAGAAAATGAATCAAAACAATATTATAAAAAACGGATTATTTATTACGGGTATTTTTTTGGCTATGTTTATTTTGATAGCAAGTTCTTCCGGTGAAACTGTCTTAGAAGAAAGTTTAACGTGCGGAAATAATGTATTAGAAAAAATTTCAGTAGAGTTAGAACCTAGTGATACGAAATCGTTTTTTTTCATGGTTGACGGGGTTAGCCATACAGTTAGATTAAGTGAATTTGAGCAGAAAGATGGTTATTGGGATCATGTTGTATATATTGATGATAAATTATATAGTGGGTCTGCTATCAAAGAGATACATCCTGTTCTTTCAGCTGACTGGAACGAAGGTGTTTTAACGTATCCTAATTATCATGATACAGGAAATTACGGTAACGAAAATCCTAAACCAACAGGTGTTACGTTTGAAGTAGATGAGAGGAAATTTTGTCAACAAGATGGTGTTGGGGATGTTTTTCAAGAGCTAGAATTAACTAAAGGTTGGAATTTAGTTTATGGCGGCGCAACGTACAAAAATTGTGACCCAAACGACCCTGATCCTGTTAAGGCATGCTATAGCGAACTGACTTCCTATACTTGGGTTAACCCTGCAAATAAATATGTGAAAGATAATAATGACGAGGAACTCACATCTGACGAGGTAGAAAAAATTTTAGCGATTACAGGTGAAAACACAGACGTATTTTTTGGCTTTAGGGCTGATTGGGTTTATTCAACTGCAGGTAAAACCGCCTACATAGATCTTGAGCTGTCCGCACTTGAGAAAGAACGTATAGAGAAGATGATGTTATTTGAAGGTTGGAATTTGTTAGTGGTTCACCCTGGGATGATCGACAGCACACTTGACGATTTTAAAGGGACTTGTGAGATTGAGAAAGCTTACGGGTATGATGCGCCTAATAAACAATGGGTTGATATAACTAATGTACCGTTTGATGATGAAGGTGTTGGTTTAGGTTTTGCAGTTAAAGTGAGCGATGTTTGCCAGTTTGGTTATGCAAACGGTGGCGGTATGCCTGGTTTCCCTGATTCTCCTCCTGCTCTTCCTGGTTAGTAATTTGTATTAGTTCTCAAAGGTAAAGCATTAGCAGAAGGGTATAGAACATTCTTTCAATTTATGTGGGATCATTGTGATTAGGTATTTCCGAGGAAAGTATTGAACCGTCCGTAAAAATCGGACAGTTGAAATTAAAAGCAGAAAATGGAGACTTAACGTTGACTATGGAAAGTTTTGAGTTGTCCGTAAATATCGGACAACTAAAAGTAAGATATTCTAATGATAGATCTTACCCAACTGACTACATAAACACGTGAATCTTCCGTGTTTTCATCAGAAACATTTCTAAAGGCGAGTGTATTCTCTATCGTATGAAACATCAAAACGTAGGATCACAAAAACAATCTTTATATGAAGAAAGTGATAGGATACTATAAAATGGATAAAGATAAAGCATTAGTTGTATTTCAAGGGACGAACATAAGAAGAACTTGGTTTAATGATGAATGGTGGTTTGTAGCCGTTGATATCATCAAGGTTTTAACTGATTCTAAGGATCCTACTGGATATTTGAAAGACATTAGAAAAAGGGACGATGGCCTCAAAAAAGGGTGGGGGCAAATTGCCACCCCCCTTAGTATACAAACTACTGGCGGGGAACAAAAGATGCTTTCAGATTAGTTCAATCAATTCCTTCGCCTAAGGCAGAACCATTCAAACTATGGCTTGCTGAAGTCGGTTACCAAAGAGTACAAGAAATACAAGATCCAGAACTTGCTCAAATTCGGATGAAAGAGCTATCTCAAAAGCAACGTTTGGTATGACACCTATGGAATATCAGGAATTCAAAGGATTGAAAAAAGAGAACTTAAGAGACCACATGAACGATTTAGAATTAATCTTTTCCATGTTAGGAGAAAGAGTCTCGACAGAAATCACTCGAAAAGAAGACGCACAGGGTTATAGTAAGGTTGAAGATGCAGCAAAACGGGGCGGTAGAGTGGCAGGGAATGCTAGAAAAGAGACTGAAAATGAATTAGGTCGTCCTGTTACTTCAAAAGAGAATTATTTGTTAGAACCTGAGAAAAAAAAGAAAATAATAATTATTCGACGATCATTTAGTCTTTTCTGTATTTACTATTAAAATTTTATTCTGTTTTAGTTACTATCAAGTGATCGAACAACAGTTACCATATCTTTCTCTAATTCTTTTTCTATAGCTAACACATCTTCTTGTATAACAGATAATTCAGTTAACCCAGAGTTGAGGTGTGTTGAGACACCTACTTCATAAAATAAGTTTCCTTTCTTAAAATAGGCATATTTAGTAACCGTCCCAGTGGTTTTGTAAGAGAAGGCTGCTTCACCATCTCTTGGGCGCTCAAACTGTTTTCCAAGTGTGCCTACTGATTTTGCAATCTCAAGTGTATTTGTTTCAGGATTTTTCACATAACTTATTTGTTTATCCACATCATCGATGAAAAGGTAGGTTAGCAAACGAAGTTTTGTATCATCAACTGTTTGGGTTTGTTTATACCTATTATTAATCGTTGGTACACTCACGCCTAATTCCTGACCGATGTAAGGGGTGAGTACTAAGTAGGAAGGTGATTCAGTCACGGTGATAGTATAAGTGACCGTGTCCCAACCGTCGACAGGAAAATCTTTCGAATATTGATAATATGCAGTTGTATAATCATGTTTTAAAGTAAAATGTTTCTCTCCTTGAAATCCTTCGTTGTTAAGAGTATATACTTGTGGGTTTAGTGTAGGTTTTATGGATGTAAAAGGAACTACTTGTGACTCACCAAACGTCCCACCAAACAATTGATGTACGTCATCTCGTTCAGATTCAGGAAGTGTGCTTACATCTATAATCTCCATTGTAGGGGCTGGTTCAAAATAATCTTCAGAAAATCCAACATTAAATTGCCAATCTGTGTAATCAACTCTATATTGGAGTATTTCATCACTGATCTCAAAGTCGAGTCCGAATTCTTCTTTGAATTCTTCTAACACATTAATGTTTGTTTGTGATGCATATGTTTCTTGTCGAAGTGGAAGCCATGTGTCTTTGAGCAAATACATAACTTGTTTCACATTTTTGTCTTTATCAACTTTTGAGGTAACAGTGAGTTTTATGGCCTCTTGATCTTTGTATGTCACGTCTTCTTTTTCTATATTAACTCGACCAATAAGTTGAGTAATAAAATTTCGATCTAGAGAGTTTAAAAATTCAATATTACTATCAATCAATGTTTGCGTTACCCCAACGTCTTTGTAAGCTACTTTTTCTGTTGTCTCATAAGAATAAATTTGATCATTATTTTGTAATTGTACGTGTAAGCGTTCATCGTAAATATCATTTTGAGTAACTTCGGTCCTAATTTGCCCAGGACGTTTTGCTTCTTCTATCATAATACGTTCGCTTCCAGCGGCATCGGTTTTAATAATAGTAACTCGATAATCATCTATTGCATTAAGTGCCGCTTTAATTTCTGTAATCTCTCCTTGCGAAACACAGCCTCCTAAGAACAGGATTGATACGAGTAAAATCAAGAAGCTAAGTTGTTTATATTGCATCGTTTTTCAGGTCATTTTCAACACTTAAAAGGGTATCGATTAATGGTGATTCAATAGTAGTATTACAGTTTTTAATTAGGAAACTCATTCTCAGAAGCGTAAATCTTCCGTATTTTTATCAGAAACATTTCTAAAGACTAGTGTATTTTTAAGTGTATGAAACACCGAAACATCCCATCACAAAAACAATCTTTATATGTATCTAAGTTCAATCCTATAGACATGACAACAAAAACGATAAAGGTCACCCAAGAAGCGTATAGTGTATTAAAGCGTTACAAAAAAAAGAAAGAAACATTTTCTAATGTAATTGTAAGAAAGCTAGGTAAGCGTATTAATCTTTCGGAGTTTGTAGGTATAGTATCAGATGAAACTGCCAATGAGATGAAGAAACAGATTAAAGAGAGTAGAAGATTATCAGAGAAACGAATCAAAGAGTTAGAAGCGATGTGGAGAAAATGATCTTTGACTCTAGCTTTATTATTGATATGATCAAAGGGGACCCACTCGCAGCGCAAAAATTCGTAGAACTTAACAAGCGAAATAATGATCTTAGGACTACTTCTATTAATGTATATGAAGTACTTTTAACAACTCGGTTAAGTTCGACCAAAGAAAAAAGGCGTATTCATCGAATGTTAAACCGTCTCCAAATATTGGGGTTAGATCTTACTAGCGCAAAACATGCAGCAGATATTCGTAATAGTCTTATAACCAAAGGAAAAACAATTGGTGGTGAAGACGCAATGATTGCTGGTATTGCAAAAAAGCATAATGAAGCGGTCCTTACTAAGAACATTAAACATTTCAATAGAATCAAAGGCATTACTGTTGAGACGTATTAATTTCAATTTACCACAACCTTCTTAAACAAATATTCTATTCTATAAAGTATGCCAAAACGTATAGCTATTGTTGAGAAGGAGAAATGCAACCCTGAAGGTTGCGGCGGATATTTGTGTATGCGAAAGTGTCCTGTCAACAGAACCGGTAAAGAATGTATTACGGTTGACCCAAAAGATCAGAAAATCCAAATTGACGAAACACTCTGCACGAACGGCTGTAGTATTTGTGAAAAAGTCTGTCCATACGGCGCAATCACTATGATTAATTTGCCGGATAAACTAACACAAAACCCCATCCACAGATACGGCAAAAACAAGTTCGAATTATTCAACGTCACGGTTCCTAAACAAAACAAAGTTATTGGCATTATTGGTAGAAACGGTATTGGTAAAAGTACGACGTTAAACATTTTAAACAAAGTATTTATTCCTAACTTCGGCGACTATGAAGCTAAAATAACTCCTGAACAAGTAGTAGACCATTTCTCAAAAACTGCGTTAGGCGAATACTTCAAAAAATTATATGATGATGAAATAACGGTTGCGTATAAACCCCAACGAGTTGAATTACTGCGACAACATTACAAGGGTTCGGTTAAAGCACTATTAAAAAAAGCGGACCAACGAAAGGTAACAAAAGAGCTCATTAAATCTTTAGACATGCAACAAGTATTGAATAGAGACATCAAAGAATTATCCGGCGGTGAATTACAACGTTTAGCAATCATTGCAACGTGTGCAAAAGACGCAGACGTATTTTATTTTGACGAGCCAACAAGTTTTTTGGATATTACGTTACGTGTCAAAGTTGCAAAAATTATTCGTGAG
>NYZO01000071.1 GCA_002687185.1 archaeon | reverse complement strand
TAGATTTTTTAAAAATTCACTTAATTTTTCTTCTGCATAATTTTCTTTCCATTTTATTCCTCTCCTGTCTCCGGGATTATCCGTGGGCAAATCCTTGTATTTGTCCACGCCGTCATGATTATCTTTATAGCATATGTTATACTCCTTTTCGTGCAAAACCATCCCGCACTCATCCGAAAAATATGGCACTGAAGTCGCTTCAATCGGGGTATGCACTCCACCATAGTTATAATGAGCGTTTACATCAAAGACTAGTACTGGCGTATTTGTTGACATTATCTCCATGTTCGCTATGCCCTGAGTTTCCGCACCATCTAAAATAATACAATATTTGCATTCATTACATCTTTCCGTAATGGCTTGGGGAAGGTAGCCGCATCCGGGAATACCCGGAGGGGCCCAGCGAAGAGATTGGGGGTGAAGTGTTTGCCCAAGCTTTTTCAGTACGCTTTCGATATATGGCAGCTCATTTGGGTTGCGATGTTTTGCATGTATGATACAATCATATTTAACTTTTTCATCCTTGGGTTTATATTTTTCTGTATCTACGCCGATTGGCCAAACAAATATATTTTTTCCTTTCGTTTTTTTTGGGCTCATTTTGAGGAATACTTGCCTGTGCCATTCGCTTGCGACTAAAAAGTTTTTCCAATTTTTGACCGCAAACAAAGATCCAAAAATTGATTCGACGCAAGGTCCAATTAAGGTACTGTCCCGTGCGCTGGCTTGGGATGGCCACATCGTTTTCGAAAAGCGACTCGAAGGATTTACTAGAATATTGAAATCCCCTGCGTCTTTTTTTTCTTTTGGTTCTGATTTTATTTCTTTAGGAAACGTTCCATTACAAAAATTTAAATATTTTAGACCAAGGGAATCTAGTCCCTTGAGCAAATTGTAACATACTATTTCTGGACCTCTACCATTAGGGGGTGGTCCCGAAAGCCCAAAAACCGCTATTGTTTTATTCTTGTCCATGCTGCTCCTTTAGGTTCGAAATGCTGGGTAACATTTTGTCCATATGTTGGACCGACGCCAAACTTGGGCCCAGCATAAAGATCCCAATCCGCGTTAATCATGTCATCCGCTGATATAGAGTGAAAACTTATGATTCTGCTAGCGGGAATTGTCGCCAATTTAGGAAAATCTTTTTTTACTTGTATCGATGAGGAAAGTTGACATCCCCATAGTGATGCATCCGTTCTCCCTTGAAAGTGGTCACAATTTATAGGCTCTATTCCGAAAAATTTATAAGCATATCCAATTGCAACGTCACCAAAATAATTTTGTTTTGTATGAGCGTAAAATGGGGGGTATTCTCCACATCCTGGATAAGGATTACCATCTTTATCTTTTTCAGTTTCATAGGAAAAAAATTCTACAATTAATTCTAGGGCTTTTCTGTTCAGGGCTATTCCTGCTCCTCCCGAATGATACAAAAGTTTTTTATCCCACGCACAGCAGTTTAATACTCTTCCTACGGCTATTGGTTCGTTTGAGTTTAATTCTATTTTTCCAAGGGTTCCGCTTATTGTAGTGTTGACGTTTTCAAACCAATACTCTAAATATTTAACAAGATTGTCTATATATATATACGTGTCGTCATCTGCAAGAACATACCAGTCTGTAGGTTCGCACTTTTCAATCATATATTTACAAAGATTTAACTGCTTTTCTCCTGTGGATCTATAGTCATTGCTTTCTGACATCTTTACAAATCTTTTATCTTCAGATTCTACATCTGTAGCAAAATAGATATTAGAAAGATCTTTTCCCCATGTTTTAAGAACTGCACCTGCATTATCAGCACTGCGCACCGCCATTGTAGCTATATGTTTATCGCCCGACTGTTCGATTCTTCCGCTAGTTAAAAGCCCGAAGGTTATATTTGATTCATTCATAATTTTAAAGAAAACGGCAGGCCTCCCGGTTGTGGTTTGAAATATAAACTATTCCCCTATCATCGCCCGCGCCACTCTCTGCTACCTTTTCATAGCTGCTTTGTGATAGGAAATTTCTTACTGCCACTGGTATGGACCCTCCCGGACCAAAATATCTATAATCATCAATAAATATGTGTGATATGTTAAGCCTTTCGCAATTTTTTAAATCCCTAAAGGGAACGTCTTCTTGATGTCCTCCATCTATCCAAGCAAAATCTATCTTTTCTTCAGTTGTGAATGAAGACAGGGTTTCTCTGCTGTCTCCCTTGAAGAAATGAATATCTGGGTTAAGTTCATTCTTCAATATGACAATTGCATCTTCAGAAAAATCTGATATTCCAAACGTAAATATTTTTACGTCACCGAGGATGCTTGAGGCTAGCAAGCTAAAAAATCCCGTATGCGTGCCAGTTTCTAAGATGGTTTTTGGTTTAATTTTTTTGAGATGCTTGCTTAGAAAGTCGACTTGCTCATTTTCTCCGTTTTTATTATTGTTATTGAATAGGGCACCTTCTCCCGCAAAGGGTTGATTTCCCCAAGTTTCTCCGGGAACAACGCTCGCCAGCCTACTAATTAAACTTTTTATTTTTGTTTCTTGCACTCTTCTAGCTCCTGTGCCGATTAATCGCTTAACATTAAAATTATATAAAAATACTTCTATATTGGCAAGTTTAATTGCTTGCCCCAAGGCCACATCGTCAAGTTCTTTATTGTGAGACGCTATCCACTCGGCTTGTTTGAATTGGTTATTTAATGTTTCTAGAGCTTTACCGTTTAAAAGTATCCCATTTTGAAAAGATGGATAGTACAATGTCTTGTTTTCCTCCCAACTATTAACCATTTTTCCTATACAAATGGGCGTATCAAACGTTTTGTTCTTTAAAAAATCTGTTAAAGTTTCTATCTCTAAAAGAGAGTTGCACTCGCAAAAAAAATACCAGCTTTCTGGCTGCGTTTCTTTTGATAGAAGGGTAACGCTTGACAAAAGCTTTTGCGCTGTTATTATTTTTATGTTCATGGGTTAAATTTATTTATTATTCGACATATATATCTTAGTTCCTGTTGCGACATAAATGGATGAATAGGTAAGCTTACTATATTTTTTGCACTGTTTCTAGTTTTTTTATTATTTTGGTTCAAGTATTTATATGCTCTACTTTCTTCTATGGGGATTGGATAGTGCATCATTGTGGGTATATTGTTTTTGCTCATGTGCGTGATGAATTCATTTCTTTTTTTAACTAACAGCGCGAAGATATGATACACGTGCTTTTTACAGAAGTTCGCTCTCGGGGGGATAATTATATTATTGTTGTTTATATTTTTTTCGTAACACTCTGCCGCTTTTATTCTTCGTTCGTTCCATTCGTCAAGAAATTTAAGCTTTTCGTCTAAAATTATAGCTTGTAATGTGTCTAGTCGATAAGTTCCGCCTTTTACTTCGTGTATATATTTTTTTCTCTGCCCTTGACTTCTGATCTTTTTACAAGCTTTTGCTAGCTCTAAATTATTTGTGACAATAACCCCTGCGTCACCGGCTGCCCCCAAATTTTTTCCAGGATAGCAAGAAAACGCAGATATCGTACCGTACGTGCCCACTTTTTTCTCGTTTTCGCATAGGCTTCCGTGTGCTTGAGAACAGTCTTCCACTATTGTTGCTTCAAATTTTGTGGCTAATTCTAATATATTTTCCATATCACAGCACTGGCCATAAAGATGAACAGGTATAATTATGTTGGGGCCCTTACTGTGATTTTTAATCAGGACTTCTTCAAGCTTGTTAATATCCATCAATAAAAATTCATCATGATCGATGAGGTGAATCTCGCAGTTCGAATTAAAGGCCATTTCTGCAGCAAAAACAGTAGCTATGAATGTATTAGCCAACGTATAAATCTGAACATTGCCGTCTAGGTTCAATGATTGTAAGGAAACACGAATAGCATCTGTTCCACTCGATACTCCTATTGCGTACTTGTTACCGTTCCATCTGGAAAAATTTTTTTCAAATATTTCTACGTCTGGACCATTAATAAATTGAGAAGAAGAAAAAAGATTATTAATTCTTTCTTGTGAAAGACTTTTAATTTTTTGCCATTGGGGCGCGAGGTTATTGAATAAAATTTTCATCATAAATAAGCGCTTCTTTCCCTAGTACGATAAACTTTATTCCCTTTGACAAGAAATCTAAATTGTTTTTTATTATTTCTTCGCTAAAATTCCAAGCCAAAATTAAGACATAGTCTGGAATATTTTTGTCAATCATTTTTTTTGGTACGATAGGTATATTTGTACCCGGCACTTCTCTACCATGTTTTAACTCGTTGTCTTCTATAATGTAATCTAGAAAATCATTATTCACACCAAAAAAGTTCAAAAGAGTTGTGGCTTTGGCTGGTGCGCCATAGCCAACTATTTTTTTGTTGTCGCCTTTGAGTTTTTTTAGTAAATTTAAGAGGTTTATTTTTCTATCGTTTATTTTTTTGTTGAAGTCTTGGTATGGTTTAATTGTATCTAGTCCATATTCTTTTTCTATTTTTATCTGTTCATCAACGGACTTATCAATTTGAATATTACATTCTTGTTTCTTAATGAATACTCGAAGGGAGCCGCCGTGAGTATTAACTTTTTCAATTTTAAATAATTCCATGTTGTATGTTTTGAAAAATTCAACAAGAGAAAGAGTACTGAAGTAAGATAGATGCTCGTGGTATACGTTATCAAACGTTACCGTTTTTAGGGTGTCTAACAAGTACTGGACTTCCAATATTAAAACTCCGTTGGGCTTTAATAGGCTATTGATGCTAGAGGTTAGCCCGTGTATATCAGCGATGTGTGGAAACGCATTATTGACTGTTATAACATCAGCCTTACCCTTTACTGTTATTATATTTTTGACAATATATTCATTAAAATAACCATTTACCGTATCTACTCCATTTTTAATTGCTATATCACAAATATTGCTCGCGGGTTCTACGCCGACCACTCTTGCGCCTAATTTTTTAAAGTTTTTAAGAAGTAATCCATCATTACTGCCTATGTCTACGACTAAAGATTCTTTACTCAAGTTAAGATATTTGTATATGTTTGACGCATACTTTTCAAAATGTTCTCTAAGCGTGTTTGAAGTTGATGTCACGTACAAGTAGTGATCAAATAATTTTTTAGGTGGAGCAGTGTAAGATAATTGGCACCCATAACTGTCGGAACAAAACTGTAATTTTAGTGGATATTTTTTTACATTATTAGATTTGTTAACTAGGGGAAGATTGTTCGCTAATGGAACCATGCCGAAATCAACAACTGCTTCTAATTTTTGTGATCCAGTCAATCTGCAGGATTTTTGCTCGGTAATAATTTGGTCTTCTAGTTCATCTTCTATCCAATTTTTAAATCTTTCTAGGCCATCTTTTAGGGTAACGTTAATTTTGTAGCCTATTTTTGTCTTAATTTTTTTTAAGTCCGGAAATCTTCTGTTAGGATCTATCTGCTTATCTCCATAAGTTTTATTGGGAGAAGCAACCATCTTTATTTTTGAATCCTCGTTTCCAACTATGGAGTGTATCATTTGGGCTAAGTTAAGGGTAGATATTTCCCTTTCGTCAGACCCTATGTTGTAAGCTTCTTTATTCTTTTTAGACAAAAGAATTCTAAAAAAACCAGCTGTAGCATCGCTTATATATGTCCAAGCTCTAGTTTGTCCACCGTCTCCATAAATTGGTACATCTCTACCTTTCAAGCATGAGACAATAAAATTTACAGCTGCTCTGCCATCGTCTAGCCTCATTCCAGGGCCAAAAACATTAAATGGCCTCGCTATTTTTACGGGCACATTGTGAACATCAGCATAACACACGCATAAAGTTTCTCCAACTCTTTTGGGTTCATCATAACAAGCGCGTGGACCCGTGCAGGAAACATTTCCGTTATAGCTTTCATTTGTTGGTATATCTTTTGGCCCCGGGTTTCCATATACTTCGCTTGTGCTAAAAAATAAAAAACTCTCTACGCTTTTTTCTTTCGCAAGCTCTAGCATGTTTTTATTTCCTAGGTAGCCAACATCTATAGTCTCTAGTTTATACTTATCATAAAAAATAGGAGACGCTATGGAGGCTGCTTGAAGAATATAATTGATGTTATCTTCGAATTGTAGTTTTTTACAAATGTCATGTTTAATGATTTTTGTATTTTCATCTAGATTAATTTTGCCCTCTAGTCCTGTGATAAAATTATCAACGACAACAATTTTGCAGGGCAATTTGAATTGTTCATTTAATTTTTGCAAAGTTAAAACCAAATACTTTCCCAAGAATCCAGCTCCACCCACAACCAAAACTGTTTTGCCCTCAAGTTCGTGAGAAATGTCAGAAATTGAAGAAGCAATATTTTTTATATCTTCTTTAACTATTCTGTGCATATTCTATGAATTTATATTTATTGTCGTTATTGACCAATTCATAAGGTAACGTGTGTGTCACGCCGTAGTTTTCGTGTTCTCTCTCTCCATTTACTAAATTAATAAAGATAGAATCTTCTAAAAAAATCATGGCGTGTGCAACAGTAGGGGGAATAACGGAAAGGTCTCCTTTCTTTACGATTCTAGTCTGTACCTCCTCGTTTTTGTCCAATAGGTCTTTTGTAACACTAACATATTCTCCCTCAATTAGAATACATTTTTGTTCTTGTTGTGGGTGGTAGTGGTTTGCTCTAACAGACCCCTTCTTAGAGGTTATGAGACCAACTAAATTTATGGGTTCCGTTAATTCATAATTATCTATTCTTCCCCTAGAGTCTTCGAAGGGTTTTTCTCCCTGTGATATTTTTTCGTGATCTCTCATAATTTTTTATGCATATATAAACCTTTCTTCCCAGTGTCTTGTCATTATTAATTTATCTTTGTATTCTAATTCTTTTTTTGTTGGACTAATTCCCATGGCCATTTTGATATGAAGCAGGGGCATATTTATACCTGCTCCCACCGCAAGAGAAATTCCTGTTCCATATCTTGGGTTTAATTCTATAAAATATAATTTATTATTTTTTTCTATACATTGGAGGCAGCTGACCCCGGTTAATTCAAATAGGCTGGCGATGTTTTTTGCATATTTTATGAGTCTACTGGTTTTGCACACTCTACCTTTTACTGTTTGTCCAGACTTTACTAACATTCGTTCTCTAGGTAAGGCGGCTAGAAATTGAGCGTTTGTGTCGCAAAGAATATCAATTGTGTATTCTTTTCCGTCTATAAATTCTTGGTAGAAAAACCCCTTGTTTAAAACGGCTTGTTTTTTTTCAATTTTATTTCTAATAATAATGTTTTCTTTGGCGCCTGAACCCATTCTAGGTTTAATAATAATTGGCATCCAATCCACAGATTCGTGTATTGTTCTTCCGTCTTCTTTAATTAGTCCAGAATGAGTACCGGGCACTAAGATTTCATTGTTAACGCAATGTTGTATGGATTCAATTTTGTCTATGCATCTTATAGATATGTCGTGGGGATTACAAAGGAGCTTCGCTCCGCTTTTTTCTATAATAGATTTATTAAACTCGTCCGAAAGAATTAAAATCTCTTTATCTAAAGAGGGCAAGATGAAATCAATTTTATTTTTTTTACATAGCGAATACATAAATTCAACAAAATAATTTTCTTCTAACATGGGAGGACTTAAGAAATATTTATCTGAAAGGTGTAATCCGGGCGCCGTTTCGTCTATGTCGGAAGAATATATGTGTAGCGGAAAATCTTTTTGTCGTTTTAATTCTTTAATTACTGATACTGCTGGCCCGCATCCAGCGCTGGTTACTAAAACTTTTTTAATCGTTGAGCTATTCATTCTCATCTTTTTGTTAACCAGGCTTGATTGAGTATTTTTTTCTTCCAAAAAGAAAATTTAATTATATCCGTTTTGGTTTTCTTTTTAGCTTCTTTAAGCTGGTCTACTATATAGCTTTTGTCAAGTAATTTTTGTTCATCTTCTAACAAGACAACAGGTAAAAATTTATAAAGTTTTTCGTACATTGAGTGCTGATTTTCAGAAAAGACAATTGGTATTCTGTTTGAATATAAAACCTCGTATATCCTATGGTTGTCTCCTCCCTGTTTTTTCTGGTCTGGTTTGTTTCCCGCTGGGCAAACAACTGCCTCGTGATCCAATATGTCTGAAATAAAATCAAAGTAGGATAAATTACATTCTTTATATGTTGTAAAATTAGAGGCAACGCACGCTTTTTTTATCCGTTCTCTCCACGGTGGGTTTGTGCTTATATTAAAGTTGGCATAAATTAAATTTGTAGGCTTTGATATATCCTTTTCAAAAAGAGAAGACAAAATTTTTTCCTTTTCTATTGCGTGTTGCCATCCAACACCATGTCCAGCTCTTTTTGCTTCGAGGGAATTTTCTATTCCTATGGGAAGATTTGTCACTTTTATGCTTGAAGAAAGATTATTGTGACAAAACCAATGCACGATATTTTGTGGCATAGATTCGACTAGATTATCTGCAATTATGTAATCGCTATTACCGCTTATTAGGATAATATTTTCTTTCAGATCTTTTATTCTGGCGAATTCCTCTTCTAGAAAATCAGTTTTGCAAAAAAAAACACTAATGCCATTGTGTAATTCGCCAAATTTATTGAATTGAATTATCTCTGACATATTATATCTAAAACATTTTTCCAACTGTTGTAAGTTTTTATTTTTCTTTGTTTATTTTCTTCTTGTATGCGTTTGGACATTGCCTCAAAATTTGTGAGGTTCATTATAGATGATAGCTCGTCAAGATCATTATAATGTATAATCCAGTCCCATTGATAAAAGTCGGCTAATTTTATGCTTTCTTTTGATGAAAAAATTTCTTTATTCTTTTCTCCTATGTCTCCATAGTAAAGCTGAGATAAAGAACCGGGTATATTAACAAAAAGATCTAAAGAGGGTAATATTAATGGCATGTTTGCCATGTATTGCTCAAACATAGTCATCGTTGAGATATTATAAGGGATGTGAATTGCGACTTTGTGATCATAAATATTTTCCCAAGATCTATCTTGTAAATCAAAAGGTTCTATATAATTTATTTTATTTTTATCCATACCCGTGGCACACGTGTCATATAATATAGCTTGTTCTTTTTTCCCTCCATATTTTAAATTGGTGTACGCACAAAGGCTAGAAATGTGGTTCCATTCTCTATCTGTAAAATGTTCGCAGTACTTCTTGTCATACAGGTTATTAGCTAAGGGAATAATGATCCCCTCATCGATTTTGTTTCTAAGAAAATCATTAAATTGATCCCATTTTGTTATATCGTTTGTAAATGGCGCTTCATATCTTGTCGCCGCCACAACTATAATTGGTTTATTAAATTTTTCAAACAGTAAAGAAAAGCTTGGTGGATAGGTTACTATAAATCCGTCGTAATCAGATAATTCATCCTTGTATCTTTCGTAAAAGGCGTCGCACATTTCTGGAGATATATCCCTCCAGTTATGTTGACCTATAACATCCACCTTATCCGCGTCTCTATTGAAAACCCAAGTATGAAAGGAGATGCTTTTACTATCAACTTGATGCCCTAAGTCTTTGAAGATAGTTTTAATGTCTTCAATGACGGAAACGTGCATGTCAATGTTAAAAAATTTCATTACCTTTATTTATATTAGTTTCATTTCTTTATTATTGTTAAAGATGGAAAAGCTTCTAGGGTTAAGGTGTTATGTTCTATTTTTTCAATAACGGGTCTAATTTTGGGAAAATTAAACTTATTCATCCAGTCTGCTTCATCTCTTTCTTTTGATCCCCCTTCTAGTATTATTAT
>NYZO01000070.1 GCA_002687185.1 archaeon | reverse complement strand
CGTGTCAACAAACAAATCACTATTATTAACGACGAAATCGCCGCCTGTACCGCTTACGTTGAGTGATCCGTTAACGTACACTGAACCGTCAACTTCTAAGAGATGACTTGGCCTAGTAGTTCCTATGCCAACTTCGCCACCACTTAAAAAAGCCATCACATTTGTACTAGGTGTCGTTCCTTGTGAAGCGCTTACTTGGATTTGGAAATCTCCTACCACGGTTTGATCAGTGACCATTGCCCAATTTCTGGCCGCTGAATCAGTATCGCCACTAATCGCTTCAAAACCACCACTAAATCCGTTCCCACCCTCTGACCTAATACGAGTAAGCGCACCTGCACTAATAGCATGGATCGCTCGCAGTGGAGCAACCGTACCAACACCAACATTACTTTCATTTACATATAATACTCCGGATGCGTTGAGTGCTAAAGTTGAACCCGCTGCTTGATCGCCTTCTACTTGTAGTAGTGCGTTAGGGTTCGTTGTGCCGATACCGACGTTCTGGCTTGAATCAATAGTCATGCCCTGTGTACCGGTATCTGTTCCTACAGTGGCCCCCGTGTAAATATCAAAACCACCTGAGGTCATAAAACGAGCATTCCCTGTTGATTGTGGGGTGAGCACCAGACCTCTGGTTGCCGAATTCTGAATCTGTAAAGACGCGGTAGTTGATCCTTCATAACTTCGCCAATCAGTTGGGGATCCCTCACCTACATACAAATGATGATAAGCAGTTGCCGCACCAGCTACATCAAAAACAGGAGCACCGCCAATGATGTGGAATAACGTTTCGGGCGCCGCAGTCCCAATACCCACATTCCCGTCAGGATCAATTCTAACTCTCTCTGTGTTATCCGTTGCAAACGTTAAGTTCTTGCCGGTAGCTGTTGTGTTTATACGGTTAGTTTCTATTTGATCTGCATTGATTATGGTGAAACCTAAAAATGAAGTTCCGCTAACGTTTAAGTTGCCGCTAACGTTTAAGTCGCCTGAAAAGAATCCTGAACCGGTTACTTCTAAATCATGGGAAGGACTTGTGTCGCCGATGCCGACGTTGCCTGCTACTGTAAAGTCACCTGTGCTTCTGAAGATATACTTTCCTGTATCCGTAGCCTCATCAAAATATAAATCAGTGCCAGGTTTGACACGGTTTATTACACCTGCTATACTGCTGCTGCCACCCCCCATATATAATCGAGGAAATGAACTAGAATCTGAACCGCCATCAAGTAATAATGTTTTGTCCCCTGCAGATGCTGCATCAAACTCTATTTCCAATTTAGCACCTGGACTCGCCGTCCCAATACCCACAAACCCAGTACTATTATCAACTAACAACTGACTCACACCTACTGCAAAGCCGCCGCTAAACGTGCTATTGCCACCTACTACAGTAAATAAATCGCTTGGTCCTTTAGTCCCTATTCCTACGCGGTTATTGGTCGAATCAACAAAAAACGTGTTATCATCAATTATTGCGCCGCTAGTGGCGTTTATCTCGCCGTTTTTTACGACTACGTTTCCTGCCTGTACAAAACTTACACTTAAAACGATTACAAGTGCAAGCAGACCAATTACTTTTGACATCTTTCTTAAAACCTCCAAGAAGATTAATTTTTCTAATATGTTTTTTTTGTTCATTGTTCCACACCCCTACCCACGACTAACTCAGACGACTCAGTCAAACAGTTTGACTTAAACCATCCTTGTGTGTTTTTTTGGATGTGATACGTATGAATAGACGAACACAGTGATTTTGTTTGTTGAGAGTTATTAGGGTGTATCATTTTCTTGCAATGTTCCGAGCAAACATAAACCTCCTGTGTTGTTGATGTAGGACGCAATAGTACTCGTTACGTCCCGAATGATAAAAGAACCGTCAGTTGGGTCACTACAACTAGTATCATGGAAACTGCAGTCACTGTCCTCAATACAAAAGTCGCCGGTTGAGTTAACGTACGCAATAGTTTCACCTGATGAGTCTTGGAATACTAAGCTTGCATTGTCTGATGGTAAGTCGCAACTACCTGTAAAACAACTACCGACCAAACTAATATTACCAGATGCACTAAATGAAGCTAGGTTATCACCGGTTGAATTTTGGAAGAGGAAAGCAGTGGAAATAGTACGTGCGTCTTCTATACCGTTAATATAAACTACACTTGAAGCGCCGTCGAACGTAGCTAATATATGATACCACTCGTTCTTAGTCCAATTAGTACGCACACTACTTGTTGCATCCTCTTTGTATTTAAGACGCATACTGCCATTAACTAAAATAACATCGTAATCTGAGTGTACAACAATGCTTGCGTTTGGAGAACTGATATTATAGTCAACTTGTGGCCTGAACCAAAACTCTATACTAAACGAAGTTAAATTTAAGTTACCCTGTTCTGTTACGTTAATGTAATCATCTTGTCCATCTAACGTGAACGCGCTGCCGTATTTGCCTTCTGTGAAGTTACCGCTTGCGTCTTCTCCTACAAATAACGTTGCATTATTCTTTTGTAAGCTTAGGTCTTTGATCAGTGTGCCGTTGCTGCTGTTGTAAGATTCGCCTAGAGCCGATACATTCTCAAAGTTAAGCATTAAGACCAATGAGTCGTCATAGAAAGTGTAGTTAGTGCCGTTCCAGTTCAAGGTGAACTCGTCTAAGTCACTGTTGTCTGTGATGCTTGCGTTGAGTTCTAAAGATAAGTTAGAGGTTACTGTGCCGTTGCCTGCTGTGGGTTGAGTGAACGTAACGTTTGGTGCTGACGTGTCAAAGATGTACGTTCGTAGTAGTGTTGTGTTACGGTTGCCTGCTGTGTCGTTAATGGAGACGTTAAAGTAGACGGTTGCATCCCCTACTAAACTTGTGTTATAATCTAAGGTTAAGTTTGTGTATTCTGTATGGTTAACTACGTCTGTGTTGTTTATGACTACTACGGTGATCGTGTCTATGTTGTTTTCAGTAATGGTCCAGTTAATATATAACCATGATTCGTTTGATCTAGTGTTGTTAGATGGTGTTTGGTTTTCAAAGACGATGTCAGGAACCGTCTGGTCTACCGTTACGTTTCTTAGATCAGTTACTGCTGTGCTGCCTGATGTGTCATTAATCGATACGTTGAATTGGTAAGTGCCTTCAGGTAATGTTATATTAAATTCTTCTTTTCTGAGATTTTGGTATTCAGTGAAATTGTATACGTCGGTCTCATTTAAAACCGTCACTCTAATAGTGTTAATATTGTTTTCAGTAATGGTCCAGTTAAAGTATAGAGTAGGGCCTGCCACATAAGAATTATTGGCTGGTGTCTCTGATGCGAAGCTGATTGTTGGAGTGGAATTGTCTATGGTCACGTTTCTAAAGTCAGTGACTACCACTTTCCCTGCCGTGTCGTTAATAGATACGTTATACTGGTACGTTCCGTCGTTCAAGCTAATATTAAATTCTCTAATAGTATTTGCTACATTTGTCTCGTTGACTAAGTCAGTCTCATTATACACATTAACGACGAACGTGTCCAGCTCAGTGCCGAGTGTTGTCCAATTGAAATATAATGTAGGGCTTGAGAGGTACGTGTTGTTTAGAGGTGTTAACGTGTCAAAGCTTATGTTTAATTCGTTAATAACAGATATGCCTACGCTACTGTTTAACGATGCAGAACACACATCTGCGTCACATACAGTTGATTCGACAGTTATGTTAGCGCTTTGCTCAGTGTATTCTTGGTTCAGAATAAACCCGCCGCTACGGCCTGCACGATATAACTGCTCGATCTCATCAGATGATATAGTCCTATTCCAAAGTGTTACATCATCCATCCAACCGTCAAGGGCCTGATGTCCACCGCCAAAACCTTGGCCACCTATATCTAATCTTGCACTTGAAGATCTACCATTATTTGTTCCCGTTGAATTCAAAGAGATATTCATTACATCAATTAAACCATCTCGATAAAGATATATAGAACTTGTATTTACGACAGCGACTAAGTGGTACCACCTGTCATTCTCCACCGTGTCAGTATAAGCTACACACCCATCGCTTTCGACTCTGAAACCAACTTGGGAAACACCGGAACAGTCCCCTCCAACTAGATTTGAACCAAACATATAATTTTGTTGCCTCACTAATTGATACTGCTTTGGAGTTCTTACTTTCATCCATACTGACCATGTAAATTCGCCACCCATTGAGGTCCAGTTTAAACTGTCATCATATGCTGATTCAATATAACCAATAGTCCCATTAAAATAACATCCACCTAACATTTTACCTTCATGATTACATTTAGGACCATCGTTATTAATCGTCCCAAAATTAGTTTGTTGTGAAAAGTCACTTGTATTTCCGTCATCAAACGGCCAGTAACCAACTAAGTCTGGATCATTAGGGTCAACGGACTTGGCGATTAATGCTGACTGATTATACCATTTAAAGCTTGAGACTATTACGTCACCGTCAGTGTCGTTTAATTCTTGTGGGGAAACCGTTACGTCTTGGTTTGAGAACGTGCGGTTATGGAACGAGTATAAATCATGAATTTCGTCACTTGACAGGCTACGGTTCCAAATTGCAACATGGTCGATTGTGCCGTTGAAAAAACCACTGGATTCATCGGTGGAACTTGCGCCGATTACTAAATCCTTATCTGTATCATCTATAGTTTGACTTGCACTGGTAATATCACCTGTATTGTCCACAACACCATTTAAGTATACCGTACCATCTCCGCTTCTGTCCGCTACTGCAACGACATGATACCAAGTATTATTTTCAATGATAGTGTTGCCAAGAACACCCGTTAGAGAAGTGTCATCATCAAGTTCTAATTTAATTTGACCACTAACTTCAACAAATAAACCATAGTACTTTCCACCAGCACCACGAGAGCCTTTAGTTACAATCTGACGAGATATACCACCCTGATTTGGATTAATTTTTATCCATGACGAAATAGTAAAATCCTCAGTACCAAAATCAAGACTTGAATCCCTTCCACTATCAACGTAACCATCTGTGTCATCGAAAGTATATGCGTTACCAATCCGACCCTGTGTTGTATTTGTCACACTTCCGGTGGGTGTACCATCGTTTCCCAATCCTGAATAATCGGTTGCGTTTCTTTCGAATTCCCATAAACCAACTAATCCATCACCATGGAAGTAGTCAATGAGTGGCTCTCTGAAACGCGCACCTAATTCTGGAATTGCTTGTGTTGGAACACTGGACGCGTCATTGTAAGCGTATGCTGTTTGATTTCCGAACGTAAATTGTAGCTCGTGAACCCCTACTGTGTGTACTAAACTAATTTCGCTACCAAGATCGCTACAGCTATAGTTCGCGTACGTAACCCCTTTGACCGCATAAGACTGATCGACTGCTTGTGCTTGAGTTATGTGTGATTCGTTTGTTAATACATAGGAATAATTTAAGGTTTGATTGCCACACTGCAATTCCAAGAATGTTAAATCATCTACCGTTGCTCCACTGTCTTGATCTACTTCAGTGTAAGTAGTGTCATTAACTCCAATGATTGTCAAGTCTGCTTTGCCCGTTGTATTAAACGTAACTGTCCAATTGCCGCCGACTGTAGGATAACTCTGAACTGTTAAGATTTCTAAAGAGATTTCAACATCATAGGTTTGGTTTGATAATTGTGGTACCACCCAATACAATGCGTCTGCTAAACCGTCGTTGTTTAAGTCTATGAATACCGCCTTCTCTGTTATATCGATACGCTCTATCTGATCAGTTTGATTGCCTACTTTTTCTATTACTGTTTCTGTAGTTGACCCTGTACTAGACTCGTTAGTGATTAACTTGTCGATTATTTCTTCGGATGGATTCTGGATTACTTCTTGCTGTGGAGTGAGTTCAGTCGTTACTTGTCCTGTTATTCCTGTATCAATGGACCAGACATTATCTAAGAACCAAGAGAATAGATCGTCTTGAGTGACTGACTTAACCGCAGCTGTTGTTATAGTTTCTGGAACCGGTGTTGAGATAAGTATTGGTTCTTCTTGTGTTGTGGCTACTTCTTGGTCTTCCTCCTCTGCTTCATCTTCAGACTCTTCTATCTCTTCTTCGTCAGCTTCCTCTTCTTCTACTTCTTCTGATTCCTCATCGTCTTCTTCGTCTTGCTCATCTTCTACCTCGTCTGTCTCCTCGTCCCCTGACTCATCCTCGTCTTCTTGCTTTTCCCCGTCATCAGTAGGCTCATCTGCTTCTTGTGGCACGGTAGTATTACTAGGCTCTTCTATCGGTCCACTCTCAACTGGGTCAGTTGTATTTACATCTTCTTCTGTTTGGTCAGTCTCATTCGTTGGTAAGATTTCAATTGGAGGCAAGGTAATATTCTCAATAGGAGTGACGTTTACAAACAATGTTTCATTTTCAATTGTTAAGTTGTCTCCAACAGACTCATTGCCAGGGACCAATACTTCAGGTAGTGGCACGGTCACATTAGTAATGTTATTTATCTGCGTTTCATTAACGAGAGTTAGATTTGACTCAGTCAAGTTTCCAGTCGCGTTAGTCAAATTAGTTCCGGTCACATTTTCATCTACTTTTACCTGGTGCCAATAGATACGAACTTGAGACGGATCAACGTTTGGTAACTCAGTGAAAGCTACAACGTTCTCGTAATGAATTGAAGCATCAGACACAACCGTCACTCTTTTTGTTTTCGTATGTTCACTACCAATTTCTTCTTCAACCGTATAAGGAGCCGGTGTTTCATACTCAATAACAACGTCTTCTACAGCCTCTTTAATTACTAAAGATACATTCTCTTGTTCTTCAACCACAGCAAAACCAGTCAGAGATAGATCAGACAAAAACAAAGCACTTAGTAGTACAACAAGTAAGAGACCAATCGAACCACCCACTAAAGAAAGAGAGTTTTGTTGTTCTATCCAAGATTTTTTGCGTTTAGGCATCACTATCACCTCCACGCTTTTTCTTAGCCCGATCATAAACCGTCCAGATCGTACGATTGTCCCTAGATAGCAATTTAGCAATTACGCTCAGCTGCAAATGATGGTGCTCTTTGAGGAAAGTGACCACCGATTCGAGGGCAGATAATTGCTCTTTTGCAAATACAGACATTGGGACGAACAGCTTGCTTGGCCGAAGAATTAAATTACCACCTAAAGCCTCGCTAGCACCTTTATACGTGCCCCAGATCGAGCGTTCGTTTCGATTCAATTGTTTGCCAATCTCGCTAAAGCTTAAGAAACGCTCGTCTTTGAGGAATTTAACCGTTGCTTGTAGGACCGTGCAAGGGTTGTGCGTAAACAAAGATACAGGGATAAGTATCTCGTCTTCTTTATTAACTAAAGCCAAAATATCATCATCTGAGAATTGATAATCAACCTTTAATTGCTGAATAAGCGTTTCAAGAACTTTTGTCGGGTTTTGTTTGGAAAGGTGCCGTCGGAGAGCTCCTTCATTAGCTAAACGAGTCTCTCCATTAGACTTACCCTCTTTTTTCTTTTTCAACGGTCCCTTTCCTCTGCTAATTTAAACACATAATTCATTTATAAGCATTTCGGAAAAATACAAGTTTTGTAAGTATTTTAAAGTCTAAAGTAAGAAATAATAGAGTAAAAGAAGTTAAATATGGATAAATTGATGAGTTTAAATAGAATAGTACGAGTTTTAGACCATAAGGTAAGATTAAACATAACAAATTAATGATTAGAACAAGAAAAGTAGGATTAATACTTAGTTTGTAAGTAGACCTATTTAATTTAACTAAACTATAAAAAAGATATAGAGATCTAGATGCTCCTCAATCCTTTATATGCATTTAGCAAAAAAAAGATAACTGTTTAGATTATAGACCATAAATCAAGTTTAAATTGTGAGATTAAGTACCATAAAAATAGTGCATACAGTGACATAAAGGACTGAAAAAATATAAACTAAACTATAAATTAATCTCATTTTGGACAGAAAAAGAATCTAGTATTCATGGTCGTGATATTTAGGTATTTGACAAATATACTAAGCACCAAGATAGAGGATATTAATCCTGGGCTATAATTTAGAATGTTCGATCATCTCTTCGTCAGTTAACACGCGTGTATAGATAGCCAACTCATCAAGTTTTCCGTCCATGGGCAAATCGTTTCCGCCAGAGCTAGTTGTCGTAAGAGTTATTTGTGAACTTGAGGTGAATCCTCCTGTGGGCTGATTGATCGCCTTCTTCTGACCATCACCATAACAAATAACATTATCATCAGCAATAACTGAACAAGCCAAATGATGCCACTCCCCACTTGATGGAGCCCACCCGATTAACTGCGCGCCAGTGTTATAAAAATAGAGCTGATTGTCACCATCATGTTGATATAACCTGAATCCTGATGGGTGGAGTAAATATTGCCAAACGCCCCTTGAGACTGCGTCGTTGTCTAAATAAAACCAAAAAGAAAAAGCAAAATTACTCGCAGGCAGTTCTGGTGATACTGGTGAAATTTGGTAATAGTTTAAATCAGTCCCGTTAAATGAACAAGCATTGCCACGCTTACCCTGGACTGTGCAATCAACACCGCCTGTCAAGGTCGCTGAATAGCCGTTTCCAGTCAAGTCGATAGGGCCGCCGTCAAAGTCGTAGGCCAAGAGAAGATCTGGGTCGTTGTCGTAGACATAACTTCCGCGGCTTGCCTGGCCTGAGATTGTGCCCTCAGCACTATGCGTTAAACCGCCACCTTTCTTTTTATATGAAGTAGTAATTTGGATAGCGGTTTTCTCTTTTTCTTTAAGGGTCAAACCAAGACACTTGACCGTTGTTACTGTGTTAGGTGTTAGTGCGCTGTTAATAATGGTTGGACACGCTTGGCCATTGACAGTTATACTCGTCACTGTTGCTGATTGTGTTTGAGCAGTACCAAGATTAATGATAATAGAGTTATCTGAAATAACTGCGTCTTGGCAAGTAAACGGAGCCTCAATCTGGCATGTTGTTGTAACAGATGGACTAAAAACGCCGAGTAACCATAACGCTGCAACAGCAAGTAAAATAATAATTATAGCCCAACCATAAGTCATCAAGAATTCCATGGCGACCTGACCTCTTTTTTGATGCATAGCAATAGATATACCCTCTATTATATATAAATAACGATAACCCTTTGAGCTGTTGTGTGTCCTATACACTAAAACAATCAATTAGCAAGTTTACTAGGATCAGAAATAGAAAAATCTTCTACAGTCACTTCTTGTTCATTCACTACTTTTTTGATAGAAATATTTTCAGACTCGGGAGGTAGTTCAATGTTAAGATTATTGGATTGTTCAGATAAATTTAAAGTCCGTTTCCATTTAACAGGTTTGCCAACAATGATCGCGTCAGTGGATGTATCAATGAATGATTCAATCAATTCAGAAGTAGTTGGAGTCTCAACCGCAGGTGCGCTAAAAGTATCATTAGCACTTAAAACAGGAGCGTCAGAGCTGTTAGAAATGTTTGTAATAGACGTGTTAGTAAACGGCTGCACAACAAGACCTACAAAATTAACCGGGCTAAATAAAAAAAAACCCGAAACAATTAATAAAATGAAAGTTACAAGAAGCGCGTCACGGATGCGTTTTTGACGAATAACATGTACCTTAGTTATCTTCTTCCTTCTCCCCATAAAAAATAACTAGTTCATAGACTTCTATATAAAAGTAGTGGGGAGGCTTGTAGAAAAATATTGAAAAGGAAGGTTTATGTACAGGTTATATAGACCAATTGACAGAAGAAAAATCTTTTTAAAACCTTATTTGACCGTATATTTTGATTAGTATGGCACTATGGGACTTCTTATTTAGACGTAGAAAAGAACACGATGAACTATGCGAAAGATTAGCTAAACTTGAGATAATCATACAGCACCAGTACGGTCAAACTGACACTGCAAACCAAAAAGATTTAGAAAAGATGGACTTAATTTTATCCGAAATTTTAACATTAACACAATGCCAGCCTAAGATTTATGAATATATGAAAAAAAACCATGAACAAATGCAAAATCTAGGTTCATCCATTCAAGAAATACAACAACCATTAGAACGATATAGATCAAAGACCGAACAATTAATAAATACAGTCAATCAAATGAATATTTTAATGCAAGATATACAAACTACTATTAATTTATCATATGCCAATGATGTCCCGACCATAAATCCGGTAATACCTTTCTTTATCGAAAAGGGACTTGACGCGGGACGAGTACAAAAAGAAAAAGTATTTTCTAAGCCGCAAGAATTTCCAGATATAACCGAAGGTATTAGTCTCGTTGTGTCTTCAAGTTACGTTAACCCTGGAAGAGACAAGGAATACAGCGTCAGACGAGACCGTGAAGAAATATCCGATGTTGAGGCGTGGACAAAAAATTTAATCTTTAGTCAAATGAAATGGCAAACAAGAACACAACTAGCCAGAAGAGGGGTAAAGAGATTTGAAACAAATAAAGCCCATGAAGAACTAGAACAAATACATCTAGGAACTGAAATGAAAAAGAAAGTGTACCTGAAATTGAGCTCAAAAGGAACGTCCGGTGTAGTGGATGCAACACTGCTCGAAGTTAACAAAGGATTGGGAAAATTCCTTCAAGCAGTTGCATATGGAATAGATTTTGATTACAGAAGTGGAGAAGATGATATGTTTTCTCGACCAGCCCGAGAAGCATTAGTACAAAATTACGATTTGGATGGAAGAGTATTAGGTACAACATACAATGATTTTGAAGAATATAAAAAGGCAGTTAAAGATTATCTAGTAACATCCATTACCCTCGAACAACAAGCCTCTTCCTGATAGAAATCTATGTTAACAACCAGACCAAATCAACCGATCAATGTTAACTAAAAACAAAGTGTATTTTATTAAAAGATGAGGACTTTCTTTGTCGAGAGACTGATTTTACACTCATCAAACTATCTCAAAAATAGAAAACTTCCGATTGATGTAATCTACTTCGAAAATCTTCCATCTCAGCTAACCATTCTTTCGGACTCGATTGAAAAATGTATTTATTGAAGTGAACCTATCTGAAAAAAGAGGAAGACTTTTATAGTATTAAAGACTATTAATTAAGAGTCAAGTGAAATTATGTATTGGAAAGAAATCAGAAGAACTAAACACTTCGAGGAACACCATAAAGGAAATCTGGATTGGAATAAATTAATTCGTTTGATATATACCATAAAAAATAAAAGAAAATAAAATTCAAATCGAAAATGAGAGAATATATATCTTGTGTCAACTCAAAAAAGAGATATTATATGTAATTAATGTGAAGATAAAATGAAATGCCCTAAATGTAACAAAAGTATGAAAAAAATTAAAGTGACTATCCAAGATGCGAAAAGTCCAGTAACCAGCTTCCAATGTGGTTCATGCGGATATTTTGATTTCGAAGAAAAGTCAATACATAAAGCCATTAATGAAATAAAAGAAAAAGAAATGACACTGAAAATAAAACAAAAAATAATAAAACTATCACACGGACGGTTAGGAATGTACATAAATCGAGATGTCGCAAGAAGCCTGAAACTTAAAGGAGGAGAAGAAGTCTATGTTTCTGTACCTGATAAAAAGTGTTTTGTAGTTAATTTAGTTAAGTAATATCGAAAACTTATTAGGGTTTGTGGAGTTTAAACTTAAGTAGAGATTATACAATAAACCCATTATCTAAGAACTTCATTTTCTACCAATTCGTCCATTTCCCCTGCCGAAAAATTATGCCTTGGCCTAATGTGCTTTGATTCCTTGAATCGTTTGTCAAGATCAGAATTCATTTTCTGCTTAATTATAGCCCGTAATTTTTGAACTATTTGTTTAATGTAAATATCATTCTTTCTTAGATACCAAGATTTGATGAAAAAACCCTCATATGCTATTTTGTTTCTTGTTTTTCGCAGTTCATCTATAAGAATGTGATCCGCAGAAGAAAATTCTAAGTAATGATCTTTAAGATACGTAAATAATGCCTTATGGCTAAGTGTTTTATAACCATCTAAATTAATGATAGCAGTTGTTAATTCTTTTATGATTTCGTAATAATCCTCTACATTCAAACTCGTAAATTCGTCTTTGTCATTTACTTGTATCCTCTTTTCCCGTAACACAACCATCTCCACTATACTTCGTACTCTCGCTTCATTTGGTGACACCGTTATCAATTCTTTTTTCATTTTCAAAAGCCCTTATAACCCCATGTAGGATTGTTCCATTGACAAGGTTGTTCTTAAGTTCTACGCTTAAATTTCCGAAATTTTCTTTCCATATTACGTGTATTTTCCGATTGAGAATCTTTTCGTATTTTTTTAGATCAAGTACCTCTTCTTTAGCTTCAACGAATATATCAATGTCACTTTCTTCTGTATCCTCACCCTTTGAAGCAGAACCGAGAAGAATGATCGCTTGGGGCATGCACTGTTCGAATAGATAATTTATACAGCCAGATTGATGGAGTGTAAAGACAGTGTTCTGTTGTTTGAGATGTCTGAAAAGATCATCATCCCTATTTGCATGATAACCACCATATAACCCTTCATCAGTTTTTTGTATTAACTTTTCTTTCATTAGTTCAATTAGATGATTTTTAACTGAAGGTTGAGCTAAATCTATCATCCTTGAAAGTTCTCTAATATGGAATACTTTCGTCGGAAATTTGAAAAAAATTTCTAAGAGTTTATATCTGCTGTATTTTTGTAGCATGTGCAATAAATAAGTTCCACCATTATATAAATATTTGCACATAAGTTAGGATTGAAATATTTAAGCATAAATTAAAACATCCTACAGACAGGAAGAGATCAAATAATCTTAGAAAAGACATGAAGTTTTAATCAGAGACGCACGAAGGAGAGAAGGCCAGAAAAGACAAAGGAAAAGCAACAGAAAACAACCAAAAAAATAAAGAGAAACCACCCTAGAGCGCCAGAGTTTAGCACTTACAGAGAAAAGTTCGCTTAATCTACATTAAGTATACCTTTGGAAACCATTAAAAACCGACATAATAAATCAAAAATAGAATGAAAGGACACACAATTAGAAAGGAAGAAGTACTAGTAGTTAAGGCAAAACATCGAGATATATACCCCAGAGAGAGAAATACACAAAAAGTAAATATGAGATATAATGAAGTAAGGTCAGAAGTATTAGAAGACGTATTCCACCGTTACAAACAAGGACTCGAGATCAAACCCACAATAGTTGTGAGGGATCAAAATAGAACAATTTTCACAGAATACTTTCAAAGATTAATAAACCCAAGGAAGCATTTATTCGGGAAAATAGAACGATACCTACAAGAAAACGATGACCCATTTTATGTGGTAGGGGCCATCGAAAGTGCATTAGTACAAGCACACCACTCCGAAACCATAAAAGCAATCGAGATTGAGGATGATGCAGATATCTTCACAATTCGATCAGAAAAAAATGAAGCATTAGAAGCTGGAATACAAACATATAATGATATGCTTAGATGGATAAGACCCGAAACAGAAAGAATACAGCTCATCCAAAATCAATATGAGGCAATAGGCATCACCACAATCCCAAGGAGAATTACAGAAATCCTTGCAGAAGAAAAAATAAAGATAGAAATGCCACTGGAACATTACTTCCAACACGAATTATGATAGTTAATTAAAATATTTAATCAAACCCTTAAGAAAACCTTATAGATAACCTTGCCAACAGCCATAATATGCTTAAAGACGTAGAAACAGAACTAAAAATTAAAGGCTACAGTAAACAAACAGTCGATGCATATCTCCACCACCTCAACCAATTTCAATCACACATAAATAAATCACTTAAGCGAGTAAAAGAACAAGACATAAAACAATTCATTGCACACCTACATGATAAACAACATAAACCTAAAAGTATTAACTTAGCACTATCCGCAATCAGATTCTATTTCAAACACGTACTACAAAAGCCAATCCCACACATTCAAACACTAAAAATACCGAAGAAAATACCAGTATACTTAACAGATATAGAAGTGAAAAAACTAATTGATTCAACAAAAAATACCAAACACCAATTAATCGTTAAACTTATGTATTCGTCCGGTCTACGCGTTTCTGAGTGCGTTACCTTAAACATAGAAAACATAAACTTTAATGAAAAAACTATCAAAATAATAGACGGGAAAGGAGATAAAGAACGTATGACGATAGTATCAGAACGACTTCTCGAA
Organism: archaeon; assembly: GCA_002687185.1. Lineage (GTDB taxonomy): Archaea > Nanobdellota > Nanobdellia > SCGC-AAA011-G17 > GW2011-AR20. Next base: position 25,649 of record NYZO01000070.1, on the reverse strand, counting down.
GAAATAAAACAATATTTAGGAAATAGAAATACAGGATACGTTTTTTTAGGGCTTGAAGGGCATCTAAGTGTGAAAATGGTGCAAAAGATGATAAGTAAACTAGGAAAAAAAGCAGATATTCAAAAGAAAGTAACACCGCACGTACTAAGACATAGTTTTGCAACAAGTCTGCTCAATAAAGGAGTAGATATACGATTTATCCAAGAACTACTAGGACATGAAAACCTACAAACTACACAAATTTATACACATGTGTCAGTAGAACGGCTAAAATCGCTACCTAATCCACTTGATGAGATTTGAGGTCTTTAACCAATGATAAAAGTTTCTCTGAGTTCTCTTTGCAAAATTTCTCCCCAGTTTGAGTTAGAGCCGTATACATTAATAAACCAATAGTTTTTTTCTTAATAAGATTAAATTCTAATAATATTCCCGTATATTGAGACAAAATGCCTTTCACATTACGATAATCATTGTTCGGGTAATATTCGTTAGCTATACTTTTAACAGAAATCCACTTTTTCTTTGAGATCATAATTAATTTTAGGAGAGTACCCATAATTGCTAATTGAGTCTGTGTTAATTGTTGAAAATAATCGATTTCAGGACCCTCCTCTTCGTGTGCTATTTGTTCAGCTGATTCTAATTTCGGGATAGAAGTGCTATTTTGGAAATTTAAAAACGTTTTTTGTAAAAAGTCAATTTTCCCTTCTAATGCTGATATTCTGGCACCTAGAATCGTGGATTCATGAGAAAGATTTTGATTGTTTTTTTTAAAAGTAGTCATCTGTTTCAGAACTTCAGTAAAATCCATCCTAACTTTAGAAAATGCGCCATGTAAGCGCTCATGTAAAAGATTAAACTCTTGTTTTTGGATAAACTCCTTTTTTCTAAAAAGACCCATAGCACATTCGAGGCCTTTCCTTCTATTTAAATGTTTGTTAGAGATGTTTGAATAAATTTAGAGGGTTTTTATCGTTTTCAAAACGTTTTGAAAACGTTTTGTGCGTTCATAAAAACGCTACAGAACGGTCTTGAAATATAATATTACTAGAGAAAATTAGAATCTGTAAGAAAGTGAGATATGTTTATTTGTTATACTTAAATAATGATTTGTGTAAAGAGGGAATAAAATAAGATCGTTTTGAGGAAAAATAAGAGAAGTGAGAATTAAAATAAGCTCTATTCAAACAATGTTTTTTGTGAAGGATCAAAATCATGTAGTTTTAGGAGTTTTTCGAATAAAGTGAGACTTCTAAAGTCCCTCGGAATAGAGATATAAATGATGTTATTACCTGATTTCTCTTTTGTGAGAGGTATTCTTTTGAGTAATAACTCAGTAATATGCCCCCTAATAGCACTTTGTGAGAGTTTAAGCTTGATTGCAAGATCTTTGTAGGTTATAGCTTGATTTAACTCTTCTTCTAGAGTGTAAATTGTATTAAAAACTTTAAATTGTTGAGAAGATAAACGTTTAAACCGATTTGTTATCTCTTTTTTGAGGATATTTATGTCTTTATTAGTGTCTAAAACCCAATTTTGCTTAATGTCTGTCCGTGGATTGTCCGCAGTCTGTCCGTGGGTTGTCCGCAGGTTGTTGTCCGTGTGTCCGACCCCTTGATTTCCAGTGGAAGATTCTTTAAAGTCTTTATTGTCGCTATTGTCTTTATTACTGTTCAAGACATCCTTTAAAACGCGGTTGGTTTCTGAATCACTTACGAAATGCTTAACCTTGGCTTTTAACTGTTCATTTTCAATTTTTATGTCTGAAATGTCTTTTTTCACCCTATAAAACGCCTTTTTAAGCCTTTTATTTAAATTAATGTAATCTAAGTCCATCTTTAGAGTCTAATATCTTGATCTTTTTAAATTTATAGATTGTCCGTGTCCGTCCTTTGTCCGCCCTCTGTCCGTGTGTCCGCGGGTTGTCCGTGTCCGGACCGTGAATATAGAGATCAATACTAATTATATTCAAGGATTTCCGTAGTGTTTGTCCATTTGTTATAATCTAGTAATAATATAGATTGATTTACAATGTTTTTTGATCCAGTTTTAGATGTAGTAATACAGTGTTAGGCACCATGAGTTTTAACCGCAAATAGTATTAGACACTGTCCTTGGGGATCAATTAATGCGTTTAAAATAGAGGTATAATCAACCAGTTTTTAGCAATCCTTGCTTTAATACTCGTTTGAAGAGCAAAATAAACAATTCTGGAGATATATCTAAGCCTTCTGCACCATACCGTTTTGCAAGGAACTCACCACACGCAAGATCGCTTTCTAGTACAGGTAATGGCTCGCATAACCGGTCTATAGAATGTCCTGTCAAGAAACCTTGGTTAATCTCAAAACAGACTTTTGCACCTGAATTTATTTGTTTGAACATTCTACACCTTGGTGTAATCCTATAATGATTATCTTTTAATTCACCTAATTTGTTATCCAATCTAAAACCATGATTGAATAACTCATATTGGATTAGCTTCTGGAAAATAGTTTGCAAACTATTTGATTCAATGAAAGATTTGATTGAAGGAATATGTCTGTTCAAATCGATTTCACGTTTTTTAGATAATGACACAATACGGCCTAAATATTTCACAGTTTTCTGACGTGTTTTCTTATGACGCTTATCATAAGTTTGCTTTACTAAATATAGATATTCGATACCTTTGATTTGTTTTACTTTTGTGTACATAGTTTGTCATAAACTACATGCACTAAAAAATATGACTGTTTTAGAAAGATTAGTATAATTTAAAGATTATTTTTCAAAGTATATTTAGGAACATCTATTCAATTCAAACTCAATGCATATAAACAATTCGTGAATACATTAACGTTAAGAGGTGCTGAATGGAAAAAAATTTACGAGTTCTAAAAATCGTGAAAAAACAAAAATGCTCATACGAAGAAGCAATTAAAAAAGAGAAAGAAATGAAACAGTTATCTGACTTTTAACTCGCTTTTGAGCTGTCAGGGTTTTTTGAAGATGGTTTAATTGATGAACCTTTTAGTTCTTCAGTCGTGCCGTCCTTTTTAACCAATTTGGAAACTGGAATTGGAATGTGAGGCGGAACATGGACTTGGTCAGTCAATTCTAAAGCCTTAACACCAGCGCGAATTTGGATGGCTGTAAGCAAAGCATTCATAACTTCAACACTTGTGTCAACAACGCCGGTCTCTTTCCAAGCCTTTAATACATCGTCGATGAGTTTAGTCTCTTCAGTAATGACAATGAAACCCTCAATCGTAACAGTTGCAATATTTGGTGCGTACTCTAAACCGTAACTAAAAGATACACGAACAAATTTACGATCTTTGCCGGCTTGGCCCTCAACCTCTTCTAAATTATTGATCTTCATTGGACGATCGATCTTCTCAATCCCCTTTTCTAATGAACCCTTCTTTTCAGCGAATAATTTTGTATAACCAAAACCTGTGATTTGCATTTTTAATAAACCTCCATCAATACGAACAAACATTGAAAAATGTGTATATAAAGATTTAGTTACCCGTGACTTAACCATAGAGTCAAATAATTTAATCAATAATGAAATAAATATTGTGCTCGTCTTGAGGTAATAGTTTTTCATCTATGTATACTAAAGCGCCTTCTAAAGGATGTAAATCAGTAGGTACTAAACGTTCAATCATAGATTCCCAAGAGCCTGATTTATAAGTGCATAATTGATGATTAAAGCCGTCACAACTTTCGTCTTCATATACTTCTTCACCTTTAAGAACGATTCTTCGAGTGTTTAATTCGATATCAATAACTCGCTCAAACGTTAGGTCGTGAATTGTATGAGTAAATGATACCGGTTGCCAACTAGCACCGTACTTATCTAAAATATCTTGGGATGGGACGCGAGTACCGTGCCTTCTTAGTATTAATTCTACGTTGTTACCGATTTCAAATATTCTTGCGTCAACAGAAGAGCCATCAAAACGACTAACATCATTCCAAACGAACGAGCGAATTCCTGTAGATGTGTCTGACTGCTTTAAAGGAAGCCAATATTGATTGAAGAAGTTCTTCCATGGACCTTGATCGTATTGCACCCGCTGCACAAAGCCATTCTCGATAGTATCAAAATAAGCAATCTGCCAACCTGCCTGAAGATTGTCTTGGATAGAATCGAACGTGGTGTCCTTTATAGATACTGACCGCTCAATGATGCCCTGATGAACGTAATGACGAGTTTTTAATAACATATTTTTTACATGTAACCAACCCTTTATTTGGTACCAACTGTTCATAAGATCAGTGGGATCGTCACTGTTTGGTTCAAAAAAACCCCAACTAGAAACTATAGACTCAACACTATCACCAATTGTTGTTGCTAAATTTTTCTTATCTGGGTAAGAAAGTCTCTTATGCATACTATTTATTATTCTTTAGCTTCTTTAAAATAGATGCGTTCTCTTTATTCCAATCAAGCGCGTGTTCTAAAACCTCTTCAATGCGAGATACATAAAATATCTTGATACCTTTGAGCTTGGCCGCTTCAATGAAAATGTCTTTTTTGTTTACGGACGGGATGATAATAGTTTTAACACCAGCCTCAATCGCTGCTTCAATCTTGGCAGAAATACCACCCACAGCTAAAATCTCGCCGCGGACAGACAATGAACCAGTCATTGCAACGCTCTGTTTTACAGGAACCTGGTTCAATGCCGAAATAATAGACGTTGCAACAGCAATGGACGCTGAATCCCCTTCAACGCCAGTAGATGCAGTCTGTAAAAACTGAGTGTAAATATCATACTTACCTTTAATGTCAGTACCAAAATATTTCATGATGATAGCTGATACATTCTGGACAGCTTCTTTAGCGATTTTTCCCAATTTACCGGTCGCTACGAACTCAGCCTTCTTTCCGCCAGGGGTTACCTCAGATTCGATTGGCAAAACAATACCGGAGTGATGTGATACATCCCCGAGAACAGCCAACCCATTAACACGGCCAATGCGAGTGCCCTTAGTCAAAATAACGTCGTACTCTTTCTTCTGCTCAATAAATTTATCCGCAATCTGGTCCTCTAGATTACGTGCGGATTCTTTACCAGCAATAACGTCAGCTGGAGTTACCAATTTATGACCACGCTCTTTTGCAACGTCGCCCGCAGCGCGGATCAAGCCGCCCAATTCGCGGAAACGAAGTGTCAATTTACCAGCTCGGCCGCCTAACTTTTTAGATTCAGTTACAATAGATTCTGCTGCAGCACGGCTGAAATGCGGAATCTTCTTATCCTTTTCAACCTCTTGAGCAATAAATTGCGCCAGCAGAATCCGATTCTTTGGAGTGTCGTCCATGACCTCGTCCATGTAAACCTCATACCCATAACCGCGGATACGAGATCGCAAAGCAGGGTGCATATGCTTAATAGTGTCCAAATTGCCAGACGCAACCAATACGAAATCTGCAGGGGCAGGAGTGGACACAACAGACGCGCCAGAAGACTGTTCGTGTTGTCCTGTTATACTAAACTTTTTTTCTTGTAAAACTGTAAGTAGTTTCTGTTGAGTAACCAGTGGAAGACTTGCAATCTCGTCAATGTGCAAAACACCACCATTAGCCTTGTGAACCAAGCCAGGAATTAACCGCTCATAAGCAGGAGTCCCCAAACCGCCGGAGTTCTTAACTAGTATTCCGTTGGCAAATACGTTGCCAGTCTCAGTCGTTAAATTATACAAATAACCGTCGTACTTGATCTTCTCAATTTTAGTTATCTTTTCTGTTGTTATGTCCATCTGAATATACGTCTGATTAAAGGGTTTTTATAGGTTTTTGTGTGTGGAATTAGATCATTGGTGTTTGGACAAATCTAGATTTCATCTCCCCTCAAATTACTTAATGTTAAACCTTTATCTATCTTTTTCTGCCAATCTTTGATCGTTTTTTTTAATTTTTCTTTTTTATACTTACAATAGTATATAGGTACATTCTTATAAAAATCTAAGAAATTCGAATATGTTGACCGTACAGGAATTCTATAAATATTTGATTCTTTCCACTTAGTAATATACAAATTGTTAGTTTCTATACCTTTCATAATAAAATATTCTCGTATTTGTTCAAAAAATTCTATTCTGTTTTCTTTTAAATTATCCCTTCCTGTAATTCCAATTGTTATTGGATTTGGATTACTAAATTTGTACTTTGGGATACTTCCGTCACCTCCAAAAAGAGATCCGATGAAATTATCTAATAATTCCTCTGATGAAAATATCCACTCAGGGATGAGTAACTTCATAGTTGATTTTCTCCAAATAGGGGCACCTAATACTTGAAATAATCTAATGATTTTTCTATTTGTATTCTGATAACACCATGAATGGCCATATTCACCCGCTTCAATAATTCGAGAATTTTTTTCAATGCCTTCTCCAAAAATAATTTTTAGATCTTCACCAAATTCTTTTACTGCACTTAATTCTGAACTTGACAAAAATATAGCATTAAGATTTTCAAAAATTCCACCATCAGCAAATAGAGCACCTAAAATTCGAGCTATTAAACCAAGACGTTTATCATATGGATATAGTGGTATCAGATCTCTCTCGCTAAGCCAATCCACCGTCTTTACTGAGACTGGAACACCTCCCTTCTCCCATAACACTGTTTTATGATCCTTGTAACCCATTACACGCGAAAGACGTCGATAACCAAACTCAGGATGCATGAGCTTTGTTGCTCGATACGCATAATATATCCTTGACAGTTTTATGTCGCGTGTTTTATATGTATCAATAATGTCTTGCTCAAAGACAATCGGGTTGTATTTCTCTAATAATTCTCTAACTTTTTTTTCTACCATATGTTCACCTCCAATGGTAATTAACTATATAGGTTTGAATGCTTAAATACTCTACGCGGGCACTTGTCCGCTTGTCCGTTGGTTTTAGCTAATTTCTTCCGGAGAATGTCTAGAAAATGGTAATGGGAAACACGCTAACTTTTCTTTTGAGAATTTTTAAGTGTGAAAACTTCTTGCCCTTTTTTTAGTTGATCTGCTCTGATATATTCTTTCTTTCCTTTATTGTTAATTGCTACTTTATGTTCTGGTGTTATGGTGAGCGATTTGCCTAGTTTTGTTGTGACTTTGTAGAGATGAGGTTTGTCTGATTTGTATTTATTCACGGAAATAACATTTACTAATTTACTTTTATCTTCTGTTTCTGCTAATACTATCGATTGTCCTTTCTCAAGATGGGTTGCTCTATATGTACCTTTTTTGATTATTTTGTTCTTATGTTTTTGAAGAAGATGATTAACTTTTTTTGAAATTGACACCTCATGTTCAACACTGTCATATATCTCTATTTCCGGATAAAAGCTCTGAAGCGGATCGTGGAGGCAATTTCCTAAAAGGGCAGTAGCAGGCGCGCCGCTGCCGTCTACGAAGGGTGCGGTCTTTATTTTGAGATTATTAACAAGCAATTTTGGAACGGCGACACCTGTATTTAATGTGCGCATCCTTTTGCCTAGATTCATAAATAAAATGAACGCGGCAAAAAAAATCATTGAACCGATCAGGGCTGCTGCCCCCATGATGTCACCGTAGGTGTTTCTGATATACCACGGCGAAATTACTGCTATGATTAGGATTATGAAAAATAGAATGTTTTGGTTTTTGAATGAGCCGGCTGCTTTTACGCGGTAGCGGCCTTGGAGAGTTTTTCCTTTTCCGGCAGCGATCGTTTTTATTATCGGGTTATTGTCGTCTTCGGCGTTGTGAAATGATAAAATATCTTTTAGCTTTTCTGATGGTAGTAATTGTGCTAGGGCTTGAGATATTAGTGATTTTCCAGTCCCCGGAGTTCCGATAAGGAGTACATGACGCTTTTGTTTGGCTGCTTTTTTAATAATACTTACAGCTTGCTCTTGAGCGATTATTTGGTCCACTAATTTTTTAGGAATTTTTAATTCTTTAGTAGATTTAAACGTGAAGCCTTTGGCCATGGTAAACTTTAAGAAAAACGGTTTTAAAAGGATTTTGGATTCTTAAGTAATGACCTTATTTCATAGTTTTTATTAATTATTGTCTATAGTATTTTTTTATGGAACAGTTTACTAAGAGGTTTAGGAATACGCCTATATTTGGGATGATCCATCTTGCTGGAATGAATCCTGTTAATCAAGCGCTTGAGGAAATAAAGATCTATGAAACATTAGGCATTGACGGAGTTATTATTGAAAATTATCATGGTGAACTAAGAGATGTTAAAGACACATTGAATAGATTGGAATTTAGATCATCTTCGTTAGAAGTTGGAGTTAATATTCTTCCCAATGAATGGTCTGACGCTTTTGTACTTGCTCATGAACATAATGCTTCATTCATCCAAGTCGATTATGTAGCAGGCAGTTATTATGCTAAAAAAATTGTTAATAGTTTTCTATTCGATCGAATGAGAAACGATTATCCCCGTATCACTGTTTTAGGCGGAGTTTGGCCGAAATATCATGAACCTGTGTCTGGGTCAAATCTTAATAAAGATATTTACGAAGGAATGAAATTAGTAGATGCAATAGTTGTAACCGGAGAAGAGACAGGAAAAGAAACTCCTATAAGAAAAATTAAAGAGTTTAGGAGAATAATTGGAAATGAGTATCCGCTGATAATTGGCGATGGATTGAATTTTGATAATGCGTTTGAACAACTTATGATTTGTGACGGGGCAATAGTTGGATCAGCATTTAAACCTAATAATAATCGTGAAGAACCCAATACTAAAGAACCTGTTGATGCATCACTTGTGAAACGATTTATGGAAATTGTTTATCATGTACGTGAAGAAAAAATACTGATGATGTGACTTTTATAATTTATGGTCGTCTGGTCTTTCTCCATGTAAGGGACATTCGAAACAAACTTTTATTCCTGGATAGCTATTAGTACCATTTAATATATCTTCTTCTAATGCTGATAGTACTTTATGTGGGTCTTGGATAAGAAATAAGCGTACCGCAGAAATAGATAATGAGTCACCTGTAATGTTTACTCTTGTTAAATTTTTGTGGTGTTGTTCTATATCTGGATGACTGCAATTATATGCCTGAGATAAATTAAAATTATCTAATAACTCCTGTGTTTGCCTATTGATACTAGATTCAATACCGTATTTACAAGTAGGAAATGATTGGTCGATTTCTGAGCTCATCTTAAATAATATCTTCTTCAGCTATAACTACGAAGTCACCTACAGCGATTACTGAACTAAATGGAATCAATAATTCGCCGGTCTTGTTTTTCTCTAATTCTAAACCGTCACAGTAAGCTGTTGGATCTTTTAAAATAATTTGTAATAATTCGCCGGTTCTAACCTCAAATGAAATGTCGCCAACTTCGCCAAATCGCTTGCCGGTTTTACTTACGACTGTTTTGCCAAGTAATTGCTTAGAATATTTCTTCTCTTGGGACATGAAATACAGAAACATGGACAGTTGTATATAAAGTTTTCTGTGGTTTGATTGTTTAACTTGGAATATGGACGTTATATTAGAAAAAAGATAGAGGGTGAATATTAGACCTTTGTTTCGTATGGAAAGTTATTTTAGTTTAATTAGGTTGAAATAGACCTACCCCTTGGTTTCATATGGAACTTTTAAATTAAGAGTTAAAGGTGTGTACGGTGTGTGTAAGAGTGGTTAATAGGGCTAGTCTTAGAAGTGAAAAAAACGGTATTTATTTATTTTATTTATAAATATTTTTATTATATATTATTATATATTGTAATTGTATTGTAATTTAATAGTAGTAAGTTGTTTGTAGAGTATTGGGACTATGTTTTTGTTGTTTAGTTAAGTTCCATCGGAAATGGAGGTGTGAGTGGATAGTAAGTTACGGCAAAGCTTAAATAGTTCCATAGGAAATGGGGCTAACGTATGGGAAAAACGAAATTAAATCGGTTCTTTTCAAATTATCTTGATCGAGTGCCGCTCATTATTAAAAAACAATACTTGCAAAATAATTATTCGCCTAAGAAATTATTGCATAGAGATGATCAGATGGAACAGTTAGCAAGCATACTTGCACCAGCACTTAGAGGAGAGAAACCATCAAACGTTTTTTTGTATGGTAAGACAGGGACTGGGAAAACTGCAGTGACGAATCATGTGCTTGAAGAGATTGGACAAGTTAATGAGAAGAAAAAAGTTCGACTTGTTAGCTATTATTTGAACTGTAAGCTTAAACGAGTTGCAGATACAGAGTACCGAATACTTGCACAACTTGCACGAGAATTTGGAACGGACGTGCCGGCTACAGGGCTACCAACAGATGAAGTGTATAGGTTGTTTGTACAAGCGGTAGAGTCAAAACGTAAAGTAGTGATATTAGTACTAGATGAAATTGATCAGTTAGTCAAAAAAGCAGGGGATGAGATACTGTATAATTTAACTAGGCTTAATGCGGAATTGTCTGAATCGCAAATTTCAGTTATAGGGATTAGTAATGATTTGACGTTCGCAGATAATTTAGACCCGAGAGTTAAAAGCTCGCTTTCAGAAGAAGAATTGATATTTGCGCCTTATAACGCTTTGCAACTGCAAGATATATTACGTGAACGAGCGAAAGTTGCGTTCTCAAAGACAGCTTTAGAGCAAGGAGTGATTGAGAAATGTGCAGCATATACAGCACGGGAGCATGGAGACGCTAGGCGAGCTATAGAATTGTTGCGTGTTGCAGGGGAACTTGCTGAGAGGACAGGGGAGAAAAGTCTTAGTGTGACTTATATCGATCAAGCAGAAGAAAAGATTGAGCGAGATAGAATATTTGATATCGTAGGGTCGCAACCTAAACAGTTCCAAGCGACGCTGTTCTCGATATTTGATCTATGTAACCGAAAAGTTAAACCGATCTTTACAGGAGAAGTTTATGAAATCTATACAACAATTTGTGAGAGTGTTGGATTGTCGCCTCTAACACAAAGACGAGTGTCAGATATTATAGCTGAACTTGATATGCTTGGGATAATTAATGCGCGAGTAGTGTCAAAAGGACGATACGGTCGAACAAGAGAGATTGGGCTTGCGATACCGTCCACTACACTGCCGAAAATTAATGTTAGTCTTAAAGAAGGGTTAGGGCTTTGATTATTATAGAATGAAACAAATGATTGAGCAATTTATGCAAAAAGGGTTTTTGATCGCGCCTGAGCTTGCGGAAAAGAAAGGGGTTGATGCTAAAGATGTTTGTACGCTAATTGAACAGAAAATACCAAACGAGAAACCGACCTTGATTAATGAAGATTTGTATCTTGTGCTGACTCAAACTGAAACAATGGTGAATATTAATTGGAAAGAGTTTGAGAGGGCCAAAGCGCTACTTGAGAAAGGAAATGATGGGAAAGGCTATTACTTGTTCTTAGACTTAATGGAATATAATGTCTCACCTGAGAAAAAAGAGATCATGGATCATGTTATGGACGAAGTGAAAACTGTGCATACAGAAACTGAAGAGGAAATTGATGAGGAAGTGTCAACTGATAGTAGTGTGATGGTAATAAACGCGTACAAAGATGAACCGCGGAAACGAGTATTACAAGATTTTGTGCAACATTTTAAATTGAGATATGAAACCATTAAAGAATTACTTCGTAGCAGGCCAGAGATGCAAGATGCGATATCGTTTGTGAGGCTTAAAACAGTAGAACAAAGAACGCAACTAAGTGTGATTGGAGTTGTGAGTGATCGGAGAATCACTAAAAATGGTAATTTGTTACTTGAACTTGAAGATCCGACCGGGACTGTGCGGGTTTTGATTAACCAAAATAGAGAAGATTTGTTTGCTAAAGGGCAACGGATAGTAATGGATGAAGTCGTAGGCATAAAAGGGACTACAGGGAATGAGATAGTGTTTGCAAATGAAATAGTGTTTGCTGATGTGCCGGTTAGTCATGAGCTGAAAAAAGCTGAAGATGAAGCTTATGCAGTATTTACATCGGACATACATACGGGAAGTAAGCTCTTTATGCAAAAGCAATTTGAGTCATTTGTGACTTGGCTTAATGGTGAGAGCGGGAACAAAGAGCAAAAACAAACAGCTCTGAAAGTTAAATATCTCTTTGTTGTTGGGGATTTAATTGATGGGTGCGGGATATATCCAACACAGTTTGATGAGCTCTCTATTAATGATGTGGTGGCACAATATACACATATAGCTGAACTGCTTGGTAAATTACGAAAAGATTTACAGATCATTATTATAGGCGGTAATCACGATGCAATGAGGCTAGCTGAACCGCAACCTATGCTTGATAAAAATTATGCTAAAGCAATATATGATTTGCCAAATGTAACTGTTACGACTAATCCTTCCATGGTGAACATTCATGCTAATCGAGATTTTGAAGGGTTTAACGTTTTACTCTATCATGGATATAGTTATACGTACTTTGCAGAAAATGTGGATAGTCTGCGGCAACAAGGAGGGGTTGCCCGTCCTGAAAATATAATGCAGTTTCTAATGGAGAAAAGACATCTTGCGCCAACGCATACTTCGTCATTATATATACCTGATACACGAGGGGATCCAATGGTCATTGAAAAAGTGCCAGATATATTTGCCAGTGGACATTTGCATAGAGTTTCTAGTGCGCAATATAAAAACGTTACTTTGATTAGTTCAGGGTGCTGGCAAGAACAAACTGATTTCATGACAAAAGTCGGGGTTGAAGCGGATCCGGCAAAAGTAGTTATGGTAAACTTGCAGACAAGAGAAGTGAAATATATGAACTTTTTAGAGTAAATAATTAGTAGGGTTGTCTAAGTATGATTTTAAGTTCTTAGTTACTTTTATTGTGCCTGATAGTATTTTACATGAGACATAATGGTGTGTTCCTGTGATGAGGTTCCCAATACCTTCAGCTAATACATAGCCTGTGACTAAGCCGACACCATGAAAACATTTACCTTGATCTATAGTGTATTTTGTTATTTGTGACAATGGTACACAAAGAAGTAATAAGAGTCCACCAAGAATCCTTCCAGTTTGTCTATATTTGAAGTCGTCTTTGGAACGTTGATGATGTTCTTTAATTACTTTTTCTAATGCTTCCATTATTCTTTATTTTTTAACTAAAATTATATAAACATTTCTTCTTTGACATAATGTGATGAGCCAAGCTAGTCCAGTCATGCAAGAGTATTTTGATATGATTAATAAAATTGTACTTGAAGCGTACGAAGTTGGAAATGCGGCTAAAGCGAAAGGGTTTGATCCTGATGAGAAAGTTAATATACCACTCGCAAAAAACATGGCCGAGCGAGTTGAAGGGTTGATTAGTGTTGCAGCCCCTCAAATTGTTAATAGTGGAATGGTTGAGCGAATCGTTGAACTTGAAGAACAATTCGGAAAACTTGATTGGCGTGTTGCATTCTCTGTGTCACTTGAAGTTGCACAACAGAAATTTTGTGCGTTTGAGACTGAGCTTGAAGCAATGGAAGTAGGGATCAGGGTCGGGGTTGCTTATTTGACTGTCGGGGTTGTTGCTAGTCCTTTGGAAGGGTTTACTAAATTAGTGCTGCGAGAGAGAAAAGACGGCACTGGGCAATATTTTGCACTTTATTATTCTGGGCCGATCAGGAGTGCTGGTGGGACTGCTGCGTCAGTGTCGGTTGTGCTTGCAGATTATATACGGGTGAAGATGGGGTACAAAACTTATGATCCGACAGAAAATGAGATTAAACGGATGCAAACAGAACTTAGAGATTATCATGAGAGAGTAACGAACCTACAATACTTTCCGTCAGAAAAAGAGATTGAACATATGGTTGCGCACTTGCCGGTTCAAATAGACGGGGATCCGTCAGAGAAATTTGAAGTGAGTAATTATAAGGATCTGGATCGGATTGAAACTGATAGGATACGAAACGGGATTTGTCTCGTGATAGGTGAGGGATTAACACAAAAAGCTCCGAAAGTGTGGAAACAGTTAAGTGTCTGGGGGAAAGAGTTTGGTTTGGACCACTGGAAGTTCTTAGACGAATTTCTTACACTGCAAAAAAAGATTAAAGCAAAGCAAGAAGGGAAAAAATCAAAAGAAGATGATGGGCAAAAAATTAAGCCTGATTATACGTTCATTAAAGATTTGGTTGCCGGACGGCCGATATTTACACATCCACTACGAACTGGAGGATTTAGATTACGATACGGTCGGGCACGAAACACAGGACTAAGTGCGACAGCAGTGCATCCGGCAACCATGCACATAGTTGAGAGATTCTTAGGAGTTGGGACACAACTCAAAACTGAGAGGCCGGGGAAAGGGACCGCGATATCTTGTTGTGACAGTATAGACGGGCCGATCGTACGGCTTAAAGGAGGAGATGTTAGAAGGCTTGAAACCTTTGAACAAGCAAAACAATATTCGCCGTTGATTGAAGAAATATTATTCTTAGGAGATCTGTTGATAAGTTATGGGGATTTTATTAATCGAGCGCATCCGCTAGTGCCTGCAGGATTTAATGAAGAATGGTTTGAACAAATTCTTAAAGATAAACAAATACCATTTACAGATGTACGTGCCATGTCAGTAGATGAGTCGTATAAACTCGCTGTTGAACATACTGTGCCGATGCATCCACGCTACACGTTTCATTTTCAAGATGTTACGTTTAAACAGTTTCTTACACTGCTTGATTGGATTGAACAAGGAGTAGTGCAAACAAGTCCGCCTAAATTGATTCTGCCATTAGTCTATAACTATCAAGAAGATTTGGTTGAACAAGACGCAAAATCGATACTTGAGATACTTGGAGTTCCACATGCAGTTATAACTAAAGAACATGTGGTAGTAGAAAAAGAATGGGCGCAGGCTCTAATATATACACTTGGATTAAATAAAAAACCGTTTGATATCGATGAGATTCGGACGCAAGAAAAGGATGGAATACTTGCAATAATATCGAAACTTGCTGGTATTACGATCAAAGACAAAAGCGGTACGTTCATCGGTGCTCGTATGGGCCGGCCGGAGAAAGCTAAGATGAGGAAATTGACAGGGAGCCCGCAAGCTTTGTTTCCAGTAGGTGCGCAAGGAGGCAAACTTAGAAGCTTTCAAGCTGCACTAAAAGAAGGGAAAATTCTATCGCAGTTTCCAAAATTTCATTGCAAAAAGTGTGACCGAGATACAATATACAGAATCTGTGAACAATGTCAGGAAACAGGTGTTCGAAAATATTTTTGTCAGACGTGTGAGGCGTACGTAGAAAAAGAAGTGTGTGAGATTATTGGTAAAGATCCTGATACAGGAGAAGATCAAAAACACGGGAAAACACGAGGTTATTTTGATTGGGATCTGCCGATTGAGCATTATTTTAAAAAAGCACTTAATGCGCTCGGCCGGACACAATATCCAGACCTAATCAAAGGAGTGCGCGGAACATCAAACGAAGATCATACACCTGAATACTTAGCCAAAGGGATACTTCGCTCCTTACATGATTTGTACGTCAATAAAGATGGAACCATACGCTATGATATGACTGAGCTTCCTATAACGCATTTTAAACCTAACGAAATAGGTATTGATGTTGAGACTGTTAAGAAATTAGGCTATACAAAAGATACTAAAGGTGAGCTGATTACAGACCCTAATCAAGTAATAGAGATTAAACCGCAAGATATTATACTACCAAGCTGTCCGGAATCAGTTGAAGAAGGAGCAGACATTGTGTTTTATAGGGTTGCGCAATTCGTTGATGAACTATTAGTGAAACTCTATGGACTTAAACCGTATTATAATCTCAAAACTAAGAAAGATTTGGTTGGGCATTTAGTTGTTGCTTTAGCACCACATACATCGGCAGGGATAATTTGTCGTATAATAGGGTTCTCGCAAACGCAGGGAATGTACGCGCACCCGATGATGCATTGTGCTGTTAGGCGTGATTGCTTAGCCTACGGGAATTATGTGTCGATTAAAAAAGATGGAGCATGGCAGATTGAAAAGATAGGGGACGTAATAGAAAAATTGAAACCTAATGAAAAAGTTGATTCGTTTGGGACGCTTAAAAAAGATGTCTCTAATACAACCGTTTGGAGCAATCCAGGAGAAGATACAATCAAAGAAGTGACGAAACATACACCGAGTAGTTTGCTTAAAGTAGTTCTTGAGTGCGGTAGAACTATTCAATTGACACAAGGGCATCGAGTGTACACAAAAGGCAAAATTGAGAAGAGAGCACGCAATATTTCTGTAGGAGATCAATTAATGGTGAGTTATAAACGGCGAGTTAAAGCCAAAGATATTAAAGAACTGTTTTTGCCAGAAATATTTTTAGAAAGAGATGATGTGATGCTCAGAAATGTTAAAGATTATTTAGATACTATTGAAACGCTTAAAAAAAATACCAATTATTACCGGAGAGATAGTTTTCCTGTAAAGTTTGTTAAAGATTTTTTGAAGAAACATAAGAAAACATTGCAAGATTTACCCGATGATGTTACTATAGCAATAAAACGAGATAATGTTTCATTACCTATTCGAGTGCCGCTTGATGAGGAGTTACTTGAATGTATAGGGTTGTATATAGCTGAAGGGTTTACACGAAAGAATGAATCAAAAAAAGGGTTCTACCAAGTGTCCATTGCAGCAACAGTAGATGAAATAAAAGATTTGATACGGACAGTTTTTTCTAAGTACTTTAAGTTGAAACCGAGCGAAGATCATATAGATCATCTAACGTTCTCGTCGAAATTAGTGTATTTATTATTTAATGATTATTTTAAGTTAGGGGCACGTGCTAAAGAAAAAAGGATTCCTAGTCTATTCTTAGATTTGAAGAAAAATAAAATGGCTGCACTGCTTCGAGGCTATTATGAAGGGGATGGAAGTGTTAGTATAAGTGATACAAAGGTTACGTGTGATACAGTCAGTGAAGGATTGAAACATGACCTGAGTTTTGTGTTGTCGCGGTTTGGGATATTTACTAAGTTCTATGACCATGCTAAAAAACCTGGGCCGGTCGTTCGAGAGTTTTACGTAGAGAAGAAAAGGCCAATACCTACGTTTGCTATTACCAAGATCATTATTCCTTCAAATTTTGTTAAGAAGTTTGGTGAGATAGGGTTTATCTCGATAAGGAAAAATAAAATCTTAGACGCATTATGTCAGAAAATACCGCAAGGGATGAGGATTGAACATGACAATGAATACGTTTATCCGAAAGTGAAACGTGTTGAATCTATCGGAGATGATGAAAGCTATTGTTTTAATGTGGAGAATGAACATAATTTCTTTGCTAACGATATATTAGTCCATAATTGTGATGGGGATGAGGCTGCAGTAATACTTCTAATGGATACGTTCCTTAATTTTTCGCGTAGATATTTACCAGCACATAGAGGGGCAGTGCAAGACGCGCCTTTAATTATAACCTCGCAGCTGATACCGAGCGAAGTAGATGATATGGTATTTGATATGGACATTGTGCCTGAGTATCCACTAGAACTATATGAGACTGCTGAGAAATACGGGATGCCATGGGATGTTAAAGTTAAACAAGTTAAATCACTACTTGATACCCCAGGGCAATATGAAGGTATGTCCTATACACATGAAGTAACAAGTATCAATCAAGGGGTGCTTTGTAGTGCATATAAATCACTTCCTACAATGAAAGAGAAAGTGTTTGGGCAAATGGCGATCGCTGAGAAAACACGGGCAGTAGATGAATTAGACGTTGCACGGCTTGTAATAGAACGACATTTTGTTAGAGATATCAAAGGTAACCTACGTAAGTTTAGTATGCAACAGTTTAGATGCGTGCAATGCAACGAAAAATATAGACGGCCGCCACTACAAGGAATCTGTACGAAATGTTCAGGGAAGTTATTGTTTACTATTGCTGAAGGGAGTGTAGTCAAATATCTTGAACCGTCAATTGAACTTGCTGAACGGTATCAATTACCGCCGTACTTGAAACAGACTTTAGAATTAGTGAAACAACGAATTGAATCAGTGTTTGGGAAAGAAGCAGAAAAACAAGTAGTGCTCAGGCAATGGTTTGATAAGTGATGGTTAACTATTTTTTAGTCCTATTTCTTCTAAAAATTGCTTTCCTAGTGCGCCAAGAGGATACGAACCCCGTAAATCTGAATCAAGTGCTCCATACGTTCGTCCAGACCAAGTTCCATCAGGCATAGCGAAAAACAGTGTTGTTTTATCTTGAGGTACAAACTTATCAGCAATTTGGAACATTACATGATCGCCGCTTTGAAGATTTAGTGCAAGAAACCCTTGTGTATTAAAGTAGATATCATTTACTCCAAAATTAGTTTCTAGGGCTTGTTTTTTTCTGTCAAAGTTTAATCGGTTTTCTTCGATGTCTTGTTCACTTTGTACTTGTGTTATGGCCGTAGCTTGCCGTGCAATTGCTTGGAGAATGTTTCCATACTTCGCCTCGGGAAAGGATTCTCCTAGAGTTATTACTGCATCATACATTGAGGGGCTGTGGTTTTGTACCATACCGATTAGTAATTTAGCTACTGCATCGTGTGTTTCTGGGGTTAAGTATTTACTTCGTGCCTGGAGGATATCGCTGTTGTGAAACGTTGTGTTGAGTAATGATTGGGCGTTAGTTCCGTCGATGAGATCTACTACTTGATTATTAAGAGGATTGATAACGATTAGTTGAGGATGATGAGTGTTATCTTCATTTCTACCTATTAGAGCCTTTGTTAATGTCATATAACAAGGGGTCTTTTGAGCTGGATTTGCAGTTGATTCGATCGTTAGATCCCTCATAGTTTCATGAAAATTATCTTCGTTAAATCCTTCTGCACCTACATAAATTACTCCTTGTGATGGTACAGTCATACTTTTTACTAATTGTTCAATATTATCATAATCTCTTGTGTTTGAACTGATTGATCCTATAGCTTTAGTATGGTATGTAATTTCGTTAAATCTCATAACCTATTACTACTCTTCAGTGGTTTATAAACCTTCCGTTTTTAGCTATTTTGGTAGTTGTGTTTAGACAAAGGTTTGATAAATAATTATGTTTTAGTGATCAGTATTTTCTTGTTTTTTTCTATAAGGAAAGAACGAAACTTGGATTTCTGTTACGTAATCTCGTAGTTCCTTTGCAGCTTTAATAAATTCTGGACTATCTAAGCCATATGTCTCTTCAGCTTCAATAAGCCTTTGAGAGTATATTGGGAGTTCTAGCATTCTCCCTGCATTATAAAATAATAACCTGTCTAATGTCTTATTGCTTTCTTGTGTCATTAACTTTATTTGTTTGATTTATGTTTATATTTGTATGTATTCTCGTGATATTTCTATGATGGTTTGACAAGTGAAGTCAGTTGTTCTAAATTATTTTGTCAATAGGATTTCTAGATTCGTTTGTAGAAAAAGTGAATCTATCTTTGAATTTTAGTATATGATCTCTTAATATCATTGCTGTTTGGATATATTCTTGGTTTGTTATACCATATTCGGTTATGAGCTGGTCGAATTCGTCGTCATTATCATTTAACGGTTGAATTGATTTTATCGTAGAATAAATAATCCGTTGACTAAATAATAAACTGTTTAATTCTTTTGAGGGATTTTCATACATTCTTTTTATAGAGTAATAATAATTTATATTGGTTCTGAAACTGTTACCTTAACGTAATAACGAACATTTAAAGAAGGTAGATACTCTGGTTTTTGTATGGCATTATTACAGTCACTAATAATTCTACGATTATTTCTTGCGCTGATACTTGGAGCGATACTTGGGTTTGAGCATGGACGGTTCTATAGGCCGGCTGGAATAAAAGTTCATGTGTTAGTAAGTATAGGGGCTGCAATGGTCACATTACTTGCAATAGACAGTGCTACCATAGACCTTGGGATGGTGATCTTAGGGATACTTGTTGCTGTAGGGTTGCTGGGAGTTGGAATAATACTTAACGTTAAAAATCATCTTCATGGAGTAACGTCTGCAGTTAGTCTTTGGATAGTTGGGTTAATTGGGATAGCTGCCGGAGTCGGACAATATCTATTAGCGCTTATCGTGACATTTGTTGCGTTCATTGTGCTTGAGATTAAACCGTCGAAGAAAAGATGAAGAATAAAGTTACAGGGATAATCAAACAGCCCATTAAATTGTTTCTTTGAACGCCTAATAGTGGTGGTAGGATTCCTGTTGCTGTGGATACTAATAAAACGAATAAACCAAGCCAACTAGTTAAAATGAAAACTAAGAAAGTGATGAATAAAATTATACTGATACAAAGTAATCTATAATTTACATGTTGAATAATCTTTGTGAAATGTTTTGCAAGTAAGATAGCTAAAAAACTACTAATACCGCCAGCTACTAAAACTGTGCCGATGAGGAGTAGTGTTGTGTCGATGTTAAGAGATGGTATTAGTTTTGAAATAACCACGATTGCGCCGTTTCTTGTTTTGTTAATAGTAATGAACGCAATCAAACCAATGATCATGACCATAGTGTTAATAGTGCCTGTTAAGAAAATGAAATCAGTTGGTTTAGTTTTTTTTAATACGCTTGAGCCAATAATAGCTGCCTGGGCTGCGCCTAAACCTGGAAGAAAACCTGTCAGTAAACTTGCAATGAAACCAGAGCCTAATACCTTGTATTGGTAGTTGTTTATTTTAGGATAAGTGAACTTTTGTTTTGGTAATTTAACGTTGTCTTTTAAGCTCAGTAATAAACCGCTTGTGCCAAATAAACCAGATAATAATGGGAATAAAGGTTGGCTGAGATTAATATTTAATACGCCTAAACCTAGACAACCGCTCATTAGAAAAATTAAGATTGCTATGGTTTTAGAACGTTCTTTTGAAATTATTAATATGACAGCTAAAACTAAAATGTAAGGTATGAAACGCTCGATTATATTGTACAGTGGTGGGATTGCTTTGATGATAAAAGGTGTTAAAAAAATAATTGCTAGTAAACCGATAATACTTCCGTAAACTGAGATCATAATCGCTTCAAAACCCTTGCCTTCAAATAGTAATTTATGACCTGGTAAAACTGATAGTACTGTGCTTGGGTCGGGTGCGCCTAAGAAAACAGACGGTATGAAATCAATGAACGTATGAGTAGTGGCCATGACTAAAATGAACATAATAGCGTACAATGGGTTGAGGTTAGTTGCCTGAACGAGTGATAATAAAATTAATGCTACTAAATTTATATGAATGCCAGGAGTCATGCCAGTAATAGTGCCGGCTACAATACCGGCTAGGATTGCTATGGTGATAGCTAATAACATTTTAGATAAAGAGTTTTTTGTTTTTAAGAAACTTGATATGAGATTGTCGAAACGTTTCTAAAATTGCAGCAGTTTTTTCGAATAGATATACTACAGTTACGAAAGGCTTAAATAGAAGTTGAATTCTAATGTGGTGTATGTTGTTGTTTGCGTGAAAGCTTACTACAACATGTTGTAGTATGGTCTGTCCCTATTGTCGATCAACGGAAACGAAAGTAACCGATAAGCGGCCTAGTGCAGACCAGAAAGCAATACGGCGAAGACGGGAATGTCTTCAATGTGAAAAAAGATTTACCACATACGAAAGGGTTGAAGCCGTGGATCTGTTCGTCATCAAAAAAGATGGGCGGAGAGAACGGTTCGATCCTAGTAAACTCAAAAGAGGACTGATGAGAGCATGTGAAAAAAGGCCGGTCAGTCTTGAAAAAGTGGAAGCAGTGGTGGAGAAAATCGAGAAAGAACTAAGACGATTGAAAACCAAAGAAGTGGAAAGTATAAAAGTGGGAGAGAAAGTTATGAGGGAGTTAAAACGGTTGGATAAAGTTGCGTATATACGGTTTGCTTCTGTGTATAGAGATTTTCAAGACGTTAAAGATTTTGAACAAGAAATTAAAAAAATGAGGTAAAATAAAAAATGAGTGAAGATGCTAATCAAGAAATTATAAGTGCGCCGGCTAATGGGGCAGGGAATGGTTATCAGAATGTATCAATTGAAATCTTGGATGCATATGATGCTAATAGACATATTTTAGTTGATGATAGTTTTAATCTTTTACAAACAAGTGGTTTAGATGTTGATTCTTTAAAGAATGCTATAGATCAAAAGAACATTCATATGTATACTTTTGGAGGACAGACTTATGTTGATCGATTAGACATAGGAAGAGTCTATCATAAAATTCCTGAACAAAAGTCAGGTCTTAAAATTGAACGTTTCTTTAGTGATGGGAAGGATCCGTTTGAAACAGTTGATTGGGGCCAACGAAATCTTGAACTTACGGATTATGATACTGGAGAAGTTATTTTTAGTATGGAAAATGCAGAGTTTCCAGTTGATTGGGCTGAAAATGAGGCGAATATTGTTGCCCAAAAATATTTTTATAAACCAACTAAACAAGAATGGAAAGATAAGCTAGAATCAAAAATTGGAAGGAATTATGAATTTTCTCCTCAACATCTTATTGAGCGAGTAACAAATTTTGTTGCCGATGAAGGACATCGTCTTGGTTATTTTGCAACTGAAAAAGATAAGGATTTGTTTGTAGATGAATTGAAGTGGTTGCAAATTAATCGGAGGCTTGCTTTTAATTCTCCTGTACAGTTTAATGGTGGAATAAATAATGAGTATGGGATTGAAGGAAGCCCAGATATTAAATTCTATCGAGATCCAGAGACCGGAGAAGCTTCACCAGTTACCCAAGGATGTAATGTAAGACCGCAGTCTCATGCTTGTTTTATCAAAGGACCACGTGATAATTTAGGAAGTATTCTAAAACATCTTCAGGATGAAGGTGCTATTTTTTCGTCAGGTTCTGGCGTTGGACAAGGTATTGGTGCTTTAAGAGGACAAGGTGAAGAGCTCTCTAGTGGAGGACAGTCTTCTGGGTCGATGAGTTTTTTAGAGATTTTTGATAGAAATGCAGGATATATTAAGTCAGGTGGGAAGAGTAGAAGGGCTGCAAGGATGGCGACAATGAGGCAAAATCACCCTGATATTTTAGATTTTATTCGAAGAAAAGTTGGTGAGGATAGAAAGGCATTGGCTTTAATGGAGGCTGGTTATTCTGATGGAATGGATGGGGAGGCTTATACTACTGTTTCTCTTCAGAACACTAATCTTTCCGCAAGGGTAGATGGTTATTTTTTTGAGCAATTTGAAAATGGAGGAAATATAGAGCTTAGAAGGGTTACTGATAATGTTGTTGTTGATCAGGTCTCAGCTGAACGGATGTTACAAGAAATTTCTTTTGGAAGCTGGAGGATTGGTGATCCTGCAGTTCAGTACGATTCAGAGATTCAAAGAATGCATACTTGCAAAAATTCAGGAAGAATAAATTCGACGAATCCTTGCTCAGAATACGTCTTTATTGATGATACCTCTTGTAACCTTGCTTCTCTTAATCTTCTAGAATTTTTAGATGAAGACGGAAATTTTAATACCACGAATTTTAGAAAAGCAGCTCGGTTGGTGACGATTGCGCAGGATATATTAAACGATGCTTCTGGATATCCTGTGGAAAGTATCGCAAAAATTAGTCCTGAGTTTAGGACAATTGGACTTGGATATGCGAATCTTGGAGCGTTGATAACTGAATATGGTTATGCTTATGATTCGTTAGAAGGGCGAGCACTTGCTGGAGGGATAACTGCACTTCTGTCAGGAGCTGCTTATGAGACTTCTAGTGAGATTGCGGAAAATCTTGGTACGTTTGTTCATTTTGAATTTAATAAAGGTTCGATGCTTGAAGTAATGGAAAACCATCAACAAGCTTTAGATAATGTTGATTGGAATTATGTATCAGATGATTTGAAAGATGCTGCTTTTACTTCGTGGGATAATGTTATACAAAATGGAGAAAAGTTTGGATTTAGGAATGCACAAACGACAGTTCTTGCTCCAACCGGAACAATATCTTATTTGATGGGATGCGATACTACTGGAATTGAACCGGCTCTTTCGTTTCAAATTAAAAAGAATTTAGCTGGTGGAGGAAATTTAACTTTAGAGAATAAAGGATTTGCTCGTGCTTTGAAAAAACTTGGATATAGTGAATCTGAAACTACGGAGATCTTAGACTATGCTGGTGAGGAAATTGGAAAGGAGATTGTACGTGGAACTGTACATGGTGCTCCACATTTAAATCCAGATCATTATTCAGTTTTTGATACTGCTTTTGGAAACTCTAGAGGGGAAGGTACGATAGCTTTTGAAGGTCATGTAAGAATGGTAGCTGCAACTCAACCGTTTATATCAGGTGCAATTTCAAAAACTAATAACTTACCTGAAAATGCGACAGTGAAAGATATTTTTGATGGGTATGTATTGGGTCACGAGCTTGGTGTAAAAGCCTTATCGGTATTTCGAAACAATAGCAAACCTATTAGCGCATTAGATTTTGGGAATAGAAGTCATAAAGTATTCAAAAGAGGTGAGAAAGAAGAAATTCCATCAAAACGAGGAGGTTTACAATTAGAGGTTGAAATTGATGGTATACCTTTCCATGTGTTTGTTGGAGATTATGCTGATGGGAGGCCTGGACAGGTTGTTTTTTTATCTTATCAAGCTGGATCTACTGGGAAAGCACTTTTGGAAACACAAGGGATTATAGCTTCTAAATCTCTGAAAAGAGGTGTTGATTTAGAAGATATTACTTCAGCATGGATAGGTCAACATTTTGAACCGCATGGTCTTGTTTATGGACATCCTTTTATTAAAATGGCCTTATCGCCTCTTGATTTTGCAGGGAAATTGTTGAATCTTGAATATAAAGGGATGTTGGAATATGCAGATAATCAAGATGGTTTAGATGAAACAAAGTTGTGGGGTTTTACTAACGGAGCATTTGAGACATATAAATGGGCTAAAGTTGATGATTGGAATGTTGATGTGGTTCTTGGGACTCCAGAATTAGGTGGGTTTTCTAACGGTGGAAATAAATCTTTAAAATTCAGTGGGAAATCTGACTCTCTTAAAGAAAATGGAGTGAAGAAAATGGGGCGAATGTGTCGATGTGGGCGTTTGATGCAACAGACTGCCCCTGGTTGTCATAAATGTGTTTATTGTGGTGATACTTTTGGGGGATGTGGTGCTTAAACCCACACCTGATCCGCAATCAAACTTCGTTTTTTATTGAACTCAGTGATACGACCCTCAACTTCGATTATTTGATCTTTACTTAAGGTTAGGTTTGACTGTGTGAATATCATAATTGGTATACTATACTTTTGATTTTTAATAACAAGATAATAACCAGATTTACTTTGTGAAACATAACTAATAGTGCCACTAGTTTTTACTTTCTGGTCTACTGTTACATTTTGTAAAGACTGCAGATCAGTTGTTGGAAGTACTAAATTATCTTTGACTAACAAAATTAAAAAAATACCGACCAAAGCACTAAACAAAGATAAATTCTTTATACGATCTTTTGACATACGAATATTTATTTATGAATCTCTATATGCATTACGCTTATTTTACAAGAGTTTTTACGGTTTTATTAAGTGTTATTTTACTCTACATAACCCATTTCCGAACAATTTTTAAGAGGATTTTAACGACTATATAAACATGGAAATAGTGCAAATCCCGTACGATTCAGGGAGCTTGGATAAGAATAGCGGAGCAAGTCTTGGACCGTTGTCTATCATAAAACAATTAAAAAAAATAAT
>NYZO01000069.1 GCA_002687185.1 archaeon | reverse complement strand
CTTAACACACCCCAAGCAGGAGAATTAAAAGGGTATACGGTAAAAATAGAAGGTCGTACCACAAGCTCTAGTAAGAAATTTGAAACCATAGACTTTAACATCTATACACGTGGCTTAGCCTTTGAATTAGCACAAGAATTGTAATGTCCTTTTTTTAAGCCTTTTATGGTAGTAGCATTGTGTTTTAAAATGTAAAAACACAATTTTTTGGAATCTTCAAAATACAAAGGTTACTACAACATGGTTTCTAACGCTTCTAAGAAAGAAGCTACAATTCACATTTACGGTGTTATAGGAGGTTTTGACTTTAAAAAGTGGGAGCCAATTAATCAAGCAGATCAGTTTGTAGAAGATTTTAATAAAATTGAAGCAGACGCCGATGTTATTCATGTAAAAATAAACTCACCAGGAGGAAACATACATGATGGTTTACCTATTTATAACACTCTTAAAAATTCTACAAAAGAGATTAAAACGTATATAGATGGTATTGCCTATTCTATGGCTTCTTTAATTGCTTTAGCAGGAGATACTGTGTACGCATACAAAAACAGTATGCTAATGTTTCATAACGGACTCACATATAGTTATGGAAATGCAAAAGAAATGCGTAAACAAGCAGATGTTTTAGATGTATACGATGAATCTTTAGGTAGCATTATTGAAGAGAAACTTGGAATTACAGAAGCAGAAGTAAAGGAGAAATATTTAAACTACAATGATAATTTCTTTACAGGTAAATCTGCTAAGAAAGAAGGCTTTGTAGATGAAATTATCACTACATCAAAAGCAAAGGTTCCAGAAAATATTTCAACAATGTCTCCTACAGACTTAATGGAGCATTATTCTAAAATGAATTTTAAAGAATTCACTCCTGCCACCAATCAATCAAATTCTCAAAAGAAAAATACAATGAGCAAAAAAACGTATGCCAAATTAGAAAAAATTGCAGGTGCCACGTTAGAAAATGCTACCGAAGAAGGAGTGTTTTTAAATGGTCCTGTTGCAGAAACTGTAGAAGGGCATGTTACTGATTTAGAAGATCAGTTAGCAACAGCTACTACAGAACGCCAAACTGCTTTAGACGAAAAAGCAACTGCAGAAAGTAATTTACAAACGCTAACAGACGAGAATACTCAATTGGTAGCAAACGTAAACACCACTCTTGGTTTAGAAGGCGATGCTGCAGTAGCTACTGTTGCAGATGCTGTTTCTGCCTTAGAAGCAAAAATTGCAGAACTAGGCAAACAACCAGGAGAAACCCACACCAAAGCAAAGAAAAAAGCAGAAGCAGAAAGCGAGTTTTCGTACATCGATTTCTCTGCTCCTATGTATAATCCATAAACCGAAAAAAAATGTCAACAATCACAATCGATGACGTAGTTAAAGAAGCTGATTCGTTTCTTAAACACAATCCAGAGTTAATTTCTGCTTCAATCAATAGGGCAGAAAGTACACTTGACAAGTATACAAAACCATTAACTAAGGTTAAAGGTCAGTTTCCGCAAGGGCATACTTTGTTGAGTAATGTTGTTCAAGGGTTCGATGCTAACTGGAATGAGTTAGGCGCAACTCAAATTGAGCACAAAATTTTAAAGAACTACCACCAAAAAGTAAACTTTGCAATTGTACCTGCAGAGATTTTATCTTCTTATTGGGCAGAGTTGTATGCTGAAGGTAAAAAACCAGAAGACATGCCAATCTCTAAATACATAATCGAAAAAGAATTACTACCTAAAGTAATTGACGATTTAGCGCATTTAGAAGTAAAAGGTGTTTTTGATGCTGGAGACCTTGGTACGTTTGGTAAGAGTATGAATGGTATTGAAAAAATCTTAGCAGATTTATTAGCTGCAGTACCAGGAACAGACCACACGCCATTCAAAATTCCTATTCAAGCATTGACTGACACAAACATTGTTGATCAGGTTACTGAGTATGAAAAGTTAATACCTTCTAAATTGAAGAGTAAAATTAAAATTCTTTTCATGAGCGAAAACAATGCAGAGCGTTACCAATTGCAATACGAAGAGCAATTCGGACAAAACCAATTTCAAAAAGACGCCTTAAAAACGCGTTTAGGTAAGCGTATGATTGTTGGTATACCAGGAATGGAGACTGACGACATTTTTGCAACTACAGAGAACAACTTTAGACGTTTGATTGATGTATTTGATGGTAAGCCACAAATTACAGACATTCAAAAGCAAGACTATAAAGTTAAGTTCTTTATGGAGTTTTGGAAAGGGTACGATTTCTTAATTAACGAGTTAGTATTAATTTCTAACTACGCTGATGCGGAGCACGGTTTAGGCTCACAAGCTTTAAACCAAAAGTACTATGGTTTTGATGGTGTAACAGTACCTTAAAAATTAGCGCACCATGGCAAATAAAACAGAATTAAAAGCAAAGTTAGTATCTCTTGGTGGCGAACCAGGAGATATGACTGTTGCTCAGTTAGAAGCTGCTATTAAAGAATTAGAGGCAGTAGATACTTCTTCTACTAAAGAAGATCATCCAGAAGTTATAAGACACCGTGCAATTAAAGAATTGCGAGACAAACGCGCTAAAGAGGCAGCTAAAAAAGCTAAGAAATTAGAAGAGGCTAAGCCTAAAGCAGAGCAATCTAAAGCTGCTGCTAAAAAATTACCAAAGCGCGAGGTGTATGAAGACGATAGAGGTTTAAAATTTGCATTTAAGCACAGTGCACCTGCAACATTAAACCTTGGAGGTAAAACATTAAAAACATCAGAAATCATTAAAAATGATGAGTTGATGTTAGAATTAGTATACGGAAACAGCAACCATATTGAAAGAATTTATTAGTTATGGCAACATGTACAGACACTATCGCAACAGAAAACATTGATTTTTGTGCGGATCAAGAAAACGCAGCTGGAGTATCTCCAGTAAATATTTGGGCTTGTAGAGTTAAAGATTTTAATTCTATTGCTAAGCCTGCAGCTTTAGGTGCTGCCACAACATTAGATGAGGCTGGTTCTATTACAGAATCTCATGCTTTTACAGGAGACGCAGGTTTCTTTAAAATAAGTGTGTTGCCAGAAACTGGTTCTGTAGAAACAGAAGGTCAAGGCGAAAAGGGCTCTAGAACCAATGTGAACTCGTTTGCAGCAACTTTACCGGGTAATGGTAAAAGAAACACTGGTTTTATTAGAAAGTACCAAAACGTAGGTATGATTTTTATAGTAGAACAAGTAAACGGTGTTAAAAAGCAATTAGGTAGCGAGAGATCTCCTGCTTATTTATCTGAAAACACAGCTGCTTCTGGTATTAAAGCTGGAGATGTAAACGGTATGCCAATTAAGTTTAGCGATACACAAGCATATCCTGCACCAGATTACGAAGGAACCATTACTGAATTTACTCCTGCTCCGTAATGGTCGGTTTTAATATTAAAAGAGGTATTTATGTTGTGCCTGGTATTGGTAAGGTAGACGCAACTAAAGAAGTAGATCAAGCTACTTGTTTAGCGTTGCTAGAAAGTAGAGCTTTTCCGTTTATTAGTGTTACACCAGAAGCAATTCCTTTTTTAAAAACATCAAAACTCAACCAAAAGAGAGTAGCAAACCTAATACTGCAAGCCACTACTAAAGAAGAAGTTGCTCTATTATTAGAGGTAAAAACAACCAAAGCTTTAACGCGAATTGCAGAAACAAAACTGAACACTTTAGAAGAGAGTTTTTCATAGTAATTAGTTAAGTTAGTTTTAAAAGTCCACTTGTAATGAGTGGACTTTTTTAATGTCCTTTTTTCACTATTGCCATTTCTCAACCTTTGAGATATGAATGCAATAGATAATTGGTTTAAGAATTCTAAAGATTACTACGAGGGTGTTGCTTTATACGCCGCTTTACCTAGTAAAAAAATACGTATTCTAAAAAAACTTAACAGTGGTAAGAACAACCACAACATGGCTACGCTTGTAAGCGAGTTAAGAAAAGCCAACAACCCGACGCCAATACCTAGAAAACCAACACTTAAGACAACACAACCTACTCCTGCAGCACCAATAGTAGAGACTGTAGTGCAAACACAAGCTCTTAGAAGGCAACTAGCAAATACCAGTGCAGAAGTAGACATGGCATGGATTAGGTTTGGAGATCTACCACCAACATTAAGAGTAAAATACAGTAAAGCTAAAGACGTCTTTTATCAAATGATGGAGTTAAAATTTGCTTTAAATGATCTACCAGACAATGCAGAAGTAGATGCCTTAGCCATACAGATTCAAATAGAAGAACTAGAAGAGCAACGCGATTTGTTATGGGAAGCATTAAAATATTGGCAACGCCATAAAACGGAATTACCAAGTAGCGATAAAGATTACACTACAATGTCTGAGCTGCAATTGGATAAAGAAAAGCGAAATATTAAAAGCAGTATTACAAAATTACAGCAACGTGCAGATGCTAATTATCTGCTTTTAGATGCTTGTACAGACTCCCGCCAACAACAGCTTATTGAAGATAAAATTAGACGCGGCGAACAGCGAATTCACATGCATAAACAAAACCTTTTAAAAATAGATAATTTACTATGAGCGAAACAATTTTAGCACCTCTTGAGTGGCACAATGAGCAACGCACTGTAAAAGACTTAGTGCCTTATGAGTACAACCCTAGAATATTAACTGATGACAAAAAAGAAAAGCTAAAAGCTAGTTTAGAAAAATTCAACTTAGCAGAAGTGCCTGCAGTAAATACAGACAACGTAATTATTGCTGGCCACCAACGTATTAAGGTGTTAATGGAATTAGGTAGAGGAGACGATATTATTGATGTAAGAGTACCAAACAGAACCTTAACCGCGCAAGAATTTAAAGAATACAATATTACATCTAATGTACCAACAGGTTATTGGGACATGGATGTGTTGGAGGAGATGTTTTCTGATATAGATCTAGAAGCGCTTGGTTTAAATATAGACGAGATTGAAATACCAGAAGACATTATTCCAGAAGAGTTTAGAACTGAAGATGAAGAACCGTTTGAACCAGAGGTACCTGTAACTCCTATTTCTAAAGAAGGCGATGTTTATGAGCTTAAGAGTGTAGATAAAAACATTACTCACAGGGTTGTTTGTGGAGACAGTACAGAAGAAGTAACCTATCAAAACTTAATGCAGCAAGAGCAGGCGCATTTGGTTTTAACAGATCCACCTTACAATGTTGATTATACAGGAGGCTCTACGAATACCAGAGAAGGTATTAAAAATGATAAAATGAGCACTTCTAATTTTTATGATTTTTTAGTTGCATTCTATAAGCAAGTTTTCAATTATGCTTTGTCTGGAACTAGTATTTATGTTTTTCATGCAGATACCGAAGGTGCAAACTTTAGAAATGCAATGGTAGATGCAGGCTTTAAACTTGCACAGTGTTTGGTTTGGGTTAAAAATTCACTTGTAATGAGTAGGCAAGACTACCACTGGAAACACGAACCATGTTTGTATGGTTGGAAACCAGGAGCCGCCCACCGTTGGTATAGCGACAGAAAGCAAACCACTGTTTTAGAATTTGACAGACCATCTATTAGTGAAGAGCACCCTACTATGAAACCTCTTGACTTAATTGGCTATTTGTTGTGCAATAGCAGTGCAAAAGGTCAAGTTGTTCTTGATGCTTTTTTAGGTAGTGGTTCTACATTAATTGCCTGCGAGAAAAATTGGAGGAATTGTAGAGGCATAGAATTAGACCCTAAATATGTTGATGTTGATGTGAAAAGATGGGTAAAATACATGCAAGACAATAAGCGCAATTTTGAAGTTGTAAAAAACGGACAAATTTTGTCCAAAACCGAAATAGATACATTACTGAATAATGAGTAGCCATTTAACAGAATTAGGAAAAAAAGACACTCATTTTGAGAATATTCTAGCCTCGTATTTAGACGAAGGTAAAATTGTGCTTTCTCCATTAGAAGAAGACATGAAAAAGCGCTGGGAGGCAGCGTTTTCTTTATTGCTTAATTTTCATAGTAGAGAGCAGGCGGTAAAAGTTTTGAAGCAGCAGTTTGGTGGTTCTTTAGCTACCGCCTACCGAGATATAAATAGAGCTCTTGCTTTGTTTGGAGACATTACTAAAAGCAGAAAGGAAGGTTGGCGTTATATTATTTTCGAATACAACCAGAAGCTGTTTCAAATGGCCACCAAAGAAAAGAATCTGGAGAGCATGGGTAAATGCCTAGATCGCATGATTAAACTAGCAGACTTAGATAAAGAAGAGGCTAATTTTAACCCAGAAAAGCTGCAAGCTCAAGTATATGAGATTTCGTTGCCAAAGGCGCTAGAAAAAGCAGTATTAACAATGCTTAGTAAAGGCGTTGTTGATTTCAACAATTTTCAAGCCCAAGATGTAGAATTTGAAGAAGTGCCCAATGAAACAGAATAATGTACAATTAAACCCTGCTCAAATTGCTGCAGCTTTAGCTCCACAAAAACAAAAGTACTTAGAATGGGGTCGTGGTACCGGAAAAACCACTTATTTAGGTTATGACTTTAGTCAGCTACTTAAACAAATGCCAAGAGCCTCTTTTGCAATTGTAGGTTCTACCTATAGCCAAATATTAAGCAGGTTTTTACCTGCTATTAAAGAAGGTCTTGAATTGTTTGGTATATATGAGAACATAGATTTTGTTGTTGGGTCTATGGCTGGAAAAAAAATGGGCTACAAACTGCCGTTTCAGCCACCAGATGCATTTAACAATATTATACACTTTTCAAATGGCTGTATATTTCAAATGGTTTCTCTGGACCACAAAGACTCTGGTAGAGGATTGAATTCTTACGCGATACGAGGCGATGAAGCTGCTCTGTTTGACGATGAGAAATTGGCAATTAATGTTAAGAACACCAACCGTGCTAAGAAAGCAATATTTAAACGTGCACCACTTTTGCATAGCGAGGTATTTACAAGCTCAACACCTCTCACTCAAAAAGGTAAGTGGTTTACTGATATGGAGGAAAAAGCGCGATTAAACCCTACAGACATAGCTTTTATTAAAGCAACAGCGCATTGCAACCTGCACAACTTACGCTCTGACTATTTTGAGTATATGAAGCAGTCTTATACCAATGAAGTTATTTATAAGGCTGAGATGCTCAATATTAGGCCAAAAGAAATAACCGATGGTTATTATGCACAGCTTAACCCGGAGATACATTACTATACAGATCACAACAATGCATACTTAGAATCGTTGGATTTAAAACAACCCAGCTCTAGAAACTTTAATTCTAAACAAGACAATGATGTTAACCCTACCATGCCACTAATAGTAAGCGTTGATTGGGGGGCAAACATTAACACGCTATCTGTATCGCAGCTACAAGACAACACCTACAAGGTTCTTAATGCGTTCTATGTGAAGTCTCCAAAGATATTAGACCACTTATTTCTAGAGAAGTTTATACCCTATTATGAGCCCCACCCTAACAAGGTAATCAAACTTTATTACGACCATACAGGTAATTCAAGAGTGGCCAACTCTAAGCTTACCTTTGCAGAGCAAGCTAGAGAGATACTTAGGAACGCTGGATGGAAGGTGCATCTAATGACTACTGGATCTAATCCAGACTACTTAGATAAGTTTAGGTTAATCAATGTGATGCTTAAAGACGATGGTAGAACTAATCTGCCAAGAATAAGAATAAACGAAAGCAACTGTCAAGATCTTATTATATCATTAGAAAGAGCGGAGATAAGAGATACTAGCCAAGGTTTAAAGAAAGACAAACGATCAGAACAGCGCAAAGGTGTAGAGCAACAACACGCCACTCACTTCTCTGATACTTTTGACTATCCATTGTATGCATTGTTCAATGAGAAGTTTAAGAACAGATCAAAAAGTTCCTCCGATTTACCAAACAGCACGTTTTAGTAATGCTAATTCATATTTTCTTACAATTTTTAAAAGGCAATTGTCATTTTCCTATTG
>NYZO01000068.1 GCA_002687185.1 archaeon | reverse complement strand
TATAATAACCAAAAAGAAATAAGCTCCGACACTAGGAGCTTATTTTCTTATAATTTGAGATTTTTTAGCAGGGTTTAAACTTAGCGTATTTTTCAAGGCGTGTAACACGACTAGTTAATTCAACGAGCTCGAATCGGTATGGTACGTTATCGAGTCGGATTTTCATATCCTCTTGGCCTTGCTCAAGCATTTTTTGGCCGTACTCGAGTGTTTTTTGACCTAGTTCAAGCTTATCGAGTCTTTTCTCAACCCGAATAAAACGACGGTCTACTCCGTCAAAGCCCTTTTTGATCATATGGGCTAGCGCTGTGTTGGTTATGTTTTTGGCTTTGGCCATATCCATAACGTTATTAATTATTTTGCGCTGTTGCTGGTTGATTATATCTATTTTAGCATTTTAAGTAAAATATATACCGAGTATTTACAAAGTGAGGCTAATAGTGTATGATCTGATATTAGATCTTTATATTCAATTTTCTTTTTCAGAGGAATTAATATGGTACATTCTGATATAATAACTCATCCAAGCAACAGAATTGAGGAACTTCTGCAGTGTTACTTTCATATGTGTGAAATTAATTATGCAGGTAAGCAGCTTGCTAATGGGTTTGGGTGGAAACCAGAGAAGAAAAATTTGTTAGCCCAGTATCCAAATTTGCGAAAAGATTTGCTCAAATCAAGAACGACACCGTTTGATTTCGGAAAATATCGTTGGGTATATCGAGATACTCAAGCGAGTTTGGGTTCAATTTTTTCTTTCCCGACTTCTTTAGCGAGCTGGGTAAGAGACTCCCGTCGTATCTATTATTTGGATAAAGATTTGCAAGCGATTTACGATATGGTTGAGAAACCCGAAAAGATTTTTTGGCGAGATATACATTTTCGTTTTCCGTCTTTTGCAATCGCTTTACCTTATTCTATAGGTAATGATTATGATTGTATCTTGGTCTCGCATTTAAAGAATCCTGATGGTGGTCTTGATCAGCTAAATATCTGGTTGATAAGTAGAAAAGTTGTAAGTTGTATTTCACGGATTGATGGTTTTTGGGATAAATTTCAAAGGCTATTACTTCGAGGAAAAATTGGTCCTGCAAGAGCACTGTTTAATGACCTAAGTAGAAAGATTTCTGGATTCCATCTTGGAGCTTCGGCTTTACTGCATCCCTCAAAGATCCAGAATTTACCCCTTTCTACTGAGCTTAGTGAGTTGCAACGTATTGGCGAAGTAAACGTACCTGTCGTTTCCGGACCCTCTAATAGAAGCAACGTTACTTGGAAGCCATTTATTGATCAGGCTCTTCGGATTGTGGCAGGTTTGTTTCTATATTTAGATAGCCGAACAGTCGAACAAGTTGGCTATCAACCTTTAGTAACAAAACCCCCTCTTTTTCCAAGCTCTTCAGGTAATAAACGGACGGTAACGGACATTGCTGACGTTTGTCATGTGCAAACGATTTTCGATCTTACTCCCGAACAACGTGACTTGGTAGATTCTCGAATTGCAGGTGAATCCGTCCGGTTTAGTAATAGTAGCGTTTTTCATGTTGAGGGTTATAAGCGTCGCGTGCGTGGGCATGGACGCGATCCTGATTATCCCAAGACCGAAAAAGTAAAACATTACATCAAAGGTCTTGCTTTACTTAGTGATGACGAACTTCCTCTTGGTGCACAGAAAAAAATGTAAGTCGTAAATGACTTACGTGAGTTTACGTTTACGTCGTTGATGGCTAATTACCATCGGCGGCGTACTTTTTTAATTAGGCTATTTCAACCTCTCCAGTGCCAAAATATGCACCTGACCATTTTTAACTTGGCATGTAACACGAACCGCACCTTGTCGGATGCGGTAAATATCGTCACGATCTTTCAATTTTTTGACCTCCACGTCCCCCAGTTTGCTTAATTCGCCTCGCCTCAAACCAATAAGTACGTTCTTAATAAGTAACCTTTGCTCAGGTTTTAATCCACCCAGGGAAACATTAATCCTATCTAGTTCTCCAATGTCAGCTTGATTTAAATCATTCATACGTGAAATAGGGATGTTAATAGTGAATTGTTAATTGTTAAGGGTTAAATCCGAGTTAGGAGGTCGTCAATATCAATTCCACCTCGTTTGAGCTGGGTGAGGTCAGATATAGACTCCCAACGATCGGAATCAGCATCTTTGTGGATAGGGGTTATTTTAAAAATAGCCCTAGATCTTTTTACAACAGTAAAAGACTTTCCAGCCTCTACTTCTGATATATAAGAACCTACGTTTTCTCTTAGTTGCCTTAAGCCGACTATAGTAGTATCCCCTTTATTTAAATTATTAACATTATCCCCAGTTTGCACAGATTTAAAGTTAATCTTTAGATTAACTTTATTATAGCCTTTGTCAGAAGTTCGTCAACACTTATTAGTCCTCATCCTCTATTTTGTCCACATTTTTCCCCACAAGCTTGGGGTTAGGGCTATAAAGGGTGTTTTTAATTTTCCACTTATCCACATATTGGCCAATGCCCTTTCCTTCTAGCTTGTTACTTAACTTTATGCGACTCTGGGACCACTTTAGAAGGCTCTCAAAATTGATCCTATACCTACCTCTTACTACCACATACCGTAGTTCATCATTTGCTAATGCCCTACGTATAGTTTTTGTATCAATACCAAAAAGACGGGCAGCTTCTGATACCGATACTCTTATAATTTGTTTAGGTTGGTTTTCAGGCATTTATGTCCACGCTAGTGTAGACAAAAGTATACTTTTAGTATAATATTGATTGACTACATATACAAGGAGTCAGCAACATTTTGTAGTATTTGTGAATTAAAACAAATAAAAATAAAATACTTAAAAAATAGCTAATCTAAGAGAAAAATTGACATATAATCCGAAAATAACTATAGTTCGGAGTACTTTGTAACAAATAAGAGTCACATACGTCTCAAATAATGAAGTCTCCAAAACTGCCAGATAAGTTCCTCCTGGTACGCCTTAAGTCTAATGATCCAGAAGCATTTGCACAGGTGTACGATATTTATGCAGAGCGGATTTACCGCTTTGTTTACTTTAAAACTAGTAGTCATGAACAGGCCGAGGACTTAGCAGCTGACGTTTTTTTGAGGGCTTGGCAGTATATTACAAGTGGTCACGAGGTTGAAAATCTGAACGCGTTGCTATACAAAACAGCCCGGAATTTGGTCATAGATCATTACCGTCGTCGTTCTAATACCGATGTATCTATCGATCGGGAAGATGTAATGGAATTATCTGACCATAGACAAACAGAATTGTTGTCTAAGATCCATATCGATAGTGAAATGGAGCGCGTCCAAACCATTCTTCACAAGTTAAAGACTGAGTATCGTGAAGTGATTATTCTCAGGTATTTGGATGAGTTATCTATAAGTGAAATCGCTGATATTCTGGAAAGAACTAAGGGTTCCGTTCGAGTATTGATTCATAGAGCCCTAAAAGTTGTTCGTAGCCTGCTTAATGAATCTGAAAAGAAAGAAAAGTAATAATATTATTTAAAAGTTTTAATACTATTCCAGTTTCAAATTAGATGGATAACAGCGATTTAATTCGGCAAATAAAAAAATTAAACAATGTACAGCCCCGATCGGAGTGGAAGACTTCGACGCGGGCTTTTTTGCTATCTGAAATTAATAGATCGACCGAACCGCAGCTGGCTCAACCAAGTTCTTGGTTTGGGTGGACTGCTCGTTATGTTAATTTTGGACAGCAGTTTGTCCGTCAGCAGTTTTCGGGATCAGCCTTAGTTGTATTGTTGGTGTTAGGTGCTTTCTTGGGTGGGACTTTCGCAGTCAACGCTTCGTTTTATAGTTTGCCGGGTAGTAATTTGTACCCGGTTAAATTGACTCTCGAAAAATCCCAGGTTGCTTTGGTACCGGGCGAGACGCGCAAGGCTCAGTTGCAAATCGAATATGCCAAGAAACGCGCCGCCGAGTTTGATGCTTTAGTTTTGGCAAATGGAGATTCAATTGCCAAGGCCGGACAGATCGATGATTTGATCGGTAATTTAACTGACAATTTAAATTCAGTTCAAGATCATTTAGCTGCTCTGGAAAATAGTGAAAGTCCAATTGGTAAATTAGCTCGCAACGTTGATCATAGTTCTACTCAGTTAGCCAAGAGCTTAAGCTCCATTAAAGATGCGTTATCTGAAGATGTTCGAGCTCAGGTAGGGGAGTCGGTTGATTTGGCGGTTGGTAAAGCAAATAGTACAAGTCTATCGGCTTTGTCGGCAGTAGTGGCTAGGCTGGAAGAGGGTGACCAAGATTTAGATGAGCAGATTGTTATAGCTATGGTCAGTAATAAGATCGATGAAATTGAGAAGAGAGTAGCAGACAATGCCGCTGATTCCGAGGAGGGAGAAGGGGAGATAGACGAGTCTACTAGTGAGGCTTTGGCCGGTTTGGTTGCAGCCCGAGAATTGTTAGAAGAAAACTTAGTTGAAGCTGTAGATCAGATTGCAGAAAGCGCAGTTTTATTAGGAGAAATTGAAGAGCCAGTGGATGAGGTTGTCGAAGAAAATGAAGACGATGAAGTTGTTGATGAGCCAGAAGAAGTTGATTCCGATTCAAGTTCTGATTCGTTTACGGTTGATGATGATACTAATGATCCAGTATCCACAACTACTGAGCAAATTTTAGGAAGCGGCGAAGTGGATCCAGATCAATTTCCTGCAACGACCGGGCAATTTATAAATTAAAAACTGTAGCCTAAACGGTTTTCGGTGATTGTGTTTGAGCATTTTGTTCATCCATAACCACTGGTAACTTATTAAGAGCTACCAGACCAATAGCACATTGTAATACAGGTAACATTGAGCCCATAGCTGGCGACGAATTCTTGGTAAAGGTCGATTTCTTTTTTAAGAAGACCTAGAAGTCGTTTGCTTATTAAAAAAGTTTGGATCACTCAATTTATCTGAGACTATGAGCTATCTAAAATGAAACATAATTCATGCACAGTTTACTTAAGAAAGGAAAACGTGTTCTAACCTCTACAGTTGTCTTGACCACTATGGTATGGGCAGTTGGTGTGTTTGGCATTAGTTTGTCAGCCACTGCTGCAGTATCTGGTGATCTTATTAAGATTACTTGTACTGGTAGCAATGCTTCAGTTTGTGACGCGGTATATTACCTCGGCTCAGACAGCAAGCGTTACGTTTTTCCTAATGAAAAATCATTCCTAACATGGTACAGTGATTTCTCCTCAGTGCAGGGCGTTTCTCAAGAAGAAATGCAAACCTACACTATTGGTGGAAACGTTACTTACCGACCAGGTGTGAAAATGGTGAAAATCACCACAGATCCCAAAGTTTATGCTGTAGCTGCTAACGGTACCCTTCGCCACGTGGCATCGGAAGCAGTCGCTGTAGCCCTATATGGGTCAAACTGGAACCAAATGATTGACGACGTTGCTGACTCCTTCTTTGTCAACTACACAGTTGGTTCCGCTATCAGCGCAGCTTCTGATTTTGACAAGGCTGCCGAAACTTCATCGGCTACCAGCATTAACGTAGATAAGGGTCTAGGTGTTGTTTCCGGAACTGGTTTAACAGTTGCTTTAGCATCTGATACTCCAGCTACCGGGATCGTTGTGGGTAATGTAATTCGAGTTCCGTTTACCAAAGTTAACTTCACTGCTTCTAGTGATGGTGACGTAACCATTGATTCAATGGTTGTTAAACGAACCGGTACAGCTGCCCAAGACGGAGCTTTTGCTACTATTGCATTTATTAACGCAGGAACTAATGAGCAAATTGGTTTGAACAAAAACCTAAACTCAGTACACACTGCTACTTTAAATGACGATATTGTGGTTAAAGCCGGTACTACCTTGAGCGTAATGCTATCCGGTAATATGGCTAGCAGTCTAAGTAGTTATGCAGGAGAAATTCCTAGCTTATCTCTGGACTCAGTTACCCTAAAGGGCGGAGCCGTTCTAAACGGTTCTTTACCTATTACCGGTAACTACATGACCATGAACAGTACTATTGAAGTTGGT
>NYZO01000067.1 GCA_002687185.1 archaeon | reverse complement strand
TGGTTCTGATAATTTTGAACTTATAAATTTCAATGGTGAGTTCCGTATTCAAGACGAGAAAAGTACAAGATTGTCAATAACTAACGATGGGGACATCGGTATAGGTACAACGACTTCAAACGCTCTTCTAGAAATTAACGGCAACCAAACCGCAGGCTCAAAGCTAGCGTTCAACGCATCCGGAGTATTATACGTAAATGAGAGTCGTGTTGGTATTGGGACAGTGAGTCCTAAAAAATTGCTACATGTTGGTGCGGGAGCCGATGACGCCTCAGTAACTGAAACTGACCTTTACATCTCTGACACGGGTCAGAGTACCTTATCTATTCGGGATAGTACCAACGACGTTGAGGCATTCTTTCAGGTGTCGACCAACGGAATGGATTTTGGTACCTATACCGATCACTCACTCCGGTTCTTTCAAGATGCGGAGGGAGACGGGTCGAACCCGGACATGGTGATAGACTCTTCAGGCAACGTCGGTATCGGCACAACGGCTCCAAACGCACTCTTGCAAGTTGAAGGTGACCAAACCGCAGGCTCAAATTTAGCGTTCAACGCGTCTGGAGTACTATACGTAAATGAGAGTAATGTTGGTATCGGCACGACTAGCCCGAGTGAAGCTTTGGAAATTGTCGGAAATTTAGAGTTTTCAGGTGGCGATGCGGTAATCGATACTATAGGTGGTTGGGATATATCTATTCTCCCAAATAATGTTCTTAAACTTGGCACTTCTGCAACTGACGATGTTATTATTGGAAGAACTGATTCAGGTTCAACTACTATTGAAAGTGGGGGAGCTAATGCGTTAGTAGTATCTTCCGGCAACGTCGGCATCGGCACAACAGTCCCTCTTGGCAAATTCCATGTGGATACTGGTGAAGGAGAATTGATTTACAATAATGATGGTACTGGCAGTGTTGGAAGATTGGACATATTCAGAAACGATACTTCCATTACTGGCGGAAATTCATTCGGTGAACTTACTTTTTCAGGTGCAGACACAACTGATGAGGCTCGAACCGCACACGCATTAATTTATGCAGATTCAGATTTAACGCATGCGGCAGGCGATAATCCGACTAACTTAAAGTTTCAAACTACCTCTGACGGTAGTGCAACACCTACAGATCGTATAACCATCAAGGATAATGGCAACGTCGGCATCGGGACAACAACTCCAAGTCAACTATTTGAAATACAAGGTGGCGACCCTCATCTTTTCATTGACAACTCAAACGCTAACGGAAATACTTTTATCGACATTAACGCAACAGGAACCGGGGATGCGTATGTTAGATGGACAGGTGACTCAAACACTGGACTAAGATTCGTAAACGACACGAGTAGCACAAATCCTGTGATGGCTCTATTAAATAATGGGAACATCGGCATCGGCACAACGAACCCTAACGCATTATTACAAGTAGAAGGGGACCAAGCAGTTGGTTCTGATTTAGGATTCAACGCGTCTGGAGTACTGTACGTAAATGAGACTAATGTGGGTATTGGGACAGATAGTCCACTTGATGATCTGCACATAGACGGAGACCAACCGGGGATATATTTCACTGACACTGCTGGATCGTCTTCTATAGTCGTTGATGCGTTAGATGCAAATTATGGGATAATATTCAGAGGGGATGCGGGGGCCAATCATATGGCTGTACTAAATACTGGTGACGTTGGTATCGGCACTACTACACCAGGGGCAAGGTTTGAAGTTGTGCACGCGGGTAGTACAGAAACCGCAGCCATTATTACGGCTGATGCAACAGCTAACGATGCTAATTACTTGGAGTTTCACGATATTGATGCCAAGGCGTGGGAGTTGAGAAAGCTAAACGATGTTGATGATTCTGATCCAGATTCTGATTTGGTATTTAGAAATGGTTCTACTAACACAATTTTGTACCTAGATCAAACTGGTGACATCGGTATCGGAACCGCACCAACTCACAAGTTAGAAGTTGCAGGCAGTGGATTCTTTGACGGCGACCTAAACTTCACCGGAGACCTTGTAGGCCACGGCACAAACGTAACCGTACCTGATTATGTATTTGAATCTGACTATCAACTAAAATCATTAGCTGAAGTTAACGAGTACATCAAAGAGCACAAAGAACTACCGGCATCAACAATACAAGGACGGTTCGTAACAGACGAAGGCAGCAATAGGATTATTCAACAGCAATATTTCCTACTTGAAAAGGTAGAGGAGTTAACCTTGTACACCTTGCAACAGCAACAACAAATCGACCAACTAAAAGTACTTCTATGCTTGGACCACCCAGAGTCAGACGTCTGTAGGACTACACCACCAAAAAACACTAAAAACACTAAAGAAAAAATACCTCAGGAGGTAAACTAACATGAAAAAACACAACGGTATAATAATCGGTTTAGTCGTCATTCTAATCGTCGTGATAGGATACGTATCAACTGAAAAATACCAACAATCACAAGAGCGTGATAAAGTGGACGTGTTCCAACAAGGCGCACAGTACGGCTACGAGCAAGCGATCGTGCAATTAGTACAGCAAGTTCAAACTTGCCAACAAGTACCGATTTTTATCCAGAACCAATCGGTCAACATCATTAACGTTGATTGTCTAGCCCCACCAACTCAATAGAATAGATGAAACTAAACCAAAGAAAAAGGAGGATGATAGAGGTGTTCATAGTAGGATCTATCTTTATTTTTCTCTTCACTCTTTGGTTAACCGTATCAGTTTCAGCATTAAAAGTTGGCGGTCAAGAAGAGAGTAATCTTAACGGCACGATTGACGAGGTCTTAATTTATGATCGCGCATTAAGCCCAAGCGAAGTCAAGCAGCATTACTCGTCTAATCTACAAAAGTACGATACAAACGAGTGGGTGTTTCAGTCAAACCAGTCTAACCTTGACGAAGGAAGATACACTTTTTTCGCAACTGTCATTGATGTTTTAAGTAGCGCGTTTAGCACAGTCACAAGTAACGTTATAATCGACCGAAGCCCGCCTGAAATAATTTTAGAAACGCCTCTTAACGGCTCAGGTGACAGTGATGGTAACGTAACTTTCGAGTATTTTGTAACTGACGATGCTAACATTTCTAACTGTTCTTTGTTTAT
Organism: archaeon; assembly: GCA_002687185.1. Taxonomy (GTDB): domain Archaea; phylum Nanobdellota; class Nanobdellia; order SCGC-AAA011-G17; family GW2011-AR20. The sequence continues at coordinate 8,884 of NYZO01000067.1, read as the reverse complement.
TAACGGCCAACTTAACCAGACAGATTATTCTATTACAAGAGGTACAACTCAATCATTTAACGAAGCTAATTTATCGATCTCAGACTATAATTGGACGATTGAGTGCACTGATCCTTTTAATTTTGTTAGTAGCCCACAGAACAGGACATTCCGTGTAATTCAATCGTTTGATTTCGACGGTAATTCTACTGATCTTACTCAAGTAAACATCTCAAACATAACAAATTTCGTGCTCGAAGATGCATTGTACGGGAAAATTAATTACACTGAAGACATAGATTTGGCAAACGTGTCAGACATTAACTTGCGCGCAAACATTAGTTTCAACCGCATAGAGATAAACGCAAGCGCAATCCCAAACCTTAACAAATCGGCACGTATAACTTTCTATAATCTAACCTTTACAAATCCGATGCCACTACACGACGATGCTTCTTGTGACGTATGCACTGAGATCTCGTATATAAACAGCACATTCATCTTTGACGTTCCCGCGTTTAGTGTATACTCGTCCCAAGAGACACCAACAAAAGATGAAGAGGCAGCCGAAGGTGGTGCAGGCGGTGGCGGCGGTGGCGGCGCAGGCGCTGAAACAACTAGTGAGATCACTTCCCAAGAAGCGATTTTACTCCCTCCAGAACCGTTATTAATAGATATTATCCCAAGCACATTTAATATTGACACGACTATAGGCGAGCGCGAACAAATTGAGATCACCGTCACAAACACCGGCACAGACCGTATAACATTATTGATTGATCAGGTTGCACTTGAGGATATCGTAAGGTTCACAGAAACAACATTAACATTAGCCCCGTCTGAATCAAAGACAATCACAGTCGATCTATTAGTGCCAGAAGAGGCAGGTGTTTATACAGGCAAGATCAGTTTCTCAGCCGATGCTAGGTCTAAGTTCGCGTTAATTGCTTTGAATGTTGAGTCTGAGCGTGGATTATTCGACATCTCAGTCGATATCCCAGACCAGTATAAACAAATTATCCAAGGTGACAAAGTAACTTCACAGATAACAATGATCCAAGCTGGTCTGCAACAAAAAGTGGACGTAACACTCCAATACTTGATCAAAGATTTCAACGGCGACGAGTTTCTTCGCGAAAGCGAGACGTTAGCTGTTTTCAAACAGAAGTCGTTTAGAAAAACTTTCCAAACCTCTGGTTTACCGACCGGTGATTACGTTATTGGCGTTGAGTTAGTCTACCCTGAAGGTATCGCAACTGCAAGCTCTCAATTCACTGTTATTGACGCGTTTAGTGTTGTGGAAGACTCAACAAACGACGTTAATTTAGTCTTGATCGCAGCCATCGTATTATTTTTAGTATTAGTTGCCGGATTCTTGTTAGTAATGCATAAATATAAGAAAGCTTTCAAACGTTTAGAACAAAAAAAGAGGGTAAATGAAATTAACTAAAAAAAAGGGTCTAATAATAGTCATTAGTGTGGTTCTGATAGCGTTTATCCTATTTTCTGTTTGGTTTTTCACTCGCCCGACTTCTCAAGATTTCTCTGTTGACGCACTTCTTTTGAAATCTGTTATCAAACAAGGTGAAGAGGTCCACTCAACAGTCACTATCACCAACCACGGCCCATCTCAAACGTTTAGGGTTAACCTAATCGGTTTTAATAGCCTCTCAAGCATAAGCGAGAAAGAGTTCCATGTCGCGTCTAGCGGGCAAAAAGAGTTAGAGATCATTTTCAAAGATGACGGTGATTCAAAGCCGGGTGTATATGTGGGCCGATTGCAGGTACAAGGGTCATCAGCTCAAGAAACTATCCCAGTAATCTTGGAAGTGCAGAGTCAAAAGCTTGAGTTTGCAACGAATTTGAACGTTAACCCAAGTTCTAAGGTGATCGAGCCAGGCGACCGTTTTTCCGTAGGCGTCCGCGTGTTCAATTTAGGCGATTCACGCAAAACTACAACTATTCTGCTTGAATATCAGGTCAAAGACATCAACGGTAACACTTTGGTTGCTGAATCAGAGACTATTGCAGTTGAGAGTGAGGCATTATTGACCAAGACTCTTACCATGCCAAAAAAGATTCAGCCTGGGAATTTCGCGTTCGCAGTCATCGCAACCCAAAAAGAATCGGTTAGCACTTCAAGTTATCTATTCTCTGTCCAAAAGAAAAAGGTTGCTAAAGGCGTTCAATTAAATTTGTTCGTTTTGCTCATGGTCGGTTTTTTCTTTGGCATCATAGCTTTAATTTTGTATACTATTTATCAACGTGACAAGTTATTCGTAGCTCTTCGACGTCAACACTCAAACGAGCTGCGCTTGTATCGTGACGCCTTATCGACTGCAAAGAATAAAGCTTTAAAGAAAGCTAAGAAGCCTGCACAGCGCCGCCGTATCCAAGAAAAAGTAAAACGCATCCAAGAGAAAGTAACAAAATCTCTTAAGAAACGCCAAAAGCAACAACGCCAACAGTTCAAACGATTAAAACACTCAAAGAAGAAGAATCTTATGCAACGCCAGCTAAAAAAATGGAGCAAACAAGGTTTCAACGTCAAAGAATTCGATATTATGATCTCAAAACAAACTGATAGTGCGATGGACAAGAAAATTAAAGCTTGGGAGAAGCAAGGGTACGATACACGTCCTTTGAAGAATAGAAAGGTATAAATACAAATATGGGGTTTATAGGATCAAAAAATGGCGAAAAAAAGGAAAAGTTCTGCAACAAATAGCTCATCTACCCTCAATAAATCTGCCGATCAAGTCCGGCGTGATTTCGAAATCTTTGCTCAAGGCATTGATAGGTTAAAATCTTTACAAGTGGAGCTAGACACAATAGATTGTACTGGTTTTGAGAAAGAGGAGCAACAAATTCGCCAGAAACTAAAAACCGTATCAGAGATCCCGTCAATTGAGATTGCGATCAAATCGTTAAAACAAAAGATTGGCAAAAAGGTTACCACTCACAAACGTAAAAGGCATCATTTGCACAAGGACGTCCACGGCCTTAGCGCATCCATTGAACGCATCCAAGACGAGCTTAACATCGTTACTAAACGTCTTGCAAGTCCGTGCAAACAAGACCAATTAAAACAAATTAAGACTGCAATAAGCCATCTTCGAGATAGGCTTATCACTGAAGAATCAGCATTACAAAATGTCTCAAAGGCAACTGCTGGTTTAGTCACAAAGTCCCAAGTTCGCTCACTTAGAACTTTGATTGAGACATTGCGCGATCGCATAGACGACGAGCACATCGAGCTTGTTCGTTTAGCTGGAAAGACTGCAACGCTTGGCACTCGAGGCCAGCTCCAATCACTCAAAGAAATGATAGCATCATTAGACGAGACCAATAAAATATTAATACAGAAGCTTAACACTGAAGGTATTACTCTAAAAGAGCTTACAACTTCGACAAAAACACTAAGCACTCGCAGCCAATTACAATCTATTAAGTCCGATTTAAAATTACAAGAAAATACAGCCCAATCTAAGTTACAAAATCTATCAAAAGAATTGATCAATATAAAGGATCAGGTTACAGTTGAACATTCGTTGCTTGATTCTCTAACAAAACTAACGAATACCTTAGGCACAAAAGAGCAGGCAATGTCCATTAACAACCAGCTCCAAACTGTCAAGCAACTGCTAGACCCGCCCAAAGGCTCGGTTGATTCTGGTATCGAGATGCTAATTGACACTACTACTCATCCGTTTTTAGTCGCTATTAAGCGCGCATTAACAGACCGTATTAACTCAAAAGAGCTTCAATTGAGTCAAACTTTAAGAGAAGATTTAAAGAACCGCGAACAAACTTTCAAGAAAAAGAATCAAGCCCTGCAAGATAATTTTCAAAAACGCAAACAAAAGCTAGAATTAGATTCGAAGAAAGCTTACGAGAAAAAGCTATCCACAAAACTCCAGAAAGAAGTAGACCAACGTTTTAATGAATTGGTAAAATCAGAAGTGGTTAAAAGGGACGAAGATCTAAAAAATACGTTTGAATTAACTGTTGATAAAAAAGTAAAAGAAATATTATTAGTCGAATCAAAAAAGCAAAAAGACGAATCCCACTCAGAGCACGAAGAATTCCAAAAAGAGAAGAAAGCGTTTTTTATTAAAGCCAAACGCATCATCCAACAAGAGAAGAAACGTATAGAATTACATTTATCAAAAGAGTTCGAACATAAATTGCATCAACAGTTAAAAGAGCAAGAGGTTATGTTCAAGGCAAAAAAAGAAGCGTTAGAACACCAGATGAAAAAGATCCTGACGATTTAAAAAAATAAAAAAAATAAAAATTCTATTCTACGTCTTCAACCCCAATTTCAGTAACTTTAAAGACTGCTTCAGCTTCGGGTAGATGCGGCGAATCGACTAGTTTTGCAACACGTGTCCCTTTCTTTCCACGCCTCAAATATACTCTGAAGTTCGAGTTATGAAACACAACATTGCCGCCTATAGCTTCTGTCGGGTCTCCAAAGAACATGTCCGGTTTAGACATAACTTGGTTGGTTACGTAGACGGCTATGTTATATGCGCTTGCTATTTTCATTAGTGTGTGCATGTGTTTGTTAAGTTTTTGTTGTCTGTCTGCGAGTTGTCCGCGTCCAACGTATTCTGACCTGTAGTGTGCAGTGAGTGAGTCTACTATTATTAGTTTTATTGGTAGTTTCTCTTTTACAATTAGCTCCTCGACTTTTTCAGCTAGGAACACTTGATGGTCTGAGTTAAAGCATCTGGCAACTTTTATGTTTTTGAGCACTTTGTTAGGGTCAAGCCCTAATTGTTCAGCCATTTGTATGATTCTCTCTGGTCGAAACGTTGATTCTGTGTCTAGGAACACTGCGTATCCGTTTGCACCGCCTTTATCTTGGGGCAATTGCACGTTTACAGCTAATTGGTGTGCAAGTTGGCTTTTACAGCTACCGTATGCTCCAAACGCCTCAGTTATACACCCTGTTTCAACACCTCCAGCAAGGATCTCGTCAAACGCTTTACTTCCTGTGGTTAGTTTTATGACTGCTTTTCTGCGCTCGAGTAATTCCTCACCAGACTCAAACCCAAGGTCCATGGACTGTCTTGCTGCGGCTATTGTTTTTCGTGCAGTAGTATCCGTCATACCACACGCGTTAACTAGCTCTTGCGGTGAAGCAACAGCAATCGACAATAACTCACCAAACCCTGCAGTTTTAAGCTTTTCAGCACTCGTGGCTCCGACCCCGGGCAGCGCTTCAACTTTGCCGTTAGCTTTACTCATTTTTACTCACCTCACTACTTAACAAAACATTTTTTTGCACTTCTTGCATGACGACTAGCACCTTTTGAATGTCTGTTTTTCGCAGATTTATGTGTTCGTCTCGCCAAACGCCTGTTTTTTTGTCCCGCCATGATCTACGTAGCGTGACTGACTTATACTCAACGCGTGTTCCATCGATATCGCTTGAGTTCAGCCATATTGCAGCATCAATTGACCCTGCCCTATATTTTTTGATTGGTTTATCCATTCCAACCACCTCCTTGCTTTTCGCATTTTATTTCAATAGGTTTAGCATGTAGTATCTGCTTTGACCTTTAAATATCTTACGCGGGCACTTGTCCGCTTGTCCGTTGGTGATAATCTACGGTTAGAGTATTCTTAGATGGTATAGGGTTTAAGGAATTGGACAATTTTCCAATTAAGTGCAGACATTTTCTCAAAAGACTTAAATAACTGTTTGTTATACAGAAACGTATGACGGAGAGTTGTGTTCCTTGTAAGCAAGGTCAAGTAGCTATGGAATTTCTGATGACCTATGGTTGGGCTATTATTATCATCTTACTCGCTATTGCTGCGTTGTGGTTACTCGGTGTGTTTAGTCCGTCTGTTTCTACAACGTGTCAGATTGAGGCGCCGTTTACCTGTCAAGACGCTATTGTCTCAGAGGATTCTGTCATCGTCCGTTTAGGTGCTAATCAAGTCCAATCTGCAACCGTTAATAGCATCACTGTAAACGGACAAACATGTCCTCAGCTAAGTAACACACAATTTACTTCTAATCAAATTACGCAAGTACGTTGTTTTGGGATTTCCTTAGAAGAAGATGAAAAAACTACTATACAAATTGATGCTAGTTATGTAAAACAAGGGGGTGGATTGACACACAGTGTTGAAGGATCGATCTCAGGACAAGCAAGTAAATTAAATTATGTTTATAGTGGAGATCCTGCTTTAGTTGCGGCTTATGATTTTGAAGGCGATGCCAAAGACGCAACCGGTAATAATAATAATGGTGTGATTATTGGTGCTAATTGTAACACCGGCGGAAAGGTTGGCAATGGTTGTACATTCAACGGTATTAGTGATTTTATAAACGTCAGTGACCCTGTAGGTGGAGATTTTGATCTTTTAAATGACGCCACAATAGCTCTTTTTACGAAATTCAATACCGTTCCTCCTCTGGAGAAGTATTGGGTAGCAAAGGATGAAGGCCCAGGGAATAGCAAGAAATGGATCTTCCATTGGAAGCCTGGAACAGTAGCTATGGAGTTTCATGTTCATGGAGAAGGTGTAACCCAAGGCACTGCACAATCTAGCTCATGGACGCCAGTTGCTGGTCAATGGTATCAGGTAGCAGTCACTAAAACGTCTGATACATATGCTTTTTATGTGGATGGCGTTCCTTTTGGTACTGATACTATTACAGAATCTGTTACTGCTAATGACGCAGACTTATTTATCGGTCAAGCAGAAGGTACAGTAGGTTTTTTTGATGGTTCAATCGATCACGTAGGTATTTGGAATCGGGCGCTTAGTGCTGACGAGATTAAAGAGTATTATGACGCGACGAAATAATTGGCATTAGTATCATTGGGTTTATGGATGGGATTAACTACTTGTGGTGTGTGTCCTCGGTTACAACATGTTTTATACTTTCGGATAGATAATCTCCAAATAGAAACATTTATATGTTAAAACTGATGGGTAATCGTATGTGTGCGGAAGAAAAACTCCGGAAATTGGCTGGATTACAGACTTTAGAGACAGCTACAAAAGCACTAGGGTTTACTCGTCAAGCTACATTAAACACTCTAAGCAAGCTAAAAAAAGAAGGTTATGTGACGGTTAAGGGTGGTGGGAAACAAAAGCGTTTGTATAGGATAACACTACGAAAACAGCGAAAAAGAAGCCCTGGGATGTACGATATACTTAACAAATACTCACCAATGAAGTTAGCCATTTGGACAGACCATCAAGTACATGGTCCATACGGCCCTGAAGACGCATTAATTGACGCAATCAAGACTAAAAAATTCAGACCAATTCTTGCAAGTTTGCGTTTATTTAACCATATCAAGGACTGGAAGAAAGTGTATAGACTAGCTAAAGAAAACGATTGTTGGCAGCAGGTTGGTGCATTGTACGAAGTGGCAAGAATCTATTTTAGGGTGAAAAAGATGCCTTCTTATTACACGGTACCTACTACAAATAAATGGAAAAAATTAACTCAATTAAAGAGAAAAAACTTCCCTCATATCGCAAAAAAATGGCATGTATACATACCTTTTAATGAACATGACCTAAAGGAAATCAAATGATAACTCATGAAGACCAATTAGCACTTTTCACTCTCATCAGTAAAAGTATAACGAACAACATAAGCTGTTACGCGTTCGATGGTACGGCCATGATGTTTTACGGTTACAAAGACGAAACTAAAGATATCGATATTCTCTTTGAGAATGAAAAATCACGTCAAGATTTTATTAATGTATTAGAACAATTACAGTACTCAGAAACCAGTCCACTTGGTATCTATCTCCCAAAAAAAGCAAAGAACAAGTATGCTCCATTGATGTACAAGCGAGATGAGAGTCGATTTGATTTATTTGTTAAAAAAATCTTCCAGACTATAATCAGCCCAAGGATGAAAGAAGATCTATTCTCTGTCCATGAATTTAAGAGTGAAAAAACACTAACAGTTAACGTATTAAAAAAAGAGCATATTGTATTACTCAAGGCTGTGACTGAACGTGACAAAGATTTCGAAGATATTCTAACTATCATCAAAAAAGAAAAAACATTCGATTGGCAATATTTCATTGACGAGGTTGTTTGGCAGTTTAACCACGGTAACGATTGGGCACTTTTGGACGTTGAAAAAATGTTACTTGAATTAAAGAAATATACGTTTATCGAGAAGAAATACTTCACACAATTGTATCAGGCTCATGGGAAAAAACCTCAACTAAAGAAATAGCTAAGAAGAAAGGTATAATTATTTGAAACCCCATTTTTATATACTGATGGTGTATAACTGTTCCCTTTAAGTGTATATTAATGTTTACCGAAAATGAAGTTAGAATAATAAGGTTTCTCGTAACAGCTATTGGTACTCCTTACTCTATCAGCCGGATTGCAAGGGCTTGCAAGGTCAGTCCAAACGGTGCATATAAAATTCTCAAGAAGTTTGAATCCGAAAATATTGTCAAGGCAGAAAATATCGCGAATATCAAGGCATACATGATAAATTATGAAGGACAGAAAACAGAGTATATTATCCCACTAGTTTTTATCCCCAAGTTAGAAAGAAATATTTACCAAAGAAAAGAAGATTTAAAGCCGCTTAAAGAAGTTTCGCAAATTGGGATACTATTTGGTTCATATATTAAAAAAACCTTAACGTCCCAAAAAACGTGAACGCAATGTACGCTAGAGACCCAAAAAACACTATTAGTTCTGCTAAGCTTCCTGTTTCAATGAACCCTTTAACGGATAATTGGTGGAACGGGTGTATTAGGTTAACTCCTTCTGTGGTTAGACAATCTGAGAGTACATGTGCAAATAACCCTACCATGAGTGGAAAACCGTACCTTGAACTTGTAAGAAGAATGACTATTGCGCCTAATAACACTATAAAAAATATACT
>NYZO01000066.1 GCA_002687185.1 archaeon | reverse complement strand
ATGCTCGCTGCATGTGTTGCTGTATTTTATCACCCTGATGATAAACGATATCAATCATTAAACGGAAAAAAGACAATTGTTCCTTTATACGAATTTTCTGTCCCTATAATGGCTGATAAACGTGTTGATCCTGATAAAGGATCGGGTTTGGTTATGAGCTGTACTTTCGGAGATCTCACGGATTGTGAATGGCAAAAACAGTACAAGTTACCTATCAAGGAAGCGATTGGAAAAGACGGAAGGATGACTAAAATTTCAGGTAAATACGCTGGCATGCCTATTACAAAAGCACGGGAAGCTATTATTGAAGATCTTCAAGAGGCTAAATTACTAGTTAATAAAAAAGCAATCAAACGTGCTGTAAATGTACACGAGCGTTGTGGGACACCTATTGAGTTCATACATTCAAAACAGTGGTTCATTAAATACTTAGACTTGAAAAAAGATCTGCTTAAATGGGGCAGAGAACTGAATTGGCACCCTCTTCATATGAAAAACAGATACGATAACTGGATTAAAGGACTGCAATGGGACTGGTGTATTTCGCGCCAAATTCCGTTCGGTATCCCGTTTCCTGTATGGTACTGTAAAGAGTGCGATGAGATTATACTAGCTGACGAAAAAACATTACCAGTTGATCCTACTACTGATAAACCGTCTGTAAAAGCATGTCCTAAATGCAAGTGCAAAGATTTTGTTCCTGAATCAGATATTATTAATACTTGGGCAACATCATCACTGACACCGCAGATCGTCCAAACTCTTTCATCAGTTAACCCAAAGAAGCTATTTCCAATGAGTCTACGCCCGCAGGCTCACGACATAATCTCGTTCTGGCTATGTAATACGGTTGTTAAATCTCAATTACATCACAAGACAAATCCTTGGAAAGATGTAGCCATTTCCGGCTGGGCGCTTGACCCCAAAGGTAAGAAAATGTCTAAGTCTAAAGGCAACATTGTAGAACCACAAAAAATAATTGAGCAATACAGTGCTGATGCTCTTCGATATTGGTCTGCTTCATCAAAACTAGGCGAAGACATGCCTTTTCAAGAAAAAGATATAATTACTGGCGAGAAGTTTTCTAATAAACTTTGGAACGCAAGTAATTTTGCTCTATCACACTTAAAGACGTATAATCAAAAAGAAAAACTTCTTTGTGGATTTGACCATTGGCTTCTCTCAAAAATAAATACACTTATTACTAATGCGACAGAACAGTTCACACAGTATGAATATGCACAAGCACGGCTTGGTGTTGATATGTTTTTTAGACAAACCTTTTGCGACGATTATTTAGAGATAGTAAAAGATCGTGTATATAATAGTGATAGACGCGGTGTTGCAGAAGCTAACTCTGGACGATATACTTTGTATCACAGTTTACTTAGTTGTTTGAAGATGATCGCGCCTATCATGCCACACGTCACTGAAGAAATTTATCAAGCGTATTACAAAAAACATGAAAAAAATAAATCTATACATATAACTGATTGGCCTAAAGAACTAACTGTTGATAAAACGTACGAGAAAAAAGGAGATAGAGCAATTGAGATTATTCATAAGGTTCGTAAATTCAAAACAGACAAACAAGTGTCTATGAAAGCTCCGGTTATTTTAACGTTAGATCAAAAAGATAAGACACTCTTGAAAGATTTTATAGAAGACTTAAAAGCGGTTACTAGTGCACAAGAAGTGAAGTTTGATAACACCTTACAGATAGATCTTGTTGATTAAGCGTAATACGTCGTAAGAGGTGGAGGAGGTATAGGAAGTGGTTTTCTTATTAGGTTACCTCCAAAACAGGAAGGGTCCAATGCAACACCCATGACATCATAACAATAAGGAGGTTGGTCCACACCAACGCATGGATTGCCCCAGCACACTCTTGGATTTATCCAACAGGTTGCAGTCGGTTTCCAATCTAATGGTGCACAGTTTCTAGCAAGACCTAATGTTTGAAGATGCGTTTTATACGCTTGTTCGTCGAATATGCCACGGCTGTCTCGCCAGCGTTGATTATCGGCACAACAGCCAAGCTCGTCGTAGGGGTTGATGCAGCCAACCCGGTTATTGGTAAGCGCTAAAAGCTTTGTATGTTCTGCGTACCATTGCTGATATGTATACTGATCACAATAATAGAACGCATATCTTGTGGTGCCGGTATGAAGTCGTTCGTGTGCGAGTGTTTGGGGATATCGATGCAAGTCTCTGTTTGGATAGAGCTGTATGCGCTTGCTACCAAAATCTGTGTCGCCAACTCTAGGTTTATCTTTACCGCTGAGTGATACGATTGTGGTTTGTGCCGGGTCATACGTTATACCTTTTTGTTGGATTTTCTCGCGGATCTTTTTTTCATGGAGCTCATGTCTAAGTTGATCAAGTGCCTCTTTTGCCGATGATGTAGACGTGTCTTGTTCTTCTTTGAGAATATTAAGTTGTACTTGGATTTGTGGGATGATGGTTTGTAGGGTTTCTAAGCGTTCGAATTCTTCTTTGGTTAATGTTTCTTTCACTTCTGCTCGCAAAGTTAGCGCTTTTTCCTGGTCGGTAAAATAGAGATCATCGTACTGTTCTAGCTTAGACCATTCCTCGCTGTTTCGTAATGCTGTTAATTCCTCAGCGTTAAGCGATATTTTTGATTTGAATGAATATCGGTTCCAAAAATCTATCAGTTGGTCCGACGAAATCTCACTGTCTAATGATTTTTGTAATGTTTCGTACGGGTCTGTATCAATTAGTTCCTCATCAATAATGATCACCTCAGGTTGTAACCCCAGTGTTTTTTTGACGCCGTTAATTTGCTGCTCAACTAAATAACGGTAAAGGATTTTTTTTGTTTGGATTTGATTTTCTTGTGTTAAAAGCTCTGTAGATGTTGGATACTTTCTATTTTCAAGGAACGTTGTTAACGTCTGTTGGTCTGTTGTCGTTATGATCTTGTTAACATTAAGGTTATCATACAAGTCGTCAGTAGGAATGAAAATAAGTTCTTTTGCGCTAACAGGTACAGTAAAAACAAAGAGTAATAGTACTAAAATAAATATTTTCTTTTTCATCATCGACATTCGTACAATTGATTCTCGTCTAAACAATTTGCCTCATTATCATGTACGGAAACAACGCCTCTTGGAAACAGTGGACTACCACACCAATTCTTATCTACACCATCAAACGTTTTATGATTATAGACTGCAATTTTAACAGGATCCGGACAAACTGCTTGTGCGTCACTGCCGCGCTCTTTTGGACATGCTTGAAGTGCACCTTCTCTTGAGCCGCCTTGAGTTATCTCGTCAATGCCACAATAGGCAACACATTCTGTTATATCGTTGGTACACGTGTTTGATCTTTTTAGCTTTAATGTACTATAATGTGAATCTACAAATTGGACGTTGTTGCCGCCCCCAACTTGTGATAATAGTGTTTTTGTTGCAAGGTTAGTTCCTTCCCATTTAGCTTTAGCATCAGTTGTTGGCGGACAATAACATAAATACCAAAGGTTATCATTTTTTTCAGTAACTCCACCGTCTGTTCTACACGCAACTTCATTGTCGTATACTCCTTCACTTCCAGCAACACAGTCATCATATTGGTTATAACAAGTGTAATCATAAAATCTGTTAGCACTACATAAATAACGTTTATTTGTTAAGGTTTGAGCGAAGATTTCACAAGATGATCCGTCACCGTAATAAGTCGCGCCAAAGTATTCACAAGCAGATTCTGACGTAGTACAGGTATAAGGTAAGTTGCTAAGTGGTTTAGGATCGCAAATAATGCGTTGATCAGATTGCACGCCTAAATTGGTATTATAATAGAATTCGTGACGAAATAGTGGCTCGCCTGCGTAAATACTTGGAAGAGTAATACAATATTTTTGACCATCTGTTAATATCACTCCATCAAAGGATGCTTGACCATTTTTTTCTGTACCTGAGCCGATGATCAATCCGGATTCGCAACTATCACTTGAAAGATATATTGTTTGTTCGTCATTTAACCCGTAAGCTGATCCGGAGAAGCCGTATGCTGATATAATATTACTTGGGAGGCCTGTGATAGTTAAAATCTTGTTGTCATAAGTTAACTCATAAGGGTTTGTTGTTACAATAGCTATATCTTGTTGATTTACTTGATTAATCTCGAGCGGTCCTGGATTTTGGTTTCCTAAACCTACTGCTTGTGCAATCCGATCAAGAAACGAAGCGTTTCCTGTAGGTGTTGCTTGATACGCAAATAAGTACAGTGTTCCAACGAGAATAAGCACAATTACAATACCTGACCACACCATCTTTTTTTGCATATTAAACTTAAGTGCTATCCCCCTATAAATAATTGATGGTGGCATTTCTATTATACTTCTACCAAAGGTTTAAAAAACATCAGAACCAAGTACTAGATTAATATGATTGACAAAAAAACCGTCCAAAAGCTCAAACGTTTCATTACAGAGCTCAAAGGCATTCGCGGCCGTCACACTGAACTTGTAACTGTATACGTACCTGAAGGATACGACCTAAATAAAATTATCCAACAATTAGCACAAGAACAGGGTACTGCAAGTAACATAAAAGACAAAACTACTCAAAAACATGTTATTGATTCACTAGAGCGTATGATTAGACATTTAAGGTTATATAAAAAAACACCTGAACGTGGACTCGCTGTATTTGCAGGCAACACTGATTCGCATTCTGGAAAACTTAATCTAAAAGTATGGTCAATTGAACCTCCACAGCCTATTAAAACTAAACTTTACCGGTGTGATCAAACATTCGTATTAGATCCGTTAATGAGTCAATTAGATATTAAAGAGACTTATGGGTTGATCGTCGTTGATAAACGTGAGGCGAACGTGGGACTTCTAAAGGGTACTTCTATTAAAGAACTCAAAGGTTTTACGAGCAATGTTCCTGGCAAAGTGCGAGCTGGTGGTCAGAGCCAACAACGGTTTGCACGGTTACGAGAGGGTGCAGCAAAAGACTTCTATAAACGAGTAGCTGCAGTTGTGAACCAAGAGTTTCTTAAACTTGGCAAAGATTTAAAAGGTGTTTTAGTTGGTGGGCCAGGGCACACGAAACAAGAATTTACTGACGGCGGATACTTGAATACTGAGATTAAAGATAAAATAATAACAATGCAAGATTTAAGTTATACTGGAGCGTTCGGTCTAAATGAATTAGTAGATAAAAGTGACGATGTGCTTGCACAAGAGCGTATAATGACTGAGAAAAAACTCTTACAAGAATTTTTCGAGAAATTAGCCAAAGAACCAGACGTAGTTACTTACGGTTTGCAACATGTCAAAGAAGCACTTCAATTGGGGGCTGTTAAGATTATACTTGTGTCAGACACAGTGGACGAGAGTTTGATCGAAGAGTTAGAAAGCTTGGCTGCCAAAACTGGTGCGATCGTTGAAGAAGTGTCTGATGAAACCAATGAAGGGCAACAACTTAAAGAAATTGGTGAAATTGGTGCTATACTACGTTTTGCTGTTTAGTTATTTAGAAGTCTTTTCAAAATATGACACTTTAAGGCTTTAGAAGGCTTAATTCGTTGATTAGATATGTTTATGGCGTTCGCATACGTTAGGCGAGTGTGTTATTCTTTAGTCGTATTCTTTTATGATACTCCATTGTTACTTACATCTATACTACTCGCCAATGATACACCAACCTTATAAACTCGACGTATTTTCAATTAAAGACATGGAACAAAAAGATAAGACTCGTATTAAGATCAAAGATTTGTTACAAAGCCATCCAGACGGGCTTACAATAGCCGATTTAATGAGGAAAACAGGGCTTGCGCGGCATACGGTCCTTGCACGGTTACATACTTTCATTGGTCAAGGACATGTTAATGTTAGAAAAATAAATATGGCCAAATTACACTACTGGAATGCTCAAACAGATGAACCTAAAGAAAAAAAAGAAGAAAAACCTATCGAACTAAAACCTCTCAAAGAAGAACATATAACGCACAATCGAGAGAAAAGTAAGCCTGAAGAGCCGTTCATTGACATGGCTAAAATAAAGGAAGAGATAGGGAAAGAATTACAAAAAGGAACAGTGAATCAAGAACAAGCACAAGTAAAAGAACAAAGAGCACACGTATCACACACAGTCAACCGATCAAAACACAAGACAGGACGCAAAGAAGACGAGTTCATCAAAACTGAGGTGCCCGGGTTTGATCAATTGTTTGATCAAGGCATTCCTAAAGGTTCAGCAGTGCTTGTGGCTGGAGGGGCTGGGTCAGGGAAAACTTTGCTTTTACTTGAAATATTAAAAAACCACGCGTCAAAAGGACATAAATGTTTATACATGAGTTTTGAAGAGTCAGAAGATCGATTAATACATCACATGGAAGATTTTGGCTGGAACGTACGAGATCTTATTAAGAAAGGAAACTTGCTAATAAAAAAATTCAACCCGTTCGAAATAACACGTAGTGTGGATGCACTACTAATGAAAGCCAAAGGCGAACTCTTAATCGACATTGAACCGATAATTTTTCCCAAAGACTTCAAACCAGACATAATAGTTGTAGATTCACTAACTGCAATAGCGTCAGCGTTCACTGATAAAGAAGATAGCTATAGAATATACATAGAACAATTATTCACGTTCTTCCAAGGCATAGACGCAACATCGTTTTTAATAACTGAAACCAAACAAATCCCAACAGTATTCTCACAAACTGGGGTTGAGGAGTTCTTAGCGGATGGCGTTATAGTTTTATACAATATCCGAAAAGGTAATATACGAGAGAACGCTATAGAAGTACTTAAATTAAGAGGAGCAAACCATCAAAAGAAAATAGTTGCTATGCAGATCACAAACGAGGGAATAATCGTCTACCCAGAGCAAGAGGTTTTTGGCGGCATTGATGACGGAGAAAACAAATGATTAAAAAAAAAGACATGAAACATTTACCAACGCCGTATACTATTCTCTTAAATACAACGCCCAAATCACATCTCAAAGCGTATGCAATGTTAAATTATCTGCCAACAACAGGGGTAGTCTTTACACTTAGCAGGCCAGCAGATAATCTAAGACAAATCTTGAATAAACAGTACACAAAAGCAAACATTGTGTTTGTTGACGCTATTTCAAAACGAGTAGGATATAATAAATCTTCAACAAGAGACCTATACATAGATTCGCCAGAAGACCTAACACAAATTAGCATAGCACTAGAAAAAGTATTAAAAGCGCTCAAAGGTAAAGATTCATTCTTAATAGTTGATTCGCTCTCAAAACTAACATTTTACCATAAACAAAATTCATTGTTTCAGTTCATGAACGTATTAGTTAACCAATGTAGGGCAACGAATACGAAACTGGTTATCTTGGGTATAGAAGAAGACCTGCCACAAAACTTACGTGATAATATAGAGGAGATGTGTGATAGGGTTATTCAGATGAAAGGTTAGGTTTTTCCTTTGGAGTAATATTTGTGAACAGAAAACTATATTAAGAAAAACAAGAAGAAGTTCAATTAAGAGGTGTTATTAGTGGAGTTAAAAGATACAGGGGGTCGGTTGGTTGCGGTATTATTAGTGATGGTGATTCTGTTTGTTGTAACAAGCCAGCTTAACATTACCGGCAAAGCGATAATACGGCCGGTAACATGGGATCTTGAAGAAGACTTTACAACTTTGGATACGTCTAAATGGAGTACTTTTTCTAACCCGCCAGCAGGTGTGTGGACCGATAACGGGAAAGTTATTATCGGCTACACGGGCCAGGGGATATATCCGCTAGCAGCGATTGGTTTAAAATCAAATCCTGTTCAAGACATCCAATACACTTTATGGGAATTTTCGTTGAAGGTTTTTGGTGAGGATGAATATTATTCAGGCGTTGCAGATCTAATAGTTAGTAATAAACCTGGAAATATGCGCTTATATTTCTATGGAGATAAAGTCGTGCTCAGTTGTCCGCCATTAATTACAGATCCGTTCTCGGACACAGAAGCAGAAGTTTATTCTTTTGATACAACAGACACTCACCATGTATATAATGTTGCTATAGGTGGATATACTGATGATGCTAT
>NYZO01000065.1 GCA_002687185.1 archaeon | reverse complement strand
TGAAATTGTAAAATTACTGGATGACTTTAAAAGTTCAGAAGTTTTTCTTTATGGCGGTAGTATGGGAGGATATGGTGCTATTCTGCTAAGTACCATGGTAACTTGGCCTTTAAAGGTCATAGCCTTATCCCCCCAGTTCGGAATAAGTCAGGAAGACATCCCCTTTGATAAAAGATGGATTAGTAATTATGATCACACTAAAGCAATATTTAAGAATTGTAAGTTAAGTGCGGCGCATGAATATTTTATCGTTTATGACAACTGCCATACTACAGACACTTGCCACGTCAAGAGGCTAATGTTCAGTAATGCGCAGGCGGTGATTAATCGAATAAAAATTCCTTTTTCTGGACATGTTGTTGGCGATTTTTCTGCAGCCTTCTTGGGAAGTATAGTAAAAAGCATTTTCAACAATTCTTTATCTCTAAGAGAAATAAACAAAAAGAGAAAAGAATTAAGGGTAGAAAGTCCTGTTTATATGATGAATCTTGTGAAATCGCTTTTTGATAGAGGGAAAAACCAAAAGGCACTTTATTTTCTCGAAAAATATGAAAATATTATTGATAATCAGGATTTTTCATGTCTTTTTCGCTCAAGAATATATTTGAGAATGAAAAAAAGCATGTTGGCATTAAATTTTGCAAGAATGAATATTAATCTTGAAAGTGAAGAAAGGTTGAGGCATTTGATAAGTGTGTACAAATATCTCGGTTGGACTCATGAATTTGAACTTTTTTCTAATATATTGGTTAAAAAAACAAACGCTTCTAAAAGGACTCTTGATTTTCTAAACCGGTAAATGTTATTTAATTGATTTGTAAAGGAATATTTAAAAAAATAAAAATGACGGCCTTTTAAATTTCACGATAAGATTCGTTTTGAAAAAAATCATGTGGAATTTTTTCGGATAATTTCTCTAGTTCCATCCGGTGTGGTTATCGTTCTATTTTTCTAAGAATGACTTATCGGTAGGCTTTCTTTTGCCAGAAAACTTTTCAAAATTATTACAATAACAAATAGTGTGCGGGCACGGGAAGAATTTAGCTTTGTAGATGTTCGTCTGTAGGAATTAATCTCCTTTGGCGACTTTTTTGAGCGCTGTCGTTTAGCTTTAAAAATTAGTTTATTAAGATAAGTGCTTTTAAATTAGCACACATTGTAATTTTATTCAGGACAAAAAATGGAATTCATATATATATCAAAAAAACATTATAAAGAGATTGGGAAAGAACTTGTTGAAATACTTAAAAAGAATAGCTGCTATGAGGAATCATCTTTAACTGTAATTGAGAGACAATTTTCGCATGGAACTCTCCTAGTTTTTTCTGATAATGGGGCAAACGCATTTTCTAATAAAGAGTTCTTCATAGACGGTTACTTTATCGGTGATGAGGTATTCCATTCGAATTATGTTGAATTAACTGATGAGCATCAGACAAAGCTTTTAACTGAGTACAATACGATTAATGGTTGTTTTACATATGTTTCTGTAACTGATAATACTCTTGACGTACGGAGTGATGTATTATCACAATACCAACTTTTTATCGCAGATGTTGAAGGCATCGTTGCTACTTTTTCAAATAGTATCCATCTAGTTAAATCAGCGCTGGAATTTTCAGGTCTAAAGCAAGATATAGACCCTCTTCATTCATATGCACAGTGTACATACCTTTCTGCGTTATCTTTCTTAAAAATTTCTAGCAATGTGAGATTGCTACCTTTCGGGCACAAATTGAGTCTAAACCCATCTGGCGAACTGTTTTTAGAGTACATTGTTTCTAGACGCAGCCTTATGGGGCTTGACGAAAAGAGTTCTTATCAAGAATGCTTGGATGAAGTAAAGCAAAGACTAATTCGAGAGACGCAGGCAATAGCACGTTTTTCTGAAGGAAAAAATATTCTTGTTGACTTGTCTGGCGGTGTTGATAGTAGATTAACTTTGGCTTGTATCATAGGTGCTGAGGTCAAAGAAAGTTTTAAGTTTTTTAATATAAATAACTCTCTAAATAAGAAAGCCGCAGACCAAATAGTCGCTGAGTCTCTTGCTGTAAAATTTGGTCTTCAAGGAGGACAAGGTGTAACGGAAGCAGTAACGGGGACTGCCACTAAAAACTCTTTTTATCGCATAAATGGTGGAAACAAAGTCTTATTTGGGACTTATGCCTATTTCGGTTTGTTACCAGCCGCGTTTGAGGATTACGGTGAGATAAAATTAAATGACTACGGTAGAGTCACCGGCTATTGTGGTGAGCATACACGAGCTCCGGGGCCAAACTTAGGAAATATTGTAAGTGCGGAATCACAAGAATTTATTCATTTAGCCACTGAGGCGTATTTGAATAATTGGTTTGATACAAGTAAAAACAATGCATCTAAGTTTATAGATCCTGGTAGCAAGTCATCATTGGAAGCTCCCCTTTTTGAATATATAACAGAGATTGTCAACGAGGTTGGCGATAACAAGTTGTTAAATACGATCTTTTATTTAGAAAACCGTTCAAGATTTCATTTTGGCGTAAGAAGACAAGTTGTAACAAAGCTCGAATTGTTCTTTCACCTCTGGGCTCACCGTTACTGTTGAAATTACATAAAAGTCTTACCTATGGGCAAATTTTCAGTAACAAGATCGCTTTGGACTTAATGATAAGTCTAGTTGGAAAAAGCTTAGCTTTGATGCCTTACGCAGAATTTCGCTGGGCAAGGAATGTAATAGGCGATATAGCTCCTGATTATATAGATAAATGTGAGATCATTCACGACAGAGAAAAAGAAACGGATAATAAGAGTCATGTTTTTCCTTCTCCTATTATATTGACGAAAATAACAGACCATGGACCAATACCTTCAGACTACTCTGAATTTCTTGGTTCTAATAGTGATTCTTTAGCTAGTTTTGTAAAATATGTATTGAGTTGTATTGAACATAGCGCCGACAATCATTTTGCGATAGAAAGATTAAAAAGTTTTGATGAAGGTAAGGCCTCATCACAAGAAAAAATTAATATAAGAAGACTGTTATCTGCAATTGTCTTTTATTACGGAATTGGGAAAATACCAAAAATTACAAAAGAGCTAGACGTAAGTAACTTTACTCATACGAGTATAATGTCGAACACTTAAGAGTGGAATAATCGAGTTTTAATTTTATTTTATAAGTATAACTTTTATTTTTCGTTATTTGAGTAGATATCAATGAACAACAGTACTCAAGATGGAGAGCTATCATCTCTACTAACAGCGGCACTAGCCGAGGTTAAAAAAGGCGCGCTGATTAATGCAAAAGAAATATTTGAGAAAATTTCAAGAGAAAACTCTCAGTATAAAGAGATATTTTCATTTAGTGCGAAATATTGTGAGGCGAAGGTAAAAGGCGCTTATATAAATAAAACCGCAATAAGTCTTCCGTTTAAAACTGGGACGGAAAATGAGCTGGTACCAAGAAAATCTCTCAATGTCAGTCCCAGTGCGAGCAGGCTTCCCATTACAGTACTTGTTTTGACTTGGGATGTGGGGCACAACCCTTTAGGTCGCTCATACATGTTGGCTGAGGCGCTCAAACCGCACGTGACAAATCTTGTTCTAGCTGGTTTTCAGTTTCCGAGGTACGGGAATGAAATATGGGAACCATTAAAGGATGCAGCGCTTCCAGTTATTAGTTTAAAAGGTGAAAATTTACCTGAACTGTTAGGCACATTTGATGAAGTGGTAAAGCGATTTCAACCTGATATTGTAATTGCTTGTAAACCCCGTCTACCATCACTTCAATTAGCTGCAATGTTTAAAAAGCAATATGGCATACCACTTATAGTAGACATTGACGATCATGAATTGTCGTTTATAAAGAATAAGCTGCCACTTGCTGTAGAAGATTTACATCATGCCTTAGGTTCTAGCGCTTCCATTGAGCCTTACGAAGAGGTGTGGACTAGAGTTTCAAATGACCTTATAAACTTCGCTGATGAGAGAATTGTATCGAATATAGCGTTAGAAGAGGAATTTGGAGGGCTGCAAATTGCTCATGTAAGAGATGAGACTAAATTTGATCCCAAACTCTATAATAAAGTCGAAACACGGCTTAAATATGGAGTACCATCCGACGCTATGGTAGTAATGTTTTTTGGTACACCGAGAATACATAAAGGCATAGGTACAATAGCCCGAGCTGTGGCGAATATTAACGACGATAGGTTTCTATTCGTCGTGGTCGGTACTTCACCAGACAAGCGCGTAACCAGTCAGCTTCACGAACTTAGTGCTGGCAGAATTTTAAATTTACCTAATCAGCCATTCGATTCAATACCTGAAATTATAAATATGGCAGACGTCGTTTGTTTACCGCAAGATGTTACACATGAAACTTCCAAATATCAGCTTCCAGCAAAGGCAATTGATGCTGTAGCAATGGGAATTCCCCTTTTAGTATCAAAAACTAAACCGTTGCTTCAATTAGTTGATAAAGGGGTTGCGACACTTATTGATGAAAATAACTTAGCACAACAACTTTATAAATTAGCTTCGCTAACCCGCAAAGATGTTAACCTAGCTAAAAACCGAGAGATTTTCCTCAATGAATACAGTTACTCATCTGCTGCCGAAAAATTAAAACTTATTATTTCACAGGTTCTACGACGGAAAGATGCATTTTCAGCTGCTAAGCTTGACAGCTTGCGCTGTGTTCAAGAGCAGATATTCGAATATGATAAGGTGTCAACTTGCGATACTTCTAGTGGCAAGAAAGATATCGTGATTTTTTGGAAGCAAAATGATTCGGCAATATACGGTCGTAGGCATGATATGGTCGCTAAAATGTTGGCTGAGCGTCCTGATGTTCGGAAAGTATTGCTGGTTGATGCGCCAATCTCCACCTTCGACTTAAATAATAAAGTACATTTGAACAAGCAGTTAACTCAAGAGCGTAAGGTTTATATCAAAACATACGAGAAGAAGCTTGGAAAATTAGACACTGAAAAGCTGGTTTATGATGTGTTTGTGTATAAGCCAGGCGTTTATTATGTAGATACTCCAGTAGAGGGGAAAAAGCCCCTCATTAATGATTATGGTAAATTCTTAAACTCAATTTTTAATAGAGAAGGTATTAAGAGCACAGAGTGCATTTTTTGGTTTTACCCTAAAAACTATTTGGCTGAAGAGCTCATTGACTACTTTGAACCAAAATCTGTAGTAGTAGATGTAGTAGATGATCACAGAACATGGCCTAATGTTAGTGACGGCGAGACAGCTAAATTAACCAAACATTATGCTAGTTTACTTAAAAAAGCTCATTTAGCGTTTGCTAATTGTCAGTCCGTTTATGATTCTATGTCAAAATACACCAACTGCTTGAAATTAGTGCCAAATGGCTGTAATAAAGATCCGGAAATAATTGAGTATTCGGCTGATTTTATGACGGTTGTTCGTGACCACAAGGGCCCCGTGATCGGTTTTGTTGGTAATCTCGAATCGAAGATAGATGACAAACTGATAGAAAATCTAGCATGCGAAATGCCTGAAGCGTTGATTGTTCTTGTGGGCTCAACACATGCGAATCCTGATATTAACCGGTTGAGTGATATTCAAAACATCATTATGCCGGGTGTAGTCGAAAATCTTTATGTCAATGCTGTTATTAAAGAGTTCGATGTTTGCATCGTCCCACATAAAAGAATGGCACTTACTAAAAATATGAATCCCCTAAAAGTGTTCGTTTATTTGAGTAATAAAAGACCTGTGGTAACAACTGATGTTGATAACTTACCTAGTTGTGATGCAATACTTGTTTCAAAAAATGAAAATGAGTTCATTCACAATGTTAAGCACGCTATTGCCAATAACTTTGATGAAGGTGTTTATTCGAAATTTATCGAACAAAACAGTTGGGAGAGCCGGTTCAAACTGCTAGATCAGTATTTTGAAGGGGGCGCTGATACCTAAAAAGGCTTGCTGCTTGGGCTTAACATTTTAATATCGATTTCAAAATAAGTGAAGATTTAAATTTTCACGCGCTTATGGGAGCCAGATAAACTAGATGGTGTTATAAATACGTCTGAGCAATGTGAGCTCAGACGTAGGAAGCTTTTCTATCTTTCTGCGAGGTTGATAGAATGTTAACGAAGCTGCAAAATACATAATTTAACAAAATTTCTGCACTAAATTAAATTCAGCTTTTAATAGGCTTTTAGCTTCTAAGTAAGTTTCTGGGTATTTCATTACTAAGCTTTCTGAGTCGGGAGCTGTATTCTCTCTGAGGCTTTCAAGTGGTAGATTTATCAGGTTTTCCAGTTCGGATAAGCCGTCTTCGTATCTATGCATCGAACCGACAAAATCAAAATCTTGTGGAAAAATATGGTGAAAATATCTTTGATAGTCATTCCGAATGACCTCAAACTCCGGTTTCAGCAAAACGAGAGTAAAGGCTTTTTCAACTGATAACTCATCCTCTTTTTTGGCATACTTCAATAGGCTTTGATAATGCGTAAGAGGCTGTCTGTTTCTTAAAATGTGTTTAGTTAACGACCATAGTCTTTCAGCAGGGTCTCTTATCCAGCAAATCCTTTTAGCATTTGGAAACATTGTCTTATGATTTACATGGCTGGCAAAATGACCGTGTAGAACACAAACGTCTTTAGGCAAACTTATATCTTGTCCATTCGTTAATAAACTGGCTCCAGTATCTTTATAAACACCAAATATACATTCTCTCCCATACGCTTGGGTTAATGCTTTACCAAACGAACTACCAGCCGTTTTAGGAATATGGTGAGATATCAATTTGATGTTTGGGTGGTTCCGTGAAGTTGACCCAAATGTTAATTGCTGATTTTTTGTTGGTTCCTCTAAGTTTACAACGTTTTCTTCGGTGGGACGTTCAAGGCGCCTCAAGCGCAAAGCTTTGTTAATTATACTACTTATAGACATATATCGCTCTTTTCACAAAATACTTTCAATAGCTTCTATGGCAATTATTGGTAAGCACTCTAAATAAATCTTTTTAAAGGTTTTGGCATGCGAGCCATATCGCACTGCTGCAAAATAAGTTGAGAATATTAAGTAAATTTTTTAGTTTTAAATTATTACGCAAGTCCGTTAGGTTTTAAGCAATTAGGTTCTTTTTGACCTAACACATCTAACAAAAAAATATTCATACGGATAATGGAGTTTGCTAAGGATACGGAGTTGACTACTGTACATTTTCATTCACAAAGCTAAAACTGTAATTATTTTCACGTAAATTTCTGTTTGTTTTCGTTGATTATATCGTCATAGACTTTAATGTACTTTTTAGACATTTCTTCCAGGCTCTGAAGTTTTCCTTCGCTATTCTGCCACTGGGTTACATTGTCAACGTACTTCTGCCAGTAGGTTACTTCTGAAATCTCATTCAGAGTTTTAAATAGGTTATTCATGTCTGCGTTTTTTACTAGTACACCACATTTGTTCGACCAAATTCGTTCTTTGATGGCTCCATTATCGAAAGCTATGACTGGAAGGCCGTTGGCCCACATCTCTGTTAACGTATGACACCAAGTCTCAGGCCAGATTGACAGTAATAGCCCCCAACTAGGTTTTATTTTCGCAATCTCAAGCGAGAGTTCCTCCCGTTTATAAGCACCGTATTCATAAAACCTCGGGTGTGTTATTTTAACACTGTCTAGTTTGCCTATTAAGTGAATTTCGTAATTCGGAAATTTCTCTAAAATTGGCAAAATAAAGTCACTTCCTTTACTACTGACTATTGTTCCTAACATCAGTAACTTGATATTTTTTCCTTCAATGGGCTTCGCTGCAGAAACTGCAAAACTAGGAAAGTCACGACCGTGGGGAATGACGTGAAAAGGTTTGGCTAAGGTAGCAGGTAAATTTTGTCTCGTGACATTTTTAGCAAATTCGGATGTTGTAACGATAGAATGAACATTTGTTAGCATTGTATTAAAAGTTTGGCGCCAAATCTTCACTTCGTTGTGCTTTAAGTTCGTAAAATACTCTCTAGGCCATAGTTCGATATTGCACATACCAATACCCGTCGTGCACTGACCACCGCAATAGTTATTGTTATTGTCTAATAACTTAACTGACGGGCAAATTGGGTAGAAGTCGTGAATTGAATATACAACTGGTACACCAAGCCACGGCGTTTTCTTAATAAAACCTAAGCTGTGCCAAGCAATTTGTCTAACATGAACTAACTCGATAGACCAAGAATGAAGTAGGTTTAAAAGAAGATTATCGTATTCACGGCTAGCATGAGGATACGGTGTTATTGGTATACTCAGGTACCAAGTTTCTAGATGGAATTCTTCTTCTTCGACGACTAAGTATAAGCTTACTCTCCTTGAGTTACTTTTTAAGAGAAAGGTCTCGTACTTATTCTGAATAGATTTCATGAGATCTCTATTAGTCTTTGCAGTTCCTCCGTCTTCAGTTGCGATAATGAACAGTATTCTCGGTTTACATTGTGAAATAAGGCTATCAAAGTTTTCTATTAAAAATGAAACATGCCTTTTCATGAGTTGAAATTGCTTTGACGAAAAGCCTTTATTTATTTGTGCATCGTAGTTTTCATAACGTTCATTTAACTTCACTATGCCATTTTCTACTAATTTCACTTTTTCCGCTTTAAATGATTTAGAGCCTTCGTGAAAGACGAATGAGCGTGGGTCAACTGTATTTATCCAACCAGCTAAACGTGCCTTAAAGCAAAGATCGTTCTCTTCACCATATCCTCTAGGAAAAGCTTCTTCGTCAAAGAGGCCAATTGAATCGAATACACTAGATTTTATGTACATACAGAAACCGTGTCCGGTTGGTACATCCAGTGACTCGAGTTGTAAGGCGTGTGAAAATATCCGAGTCAAATCGTCAGGGGTAGCTGAGTCAAGAGAGTTTATTCTTGCAATTGGGACAGAAAAAGGCCCCGCAGAATTTGATAGTGGTGTCACAGTACCTATTCGTTCCTTACGATAGGCGGCATACTTTAAGTTTAGCACTAGCGACCGTGGAACCACAGTATCAGAGTTGAGAATAATAATATCGCTCCCCGGAGCTGCTTGGATTCCCTTATTGACGGTTTTAGTAAAGCCCTTATTTTTCGGGTTTTGTATCACTGAAATATTACTGTGATTAGAGTAGGCACGCAGTAAATCAGATATCTCGACTTCCTCACTACAGTCATCAACTAAAATCACCTGAAAAGTTCCGCTCGCTTGTAACACGCTATCGATACATTTCTTTACAAAGCGTGCACCATTGAAAATTGGAATCACAATAGTTACGGGCTTCGAAACAAAGTCAAAAATGAACTTTTCACTTCTTTGTAGTCTGGATGTCTTTGCAAGATTTTCCCACCAGATTTTTCCAGTAATTTCTTTTTTAGCTTCAAAGCCTTTGGCCCTGCCATATAATTCATAATGGACTAGTGGAGGAAGACCGGTTGGAATAGATTCTGAAAGCTGACTAACGTAATGCTCTTCATCAAACAACGGGCCTGGTAGCCTGCCCTCGCTGAATCCATTTGATATATAGTGGAACGAAGCTGGCATGCCAGAAGAAGCCACGTCAGGGTATTCACTTAAATACCATTCCTCATCAAAAAAATCAGAGCTCTTTAAAATTTTCGCAAACTTTAACTGCCTTCTTTTTTTGAAAGACAATAAGTACATTAGCTTGGCTTTCAACTTATCTATAAGATATTTCACATTTATCCCGATATCGTTTTCTGACAACTAGATACGAAAAAATTGAAGTATTTTCGAAATTAAACTAGTTCTTACACTTTTTCTTTCTTCAACTACCCTCATTAGGGTATCTAATTCAGTTTCGGTAAAAGTTGCCGTTAGTGCTTTATGCTTCACTTGGATTGCTCGCGAGATAGAGTCCTCAATCTCGGTGTGGTTCAAAAGTTCATGAAGAATTTTATCGAAGCTATCCTTATCTATCTCTTGAGGCACGCTTTTGCGGACATGTGTGTTGCGACAATAATCTAAGAAAAGATCGAAGTCATGAAGAGGGAATCTCATAAAAAAGCTTTTTAATTGAGAAATGTATTCCTGTTTAAGTAACCCATACTGCTCTTGAACCATAAAAGTATAAGAAAAAGAAGCGGGGTGATTTTTTTGTAACATTAAGTCTATTTGGTGTAACAAATCTTGATCTTCTAAAACATTAAACTTTCTTTTGAACTCAACAGCGCTGGGCGAGTAGGAGGAGTTGACCCTTCTCAAGCTTTCAACGTTTAGACTAGTTATTTTCAGACAGTGCAGGAAATCCTTTATGAGGTCGTTACCAAAAAAGAGCTCAGGGGCAAAATAACGAATAATAAACTGGTCAGGATACTTGGCTAATAGTTGCCAAAGCTTGCGGAGGTCACTTGATAAGCCCTTTCTCGGTGCTTCAAATTTATACGCTTCATTGTGACGTTTTACTTTCTGATTATAAGAAGAGTCTAAAGTCTCTAGTTCAAACCTGAGGTAGTATATGAATTTTACCCTAGGAATAGCGGCTATTATCTGTTTAATTTCTTGAAAGAAAAACTCAGATGAAAGAAGTAGTATCTTAGAGTTATTTGACTTGCAAATTGACTTAAGTAGCTGAAACTTTTCTTTTGAAAACGTTAACGTATTTGAGCCATCATTATCGAATAACGAAGCTAAATTCCCTGAACTCACACCATTTTCGTCGACCGGGTGCTCAGGGTAATAAGTACCAATTTTTTGTAAGACGCCGCGATTTTCTAAAAGCCAAGCTTGTATAGAGGATGTACCAGTTTTAGGGGGGCCGACGTGAACGTAAACTTCCATCAAAAATTACCATCAGAGTTTGGGGATTAAATCGCTTAAAGGGAACGTTTTTTCTTAAAGCAGGAAGTTAAGAATATCAAATTTTTCGACATTGAGTAATAACCTAGTTTTTTGGGATGATGTAGATACTGAAGGGTTCCAGCATTATATAGGGGGGGGTATAAAAAAGTGAATAGTTTTACAGCCTCTGATACCATCGCAGATAGAACTATGGACAAAGTGCAGGAGAAATTTTTTGTCACATAACACTCACAACCTTTCTATTAAACACTGGTGGCCACCACAACAAGAAGCCGCTGATGAATTTATAGAATACAATAATGAAATTGGTGAATGTGATTCATTAAACCAGTTTGATAAAGTCGCTCAAGCATGTAAAGACATATATGTCGGTGACAAGTCGGGTAATAAACTTTTTCGTTTTTTCAAAGAAAAAATTGACTCAAAAACGCCAGCATCTTTAGTGAGACTCGGTGATGCTGACGGCAATGTCTTATTCAATGCGATGGGGCAGTGGCCAAGTCTTTCTGAGTACTGCCTCAAAAAAATCTCTCAAATATACTTTGGCGACCAGAGAGTGATGGTTAAACATGCTGACTTTTTCACCGAAATCGTATTGGATGCGGTTAAGAATGCAGACGTTATCGGAGCTCCAGAGAGAGGAACAATAAGTCGCAGCTTTAATACACCACTGGAATCAATTGATACAAGAGGTATGGTGGGTATGCGAGGGGTTTATAATTTTTTCTCTAGCCCTTCAAACTGGGCGCTTTCTGAGTTTAGTGACGTTATTTGGTCAAGTACTTGGTATAGCAGGGCGCTACTGCCATACTACTCAAAATTACTTCAGGATTTACCTTTCTGTGGTTTTATTACGTGTTACCCAGAAATGGCTTCAATATTTTCTGCTGCGTATAATATACCTAAAACACAAAGTATAAATGTTCCTATGCAGGCCTCTGTAGCGGGCAAAAGTGAGAACATTCGTCATTACCCAGACGCCTATCAATCTATTTTGGATTCGATAAATCCTCCGTATGAAGGGGCCGTTTATATTATTGCAGCGGGTATTCTGTCAAAGCCTTATGCAACAACGGTTAAAGCAAGAGGTGGGATCGCAATTGATGTAGGAAGTATTGCAGATGTTTGGATGGGAACAGCATCAAGACCAGGCATGGACAAAAGCTTCGTTGATAAATGGAAAATGGTGGCTAAGTAATAATGGTTAATCTGGACTTGTTTGAAAAAGAAAACCCTGAATT
>NYZO01000064.1 GCA_002687185.1 archaeon | reverse complement strand
TTTTTAAAGAATAAAAAAAGTTTTTTAGAGTTGGATTTATTGGTGGAGTTGGTTAAGAATGGTAACAAAAAATTTGCCTATGTTCCGGACGCCGGATTATTCCACCATCACGCAAAAACGCTTGTAGATCTATTAAAAAAGAGAAGCAGAAATGTAACGCGTGTATACCTAAAAAATAATGAAGCCAGAAAATATAGATGGTTTAATCTGGAGAGCGTCCAAGGAATTTTGAAAGTACTTTTTTGGGTTTTATGGGCTAATCTATTTTTACCCTCTTTATTATCTGGGCTATATAAGACATTTCGCTTTAAAACATTAGTTGCTTTTTACGAGCCGGTGGTTAATATTCTAGTTACCGATATAATCCTAATTGCATTTCTAGCCGATTTTAGAGGAAGAAAGCTTTTAAGATGGGGATAAATAATATTAAATATTGGCTGTATGCATTGTTTACCATTGGGCTATTAAAAGCTCTATTTTTTTCCCATATTGGATTGAACTTGATGTTTGATGATAATCAAGAGTATTTGCACGGAAGGTTAATTTTGGAGGGAAAACTTATATACAGAGATTTTCATTCATTTTTCCCACCATTTGCTGATTATCATACATCGCTAACTCTTTTATTTACAGAAAACATTCTTATTTTACGATATATACATTCTTTTATATTTGCTTTTCTGCCCCCTTTAATATTTTTATTAGGCAGGTATATTAGCAAAAGTGCGCCACTCAGTTTTCTTGCAGCACTTTTAATAATTTTTGGACCGAATAGGCCGGACAAGTACTTTTTGTTTACTTTTCTATTATTATCGTTTCTGTTGGTGTTCCAAGCATTGAGAAGCGAAAGATATAAATATGTATTTTTAACTTTATCGGGATGCCTATATTCTATTATTTTACTTTTTCGATATGATTTAACAGTTTACTACGTTATTGCGTCCTGCTTTCTGGTGCTTATGCACAATTTCCAAAAAAGAGAAAACTTCAGAAATTTTCTCCTTTCATCTGCTAAATACTTAGTCGTGCTGTTGCTTCCTGTGGTGCTTGTAATAGGCATTTTGCTTTTTTGGTCATTTATAAATAACAATTTAAATAATCTAATCCAGAGTATTGTTATTGTCGCAATAGGGTCAAACTATCACAGTAGTGTAAATCTTCTTACATTGGGTAATCTTTTTCCTTCTGAAATATCTCCTCAATCTGTGAACTCAGCGTTCGAAGGATGGCTGTATATCTATATCCTTTCCATAGCAGGTTTACTGATCTATTTTCTGTTTAAAACGTTTAAAATAAAGAAAATTGAGGATCGAGTAGCTGGGGCAATGATTGTTCCTTTTTTACTGGCTATTCCTTATATTCTTCCCAGGATGGATACAGGACATTTGTTTAAAGGGTCTATGTCTATTTTGGTGTTGTTGCCATTTGTTTTATCAAGAAGTGGTAAGGTGTTGAGAAAATGGTTTGTGTTCATTACCATATTAGTCTTATTTGCTTTTATTGCACGTTCTTATAATTGGACAAAATTTAATGACTCATATGTCGATTTTAAACGTAAAGGAAGTGTTTTTATGAATAGCAGCTATACACAGGCTTCTACAAGAATCAGCAGTGATACTTACCTAAAGGCAGTGGATTTTCTCTCTTCAAGCAGGCAGCAATATGTCTTTGCTGCACCATATATGGGATCGTTATACTATTTTTCAGATAAAAACCCTCCGGTTAAATATTCAAACTTACTGGTTGGTTATACTGAAGCTGGCGCGGAAGATTATATAATTGAGGGAATAGAATCTAAGGATGTGGAGAGGATCATTTATGACCCAGATGGGGGACCAAACAGGGATATTGGCGGAGCAAAGATAATATATCCAAAATTAAATAGCTATTTACTATCAAACTTTGAAATATCTTTTAAGTCTAGAGAGGGGTGGTTATTTTTGCTTAAGCCCAATTAGTTCAACAAACCTTTTTGCCGTCTCTTTAGGGAAAAACTGTTTTGGTAGTGAAACGCTCATGTTTTTGGAAAGTATGAAGCTGATTTTTGTCGAAAGCGTTTTATAATCGCCTGGCGCTATTGTGTTTTCTAATGGCAAGATCTCTCTAAAGGCTTCGATTTTAGAAGAAATTACAGGGACAGAAAAAGACATTGCCTCAAGCATAGTAAAAGGGAGTGGTGGTATATACTTTGTAGTATTAAAAGGTAATACATAAACAGAGGCTTTCTTGTATTCATTAGCCATATGTTTAACATACCCTATTTGTTCAACGTTGTTGTGGAGTTTATACTTTCTTATTAGCAAAGGTGTGATTTCTGCCCACCTTTCTGAACTTTTAAATTTGTTTAAGATTCTTATCTTAATATGGGGATATTTCTTACGTAAAATACTTACAGCTTTTAAAATCGTGTCCAGCCCCCGCTTCTTGTTATTAGTGCTTCCTGCAAAGAGAATTGTTTTGGTGCTTGTCTTAGAGCGTTTGTTATATCCAAAGGTTAAAAGACAGGGATAAAGAATAGGAGTATTTATCCCAAGGGACTTCTTTATATATTTTTGCTGGTATTTACTTGCTGATATGAAACGAATTAGGCTGTTTTTGTATAAAAATTTAAAAATCATCTTTGCAGTACTTGAGGAAGTAATCGGCTCTAACGTAGAGTCAAAAACGGACAGGTTTAGGTTTTTAAATTTGACTAGTGAAAAAAAGAGGCAAAGAATTGCATATAAACGCTTAGGGCTGCTTGCATAAATAAAATCATAGCTTTTAAAAATTGCCTTGTATATTGGAACTGCATTTGTTGACTTAAGATTAGAATAAAGATAGATAATATCTGTCTCGTGCCCCGAGTCGGTGAGATGTTTGTGTAAGGCATGTGCGTGGATATCTCCTACGTCTCTTAATTTATCAATGTGATTTGCCGTTAAAATTGCAACACGCATTTAATTAATCCTTCCGAATAAACCTTTCATAATAATATTTACAATCTTCTGAGTATTATTTGTATCGGTATCGAGTCTTTTAGCGGAAAACATTTTATAAGTTGACTCAAAACCCAAGTATTGTTTTGCAAGCACTGCTTTTGGGAGATTTTTCTCTCTGGCACAAAGTATCTTAGGTTCTGCTGTAAAGTAGAATGTTAAACTGGGTTTAGGAATAATATAGAGGTAGATTTTTTTGAGAAAGAGAGGTAGGGAGTTGTCTAATGCTATTCTGTCGTAAAAATAACGGTCAGTAATAATGACACTACCGCTCTTGAGAGCGGGTAAAATTTTAAATAAAAATCTTAAGTATAGCTCGACAGTATAAAGTAGTGTGATCATAATTGACCGTGTGGCAAGCAAGAACCTATTTTTAGAGGCCAATTCATGTGAGTTGCTTTTGAAAATAGCTTTATCTGTTTTCATCAAGTTTGAGAGAAATGGGAGCATACTTTCTCTCCACCCCATGTAAATAGTTTTAGTTCTAATTTGCCCACTCTTTAGTCGCTCCGCGAGTTTTTCCGAAGTAGATGATTTTCCGGATCCGTCAGGACCAACCATGGCGATAAGTCTGCCATAATAAAAAGGATTTATGACCCTTAATATCCTATTGGTATTAATAAGAAAAAAATTTAATAGACCAAGAGGGTGTCTAAACACACTATAAAAAAGCAATCGTTTTCTAGTTTTTAGAACTAACTCCCACTTAAGATTTTTTAAGCTCGATATAATAATTCTCGATATGTTCTCTGGCAGAATAGTTGTCAAATTCTCCTGCAGTTTATGTAGGTTTTTTGGCTTTTCAATAAAACGGATTATTTCTTTTTTGTAATTTTTTTTAAAATAACATTTGTCAATAATAGAGTGCAATATAAGAGCGACAATATAATCCGTCACCCCAGGAATCCAGGAGCCGGAGAATGTAATTTTGTTTTTGCTGATATTTTCTTCGGGTAGGTAAAGTATTCCATCATGAGTTAGGCCACTACAGTGCAGGTCAACGGTCAGAAATCTACTTGAACGGCTCAAGAATTTTCTATATACAATATGGCCAGGGATTGGGCCTGAAAAAATCTGTGTATATTTTTCTTTTGTAAGTATTTTTTTAGCGGCGTTGATGTTGTCTTGAAAGATGAGGATATCGATATCTCCTGCGAATTTACCTGACTTTAAAAACTGAAAGGAGCGGAGAATACAGTAATTTACATTATTTTGGTTAAACGAGTCAAGCAAATATTTTACTTCTCTTTTAGTACTGTTATTTGTCATAAGCTGGTAGAAGGCTTACTTTAGATTTGCCGTATAACATTAAAGTTAAAGACAAAGCCAAAATAAAATTACTTACCAAAGATATATATATAACTTGTTTAATATCTTCATGGAACACGGAGATACTAACTATTTGAAGTATTGCAACAGCAAGACTTATAAAACACGGAGTATATTGTTTGAGAGCAAGGAACCCGTTAACTAATAGGTATGAAATAGAGTATAGCATTACCACTAAGGCGTATAAAGGAAGAAGAGGGGCAATGACCAGGTAAGATGGAGACAAGACGAGCGGAATGATTTGCTGTGCAAACAACAAGTAGCTGAGGAAGATGCCAACGCTACTAGATGTGACTAAAAGAAATGATAAGCGGAACAATCTATTTGTTTTTACTTGTTCTTTTGAATGTATTAGTGCTGGAAACAAAACGGCGCTGAATGGAGTTGTAAAAAGTATAATAACTTTTCCGAAAAGCATCATTCCTGCATAAAAACCTGCCTCATGGGGTAGGAAATGCTGTATTAGTATAAGATCAGAGGAGATTAATGAGGTGAGACCTAGGAATCCCAAAGTGGTTGAAAGAGTTTCTTTTGTGGGGAATCGGATATTTTTTTTGAATGGAATATCAAAATTCAAAGGGTAGAGTTTCTTCCCAAGTTGCCAAAAGGAAACGAGATAGATAAAGATAAGTGCCGCAATTGTTCCAAGGAAAGCTCCCTGTAACTTAAAACCAGACAATAACAGGAGTGCAACGGCCGCCAAGCGAAATATTGACTGTAAGTTTGCACTGACTGCAAGTGAGAGAAAGGAAAGATAGGCTCTCATTACCGCACGGTTTATTGCGGTCAGTATCGTAAGTAAAGTTAGAAGGTATATTACAAAAGAGTTATCAAGTAGCTGACTTTCTATGTGTGGGGCAAGTAGATTGAAGAGAAGTACGAGTAGGTAAATTCCGGTAATTGCAAGAAAAGCCATGATGCTTGTTACGTAGGTAACACTGCTTGCGAATGAATATTTTTTCTCTTTGACGTAACTAGCGAGTTTTCTTGTTAGCTGCAGTCTTACTAGAACAGTGACAACTGTCAATATTCCTACAAAGCTGAGTATGGTTTGGAAAATACCATAATTTTCTATACTCAACATTCTCGCGGACATCAGGTGAAATAAGTAGTTAACCCCGTTGACTCCCAAAGAGGATATTATCAAAGTTGAAGAACTAGAAATAAATTTCTTTCTAGAGTCGGTATGCACAATATCGATTTTAGCATAGAAAGAGGATATAATTCTGTAGTGCTGCAAGCATTCACTTTTAGTGAATAGAGTAGAAAAGTATGGAACAAAAGTTACTTGAGAAGTTCAATCAAATTGAAAAGGAACACTGGTGGTGGGCGGGAAGACGATCGTTAGTTAAGTATTTAATAGGCGATTTAAAACCTAAAAGAATTTTGGATATTGGGTGTGGAACGGGTGAGACGCTATCATTTTTAAAAATAATTTATCCAAGTGCAGAGATTTGGGGATTGGATATTTCTCCTAAGGCTGTTAAATATGCCCTTGGGAGGGGTCACAAAAATATTGTATTAGGTGATGCAGGTAGGCTAAAGCTTAATAAGAAGTATTTTGACTTGGTGCTGTTTTTGGATGTCTTAGAGCATATCAAGGATGAGGCTACTGCGTTAAGAGAGGCATCAAAGGTATTGCAACCTGGGGGGAGGATTATTATTACAAGTCCTGCATTAAAGTTTATTTGGTCAGCGCACGACAAAAATCAGGGGCATCATAGAAGATATACAAGGAGAGAAATAAAAACTTTATCTAAAGCAGCAAAATTAAAAATTGAATACATGACATATTTTAATTTTTTTCTATCACTCCCTATAATTGTTGTTCGATCTCTTAGCAACTTAAAGAAATTATCTTATATGTCCAGTTATGATAACAAAATTAACTTTGAAATCGCTTCCAATAAGGTATTTAACTTTTTACTAAAAGCCATTTTTTTGTCCGAGATAAGTCTTTTGAAGTTTTTGAGGTATCCTATTGGGATATCAATCGTCGCAACACTAGTTAAGAATGAAAAAAAATAATACTTTACAGCTTACCCTTTTAGATCTAAACAAAGTGTTCTCCATCTTAAAACAGCTATATGTTCTAACCCGATACAATAGCGAAAAGAAATCATTACCTATGGACTTAGATGTACTGGCATCAGTTAAATATTTTAAAGATGCACAAAATCTTCTGGAAACCAAGGGATATAAAGCCTATTCACACGACACCTCCCTTGGAGGAAGGATAAAATGTTCCCAGGTGAATTTAGTGAAAGATGGGAGGATCAAAATAGACTTGCACCAAGATTTTACTTGGAGAAAAACACGATATCTCGATTTAGGTTTAATATGGAGCAATCTAGAAGAACAGACACTGGCTGGGGTTAAAATCAAAACTCCGAAGAGTGAACTAGATACATTTATAATTATTATTAATATTATTTTTGAGAAAACCTATCTCACAAAAGATGATTTTAATTATATAAAAACTTATGTTTCAAATGTTTTAAGCGATCCGATTTTTGAAAAGGAATCAGAGAAGTATGGATGGAGAAACACTTTAAAAAAATTTAGAACATGGTGGGAAGCGAAAGGAAAGAGCAGTACGTCTTTCCCGAAGTTTTTGCCTCTAAGCTTAATTCTCTATTCATATTTGGAAAAATTCGATGTTGTTGCTCTTGCTTATTATTTTTTCTTTCGTATTCGGTATTCCTTTAACAAAACACTACCATACGAATAATGAGAGTTTTAATTTCTTTTTCAGGTATTGACGGCGTGGGGAAAAGCACGCAGGTAAAACTTTTACTGGAGCACTTAAGAAGTAGGGGTAAAAAAGCCCATGTGACTGAAGAGATGTTTGGTTATTTTTTGTTGAAACCTTTAATACCCCTACTAAGGGTTGCAACTGATAGCCCATCCGGCGGTCCGGTTAAGCGCAATAGAAAATTTTTACCAAAACTTTGGTTTATACCGGCATTTATAGATATTTGGGCCAGTTACATTTTTAAGATCCGGCCAATGCTCACAAAATATGATTTTGTGATAGCCGATAGGTTTTATACAGATATCTGGGCAAATCTTTTTTATTATGGATACTTACCGGGTTGGGCTTTTGGATCTTTTGTAAAATTACTACCTAGATCGGACAAAGCCTTCATGCTTTGGGTGAAACCGGAAGTCGTCCTAAGACGTGAGCGTGAATTTTCGCCAGAGTATTATAAGGAACAGGCAAAAATATACAAGTATATGACAGGCCAAGTAAGTTTCCGTATAATTAACGCAGGTAAAGGCCCAAAAGTAGTATTTGGAGAAATTAAAAAATTACTAGATTAGAGACGATCTTACGATGAAAAAACTATTAAAGTTGTTAAAAAATAATTTTTTGTTTCCTTGGCAAAAAATGTTCTCGATTGCTTTTGTTATTATCGTTATCCTCTATTCTTACTGGGGTATATGGAATATTTTTTTCCAGCAGGAGGAGTGGCTAGGGTTAGGTGGGACATTATATCGTCAGGAAACCTCTGGAACTTTGGGCAGTATCGAGCAAGTATTTAATTTTCAAAGTAAAAATGAAACCACACGCTTTTTGCCGGTTGCCTCGATACTAAATTATTTTGTCTATGGAAATATAGGGTTAAATTTTGCTGCCTACGGAATATTAGCTCTAATTCTCGTTACTGTTTGTGCTTTAGTAATAAATTTAATAATTCAGAAATTAACTAGTTCTTGGCTTCTTTCTAGCCTTGTGTCAGCTTTTTGGGTGACTAATAATCTGGCTTATCAAGGTTTCACCTGGATAGGGACTTTGGTACCCACCCTAACTTCTGCCCTCTTTTTTATATTAGGTTTATATTTACTGCTTCTGTTTAATGAGAAAAGAAAAAATTTATACATTATTTTGTCTTTTTTATCGGTGCTAATCTCTCTACTTTCTAAGGAATATAGCTATTTTTATGTATTTCCCTATATTGCGATAATTTTATTTTTCTTTGGAAAGGGGTTTGGCATTTTAGGCAAGCTAAGATTGATCCTTTTGTTTCTAATTCCGCTTTCAATAAGTTTGTTTTTACCCAGAGCAATTTACTTATTATATGGACAGTCTAATTCCACTCCTTCTGTTGGAGTGGCGAGCCTGACAGATATAATTTACAACATTTTCTTATTGCCAGCAAAATCTTTGTTCCATGTATTTCTACCCTCTTCTCAAATACACCAATATGTTTATTCGATAAGCAGAACAGTTTTCGAGAATCAAACTGACGGGTTTGTTTTGCATCGTATAGTCGGAGACGCATTTTCTCTGCTGGTTGCATTTTATATACTTCTTTTCATCGCACTTGTTTTAGCTATTTCTAGTAAGGAGAACAAAAAACTTATTTTGTTTAGTTTATTCTCATTTTTTGCTTCGTTCGCCCCTTTTGTTTTGTTTAAGCATGCGGGTGCAATCTTAGAAAACAGGTTTTATATCCTTCCGGCTATTTTTTCTTCTTTATTAACTGTGAGTGTAATTTATTCATTATTTAGTAAGCTTGGGGTTTTTTCAAGGGTTTTACTTGTTCTTACATTTATTCCTCTGCTGTTATTTAACATTCAAGGTGTGAAGAAGATGTTAACTATAGATGTTGGAGTGGGAACTTACAGACGGGAAATGTTAAATACTGTGTCAGAAATAAAACCTAACTTGGCAAAAGATAACATTTTCTACTTCTTTACTGGACACACGGGTTTCTGGGAATTTCAATCAGGCTTTGGACAGACCCTTGCGGTATGGTTATATGATACTGAGAAAATTCCAAGAGAAGTCCTAACGGATAAAGACTATTGGGACTTATCCTATGAAGGGGTTAAATCTTTTGATAAGGGCAAATATGGTTATTTCATGACCTATGATACATTACTGCAAGCTTCAAAAGATAATCCTCTCATAGATTTGGCAAACATACATTCTTTCTACTGGGATTACCAAAAACATACAGTTAAAGATGTTTCTGAGGAGATCCGAGAAAAGCTGAGTGAAGATCTAAAAGGGAAAACTGGACTATAATCTTCAAAACATACACCTCTAAAATAATGAAAAGGTTTAGACTACCATCAATTAATTTCGAGTTGCTCTTTATTTTATTTATTGGTCTCATTCCACTACTTTGGTACAAAGACGGTTTTATGGGTTTTGGGCACGACATGGGTTTCCCTTTGGCTCCAATAGATCACTTTCAAGATAGGCTTTATACCTGGACTGATAGATTAGGACCTTTTGGATCTAACTCGATACAGGTTCTCCCGGGTGTTTTTATGCATGGCCTTGAAGCCCTTTTGGCATCTTTTGGAATACATTTGTTAGAGGTTCAGAAAATCACTTTTATTTTTTGGTTTGTACTACCTGGAATAACAATGTACGTACTTCTGCGCTTTTTACATCCTGCAAAAGGGGATTATCCAGTTAGGATATTTGGAAGCGTGTTTTACATGATGAACCATTATCTACTTCAAGCATGGACTATTGCCGAAAGAACCAAGTTCTCAATTGTAGCAGCACTACCTTTGGTTGTGCTTTTGATAATTAACGTAATGTACAAAAAGGCCTCCCCTCTAAAAAACTCCATACTTCTTGCCCTGGTTTTATTTTTCTTAAATGGTGGAGAGGGGATTCCGCTTTTGATTACTTTGTTTGTGGTGGGTGTAACGACAATCATAACATTCTTCTTTTTATCGAACGATAATTTTTGGCCTAAGATCAAAAGACTATTCATTTTTTCTTTTCTCTCCCTCTTATTTTGGATACTACTAAGCAGCTATTGGCTTTATCCTTATTTTACGTCTTACGACCAAACATTCGGACAAAGATTTGAAGAGGCTTGGGGAACTGCTGGGGCTATCTCCTGGAGCCAGGGAGTAAGTGCAAGCACTAGTTGGATAAACTTATTCAAGCTTCAAGGGATTCCGGATTGGTATAGCAGTCCAACTCATCCATATGCAAATGCATTTTTTAGTAACCCGATTTTAATATTTTTGGGTTTGATGTTTCCTATAATTGCGCTAGTAGGATGGTTAAAACGCAGAGTTGGGGAAAAGCTAGTACTTAATACAAGAATATATTTTCTAGTTTTGTTACTTATTGCAGTTCCGCTCTCTGCAGGAAGCCATTCTCCTTTGGGAATATTTTACGACTACTTACTTGTTAATTTTCCAGGTTTTGTTATGTTTCGTTCAGGATTTTTTAAATTCGGGATGATTATTTGGTTCGCCTATGCATACCTAATCGCTGTCGGTCTAAAAGAACTTATTGGTTGGATAAAAATAAGATTTGCACTTAGATTTCAGAAATTTGTTCCAGCGATTTTTACTGGATCATTTGTCTTGTTTATATTTATTTACAATTATCCGTTTTTTACCGGTTCGTTCTTCGATTATGCAGAGTCTCGTTCGACAATGGTTAATGTCCCTGGTTATATTTTTGAAGCAAAAAGAGAACTTGATCGTAATAAATTTTCTACGAGGACTTTATATTTACCAAATACGGACTTAAGAACTGAATATATAGAATATGATTGGGGTTATTTTAGTCTGGTAGATCTTCCCGATGCTATGGGAAGAAAATCTTCAGTAACAAATGACGTTTTGACTAGGACCAACGAAACAAATTTAATAGTCGGCACTTTGTCAGAGTACATTAAATTCGGAAACTCCAATTTGGTTAAATTTACTGGTGTAGATAGAGTTATAGTACAAAATGACTTTGTGTCACCTGATTATGAAAATAATCCTTTAAGTGGCATAGAAGAGTCATTTACGAAGTCCAAAGATTTTACTCTTGACAAGAGTATAGGAAGATGGGATTTCTACGGTTATAACAAGGAGACTATTCCTCAAATTTACTCCCCGTCGGCAATTACTTTCATTTCGGCCGGGAAAGAGGATTTGGACATAGTGGTTAATTTGCCGGGTGTTTTAGACACGCCTTCCTTTTTACGGTCTGACTATCCGGAGGATAGTAATAATAAAGAAATTTATGACAAGATTGTCATCCAGGCCAGGTGTGCTGATTGTCCCTTAACAGATAGTTATCAAATTTACTTCTCGACCTCAAAAGTATTAATACCAGGAACGACCTTTTATGAACTTGGCAAGTTTATAACTAGCGTCAGGAAATATCTTGCAGGGAGTCCAAACGCAAGGTTAGAAATAAACTTATCAATCTCCACAACACTGATTTCAGATCTCGGGTCGATTCAAGCCAAGAGTGATGAAAAAGGGGTAAGGGTAGTTGTGCGTGATCTTGTTAAAAACTTAGAGGAAATTAAGTTTAACTTAGAAGAGATTTCTGACTCAAAAGTTAAAAGAGAAGCCCTCAAGAAAATTCACTTTTTCTTGTCATTTTTTGTTTCCTAT
>NYZO01000063.1 GCA_002687185.1 archaeon | reverse complement strand
GAACAACCACCTCGGTTTTTTGTGATCTAAACTCTAGACTTATAGCCTTATAAATTAGGCTATTTATAAGTAAAACTGCGAAACTCTAGTAAATGACTTTTGAACTAATCGACTGAAATATTAACTAAGAGATCATAATATTTTAAAATAAGAACTTTTTCAAATGTTCTAGTGATCAATGAATGTTAATCGAAACACATGCTTTTGCGCGGATTGGGTTGATGGGGAACCCGTCCGATGGATATTTTGGAAAAACTATTGCTTGCACATTTAAGAACTTTAAAGCAGAAGTGAAGATGTGGGAGAGCCCAAATATCGAAATAGTACTTAATGAGACCTATGATCCGCTTGAATTCGGTTCCATAGACACGTTTGTTGAAACTGTCAAACATGAAGGATATTATGGCGGGGCTAGATTACTGAGGGCAACTTGTTACACGTTTTTTAACTGGTGCAGTGACCATGATATTGAACTAGAAAATAAAAATTTTACAGTATCATATGACACTTCAATCCCACGACAAGTAGGACTTGGAGGCTCTAGCGCAATCATAACCGCAACCGTTAAAGCGCTCATGGAATTTTATAACGTGACTGAAAACGACATTGCTAAACCACTACTTTCTAATATGATCTTGGAAGTAGAAACAAAAGAATTAGGCATTACAGCAGGACTACAAGATCGGGTAGCACAAGTGTATGAGGGAGCTGTGTTTATGGACTTTGCAGAAGAAAAAATGAAGCAACAAGGGCATGGAGATTATATCCCGCTTGATAAAAGTTTTTTACCCCCACTGTTTTTAGCATATACTGATAATCAGTCGTTTTCAGGTAAAATACACAGCGAAGTGCGAGTCAAATTTGAACAAGGTGATGAAACAGTGTCGGATGCTATGCGAACATTCGCCCAATACGCTATAGATGCAAATGAAGTGTTAATCAAAAAAGATTATACAAATTTTAAAGAACTAATGAACAAGAACTTTGAACTAAGACGTAGTCTGTACGGTGACGTTGTTATAGGTAAAGATAATTTAGAAATGATTAGGATTGCAAAGTCGTTTGATTGTCCGGCTAAGTTTGCAGGTTCTGGTGGGGCTGTCGTTGGTATGTATGATAATGAAGAACAATTTAAAAACTTA
This sequence comes from archaeon, assembly GCA_002687185.1. Lineage (GTDB taxonomy): Archaea > Nanobdellota > Nanobdellia > SCGC-AAA011-G17 > GW2011-AR20. The sequence continues at coordinate 5,975 of NYZO01000063.1, read as the reverse complement.
GAAGAAGCATATACGAATGAAGGATTCTCGTTTGTTAAGGTCGAGACTTAGATGGTTTTTTGGTTTCAAAGATTATAGCTTCTATCTCATCGAGTAATTTTTTTAAGGTGCCTAATAATTCGTTTATGTTTTCTTTATTCAAACGAATCGTTTCACCTTTGAATTCTTTCCTCCCATAATCGACCAAAAGATGTAATTTATACGATTTGATTAGCCATGGTCTTGGGTCGACGCTTATTATTCCTTGAAAGTACAGCTTTTCCATCTTGTCCCAAATTTGTGCATGCTTTTTTGAAACTTGTGAGTGCTTCCATTGTAGAATGCTATGAGCTAGGTTTTCGAATGCTAAGTAGACCCGATTCGTTGCTGTGTCTAGATCTGTTTTTATTCAGAGCCTTAGCTGTATTGTAAAAACTTCTTGCTCTATTGAAATCTTCTATATATTTATCTTTATTTTTTTGATTACTAGCTCCATCCACTCTAACTCTCTCCATAAATCTCTTTTTCTAATGGCCAACCCTAAACTTCTAGCGTTTGAGACTAACTTTTGTTTTAATCCTGGAATCTCTTTTTTAGAACTGATGTATATTCTTAAGAAATCTTCATAGATATGTTCTTTTAGCTCTTTAGATCGAGACTTATTTTCCTTGTATAAGAGAAGACAGGTTCTTAACTTCTTTTCAAACTTTGTTATCTCATTCAACAGAAAAGTCTTGTCCGGTAATGGAATAGTCCTGATATAATCAAAGATGAAATTTCTATCGTACAAAATTAAGCAAAATTTTAATGTAGACGTTATCCGGAAGTTCCCTTCTTTATATAATTGAATAAAATCGTCTTCTCTGAAAAAATGTACCTCGATATCCTCTTCAAAGTCATGGACTGTCTCTAACCAAATCTTTTCAAGCTTTTCTCGACTATTTGGATGAACAACCGCTATGTCAATGTCATTAGGATTTGATTTATGTGTTGCTGAACCGAAAAGATAAACAGTATAGACTCCTTTGACTATGAGCTTTCCGATTAATTTTTGTAGTCCTTTGCTAACCTTTCCTGGGAAGATGTTTACCCTATCCCATGCATAAAGTGAAAAAATAGATCTTGCTACATAGTTGCTTAGGTTGATTCGATAAATTACTCTGTTTCCCTCTTTTGTAGAGGTTAAAATTTCTCTTTCTTTAAATCCATCAACTGCCTTCTTAACATTTGTAGGACCAGATGTTGTCTTTCGTACTAAATCCGAAAAAGAATACCGACTGCTAGGATCCTCTATGAAAATCTTTAGAATCTTGTTATTTACAGCCTTATATAAATCAACCATAGATTATCAATACTATTATCAGTATATAAGTTTACTGTTTTTGGTATAACTAAAGGATTTGTTCAATAATCAAATAGGAATAAGATGTTTTGGTTGGCCTGTTTACAGAGTTTGTTAAAAATGTGTCAAATGTCCTTCTAATAGAAACTTACAAATTGAACATTTTTTTGCGACCTAAGAAAAATAAAATTATTATTATCACTAAGACCACACCTAAGATAATAAGAACTGTTGATAAAAAAGATCCTTCTTGATTTGATTCTTCTTGTATTTCTGGATTTTCTTGCGTTTGTTTGTCTACAACTTTAGTAGGAGTGGTTGTTTCGTCGTCTGTTTTTGTGTCTTCCCCAACGGATGCATCACTAGAAACAGGACGAATCCTTAATTTAGCTTTTTTTGTTGCGAAATTTATGCTTGTAACTCGTACAGCAAGGTCCGCCAAATCATCGTGATCAAGATCAAATGATTGTTCTTCTCCGACTTTAAGAGTGGCTGTTATAGGATGGCTTCGTAGCTCGAAAGTTACAGTTGTTGCAGTGAGATCAAGAATCGTTAAGGAGTGAGATTCTCCAGCTATGCTAAAACTAACCGCCTCATCTTGGCCAAGCTCTGATGTAATTTCTGTGGTGAGCGCAATAACATCTGCCCCTACCGCGCCTGAACCTGAGCCACCATCACCGCCGCCGCCACTGCCGCTTCCAGAAGTTGAACTTGAATCATCGTCATCCTCTGGACAATCAGTGCAAGTAATAGTTGCACTTGAGGTGTCAGTCTTTGATGCAAGGCCATTAACACCAGTGGCAATAGTAGTTATCGTATAAGTGCAAGAGCTTGAACTTACTGTTGCAGTCCAGGACCTAGATGTGCTCTCGCCGTTTTGCATGTTAGAAATAGTCTTGGTTGCGTCTTGGTTTGAGATACTACAACCGCTACTACCGCTAAAAGTTGTCTCAACGTCAATGTTGCCGCCTGCAATGATGCTTGCAGTAACCACAGAATCTGATCCGTCTGAAACGCTTGAGGCAGATTCGCTAACAGTTGCAACAACATTAATCGCGTTAACTGTTACATCCTCCACACCTTCAGTGTCGGTGATAGAGTCCAGTGTGATTTTTGAAAAGCCACTAACACCCGTAGAACTTGCTCTTAATCCAGTGAACGTGACCTCAGTTGATGCGCCTGAATCAATAGAAGTGCTTACAGTCTGTGCATAGCTTGTACTCTCTAACCAATTATTCTCGTCGCCAAATAAGGTTGCAGTAGTTAAAGTTCCTGTGTCATCACCAGTGTTTTGGACTTGGGCAGTACAAGAAAATGCGCTCCCGACCGCAACCTCGGTCGGAGTACAACTAAAACTTACTACCTGCCAATTAGCAGCTGCATTAACATTAGACACAGCAAATAATAAAGCTATCGCTAAAAATAATACACTGAACTTCTTTTGATTGTTTGTTACATTCATTGTTAACCTACCGATACATTAACATACCAGGATTCGTTGTCTGTAGTATAATTCTCGTTGCCGGGATATACACCTTTCACCTCAAATAAGCCTGAGATATTAAATTCAGTATTATTAAAGATAGGCGAACTACCGTTATTTATGAAGATCGAGTTAAAGTATAATTCGATTTTGCCTGTACCGTTCATCAAAGTAGCGTTCAACCAAACATAAGTTCCGTTAACAGTCAAAGTACTTTGGTTGGCTCGTGTGTTATTGATAAATGTCTGGATAGTACCTGCTGCGGCACTAACATTAAACTCCTGGTTAACTGTTCTATTCGTGTTGCCTGAAGTGTCATTGGCCCACCAATAGTAACTGTGTGAACCGCCACCTACACCGGTGAGATTATAATAATAAACACTGCTTGTATTAAATGCTGTATAGTTATTACCCTTAAACTCAATAAACACGGTGTCAATACCAGTAGCCTCTGTTAAAGTAACGTTAAAAAAATATACATCTGTTGCGTTAAACGTAGGGCTTGATGGTGTGACATTAAGGCTACTAAAGGTTGGAGATACGTCATCTATTGACGTGTTAATTGAAAAGTATACAACGCTTGAGTTGACCATGTTGCTTGATGTGTCGTTGCAGTTAAACAGAGCATTGTGTGAGCCGTCGACCATTGTTGCGTTAGTATACCCGAACGCTGTTGAGTTCTTTTGAGTCATGGTTTTGTTTGCGCCACTGTCAACTGATACCAAACAACTATCGCCACCCTCATTTAAAGTTACATTAAAGTCAATACTAGTAGTCGAATAGGTTTGATTGAGAGGCGAATTAATAGTTATTGCAGGGGGAGTAGTATCATTAACGGTTGTGTTAACAAGGAAAGTGACGAAGTCTTCTGCGGAATTGTAATCCTCGTCATAACAATACAATCTTATAGAATAGTGTTGAGTAGGCCAATTTGTTGTGTCGAATGTATAGGTATGAGTTCTTCCACCAGTTGATAAGAATGAACCAGTACCCCATGTATAATCTGTGTAATTCCAGTCAGACTTATATGTGGCAGAGACGTAAGTAGTATAATATTTGCTCCCGTTATAACCGTATTTTGTGGTATTACAAGCATCAACTAAACCAGAACTAATCGAGCCATTACTTGAATTCCAGCCGTTACACCACCATGCATCATCAAAGTTTTGAGAGTACAAATAACACTCTACGTCCGCACTGGTAGTGGCTGAAAAAGGGAAGGATGTGCCAATAAATGTTTCGTTCATCTCAGGTACAGTAATATTTGCAGTAGGTTTAGTGAAATTTTTAAACTGGACTTGACCGTTTCGGATGGTCGCAGAGCCTGCAGTGCCTGTAACAGTTGCTCGGACGCTGTATCGGCCTCGTGCCCAACCGCCAGACGGGGCTGTTACTGAAATGACGCCGCTATTTGAGATGGTTGTATTATCAGCGTCGTTGCCTACAATAGAATAAGTGGCGGTCGTGTAGGTTCTACATGAATCACTCCAACAACTTGTACCGGAGTATGCGTATTCGAAACCTGTTACGTTAGCTGTTGCTTGGTTATAGGAAGTGTCTCTTAAATGAAGTTTTGTCGTCAAGCTTTCATTCATTTCAAAATAATATTTCCAGTTGCCGTTCTCATCACTATTAGTGAAGTATCCGTTATAGGCATCTTGGCCGTTGAAATTAAATCCTCGCCAATCTTTGACAGCGGTTCCAGTACTATCCTTCCACTCAGATTGAATATAATTATATCCGAGCTTCCATCCGCCACTAGGTGGGAAGACAGTCACAGTTTGAGTGCCGTTCACCTCGCAACTGGTCTCGCCAGCATTTCTTGTGTCACAGTCGCCGACCATGAAGTTATACTCCTCTAAGGTGCTCCGATAATTGTCCCAACGCCACTGAAATAATCTTGTGAGGTTGCCTGTGTTATTAGTGCCATCAGACGCTTTGGTGACTGAAGCGCTGATATTAACATCAATACCAGACAGCTGATTAGTACCGCCTGAGACACTGCCCCAACTAACAGCGAACGGGACCGCCCTAAATGATAGCCAGCCTGTCTCGGTAGTGTTCTCAACGTTATCTTTTACACGAACTCGAAGATAATGATAACCACCCCAATTTCCAGCCCCCCAATTAGCGTCATTAGGGCATAAGGAAACTACTGTAGATGCGTTGAAAGTACTATTAGTGAAGTTTGTATAATCAATCCTTGAATAGCCGTTCCCGCTCCATATGTCTTCGTATACATCTAAAATGGAATAATTTCCTGCAAGCAAGGTTGACTCGTACCAATAAGGCTCATAAATATCAAGCGTTGTATTAGCACACACGTCACTGTCTATCTCATACGTTGCAGTAGACAAGCTCACTCTAAACGGGCGTGCTTGAAACCATAACCAACCACGAGAAGTTTCACCGTCTGAATTATTGAGGATTAGCTCGCCGTTATAATAACCAGACGGCCAATTACCGTTAATGTAAGTCATGTTAACGAGGGCATTACCATTAACAGCAGTTGAAGTTACATTTAGGTCTTCAGGATATTGGTATTCGATATATTCACGCGTATCACTATCCCAACGTCTTAACACCAAATCCGTAATAGTAGTATTAATATAATCATCTTCTATGTATCTTGTATAAGTATTGCTAGACCAATAACCCGATTTATAACCTTTTATAGTAGACACGTTAAAGTACATCTGCTCGTTATTTTTGATGCTATATTTCCAATTTGCGCCTGTTGAATCGGTCGGTTGTGTATCTACATAGAATGCTATCGTATGAAACCAAGCATAGCCTGTTTCAGTATTATTCACGTCCAAAATAACACTGTACCAACCTGTACTCCAGGCCTGAGTGGTGGTATTAATATAAAGAATATGCGAGCCGGTGCTTACGCCGTTTGTGTTGTAATACCAATCGCTTGTTTCGTTAACTGAAATAGGGGTTGAGCTATAAAGACTCGTGTTTAATTCCTTGCAAGGCCAACCACTACAATCCTTGATTTTCTTTACTCTTATGGTTACATTATCAGCTAGATCAGTCCCACCAGTGTCTGACCAATCGCCCGCTTCATGTTAAGTAAAGTTATTAAGTATACACATTAGAATTATTCTCAATTTACGCGACGATTGCGTAAAAAGATTAAAATGGGGTGGTGCCGCATGCGATTAT
>NYZO01000062.1 GCA_002687185.1 archaeon | reverse complement strand
TGAGTATGGAACAATTTCGGTGCGCGGTAAAAAAGCCAAGCCTAGTCAGCAGTCTTTGATTTAATTTTAATACAACCAAAAAACCCTGCTCCTTCTATTCTATAAAGAGGACAGGATTTTTTGGTGTTGCGGCAAACGTCCTATCGACGTTTGCGCCGTTTAGCAGGCTTTCGTTTAGCTGGCTTACGCTTCGTAGCTTTTTTCTTAGCTGGTTTGCGCTTAGCAGCTTTACGCTTGGCTGGCTTACGTTTGGTTGTTTTGCGTTTAGCTGGCTTACGCTTGGCAGCTTTTCGTTTAGCTGGTTTGCGTTTAGCTGGCTTACGCTTTGCTACCTTTCGCTTTGCTGGCTTACGTTTGGCTGGTTTTCGTTTAGCCGTGCTTTTACGGCGAGTGGTGCGTTTCTTTTTTGCAGGCACTCGGATCACCTCCCTTCCCTAATGATAATTTTATTTTGACGTTTAGTTTTTTTCTGTGTGCATACACACTACACGAGTTTGTATACCGTTTTAAAAAACTTTTTAATTTAAAAAACTTTTTTGTAAACGAAAACAAACGTCAGTGTTTATTATAATGAAATAAAAGTTACACAACAATACGTGTAAAGAAAAAACTGTGCATAAGTTTTTATAAAATTTTTTTGTAAAAAAAAGTTTTTGTGATAATGTATTTGCGATCGAGGTCACGTATGATTTCGAAGTTCTTCAAATTCTCATGACGGGAGAAACGTTATGGCTGAAAATTATGGACAGCAAATAATTGCTCCAGGTAATCAGATTTCGTTGCTGTGCGGCGAGATCAATAAGAACAGCTACCGGAACAGTAAGGCTGTCGAAATTTTCGATGACACCCCTGGGTTTAGAGGTGTTGTCGGTTATCGATGGTCAGAGCCTGTGTTACAGGCTATGATGCGACGTAAAATGATGATCACACAGCAAAACGATGGGGCAGGGCATAAACCAGCCTTCTGTACTTTGTTGGGGATGAATGGCAACCCTGACTTTTTCAGGACTTTGAGCCATGAGTTTTTTGCGATGACCGCCGACGATGCAGTCGCTGGTGGTGGATTTCCAGTCTTATTTACCAATCAAATAGATTTGTCGGGTGTCAATAAAAACAATTTACATCAGGTCAAACTTGCAGTTGGTGGTATGGCTGATGTTTTGACACGGAACTCGTGGGTTGGTTTTACTGGTGAGACGGCGATTATGCCGTACGCGATCACCGCTTTTTGTCTCGATGGTAGTCCTAATGAGGTTGCATTAACATGGACAGGAAACTGTACTGCATTGATGCACGTTGATACGGCCCTTGCCGGCCGGGAAATCACAGCCGGCATGCCAATTGTTGTCTTCCCTCAAGATGGCTTTCGATGTAATGGGGCTACGCTGTTTCTCAGGATACTTTTGAAAGTGTTTGGAAAAGAAGGGTTAAACGAGTCAGATGTACTCAAGCTTGTAGAACAGCTGGCTGTTCCTTCGACTATCTTCGCTCCAATCATAACCAAGGTGCTGGGGTGGCAGCCTGACGGTACAGTTGCTGATCCGTTAGCGGATATGCGGGCGGTTGCCAATGTTACTGGTGGTGGGCCTTTCGATCGAGTATCAGAGATGTTGCCACCTCGGATTGGTGCGGTGCTGGATAATATGCCCGATCCGTCGGCAGTCATGAAAGAATTCCAAACTCTTTCCCAAGGGCATGATGGTCTGTCAATAAGTGATCATGATGGTTATAGCTACCTAACGGGTGGGGCTGGTATGGTCGCTGTTTGTGCTACCGCGTCGGACGCTGATCGGCTGATACAAGAAGCTGCTCTTCATGGCGTTCAAGATGCTCGCATTGCAGGCGAGACGGTTAATTCCGAGGATGGTGAGATTAAGATTAAGTCAAGGTTTGGTCTTCAAACAGACCAATGGTTGTCTTCCTTAGATGAAGCCGCATAAACGACGATCAGGAAGATCGATTTCTAGAACTTTATGGCGTCAGTGGACCCTTACCGGCCACTGACGTCTTCTTTTTTTAGTTAAAATTTAACCTTGCCAACTATTAAGTTTTTCGATAAGGTGGAGGAGCTCTTTTATGGAAAAAGAACATTAACAATTCACTTTTCGAGGACAAGCTGATGAACAAGTCACTTGGTTTTCTCAACGGTGTATACACGCTGTTGATGGTTGGAATGCAGTGGGGAGATGAGGCGAAAGGTAAAATCGCCGATTTTATTACTACTCATTGGAAACCGAAGTTTGTTGTACGTTTTCAGGGAGGAGCTAATACCGGCTGCACCGTTGAGGTTGGTAATAAGAAGATTGTTTTACACCTCATACCTGCTGGTATCATGCATGATGCGGCTGGCGTATTTAATGTCATCGCCAAGGGAGTTGCTTTATACCCGTTAGTGCTTTTAGGTGAGATTCAGAAACTTGCCGGGCTTGGTATAAAATGCAAGAACTTGGTTGTGTCTGGTGATGCAACTGTTGTGTTGCCGATACATATTCTTATTGATCGTATCTGGGCCGAAATTAACGGTGGAATCGGAACAACCGGACGAGGTATTGGCTGGGCGTACGAGGATAGAGATGGTAGACGTGGAATCACAGTTTACGACTTGCTCGACGAGAACGAACTTCGTCGAAAGATCAGGGCGAACTTTGCTTACCACGAACTGTGGCTTAAGAGTGTTGATCAAGAAGTTTTAAAAAAGATTCTTCAAAGTGAATATCTTGAAAACGGACGTTTTTACTGCCCAAAAAACATTTTGAATATCGAAGCGATGGTAAAATGTTATTTACAGTATGGCCGTAAAATCGCCAAGTATGTTCGTGATACCGACAAGCTTTTGCGTCGGGCAGTTGAGCGCCAAGACAAGATTTTGCTCGAAGGTGCGCAAGGCTTACTCTTGAGTAAGCTTGTTGGCCTTGGTACTCATCCGCACAACACAATGAGCGATCCTTCAATTTACGGATTGCCTGAAGGTTGTGGTTTGCATATGGGTGATGTCGATTACGTATTAGGGGTCGTCAAAGCTTACGCCACGCGCGTGGGTCACGGATCGTTTGCTGAAGAGTTTGGCGGTGCGCGTTCAGCTAAGTGGTGTGAGCCCCATATGGCAGAACTTTATCCGAATGAGTTGGAGTATTATCCTGATGTTTCACTTAACAGCCCAACGCCTTTTTGGCGAGGTATTATGCTTCGCATCCTTGGGTTCGAGTACGGTGCAACTACTGAACGGCGGAGACGAACCGGGAGACTTAGTATCCCAGGATTAAAGCTGGCCATTGATAGCTGTAGTCCGCCCAACACAGAAATTTCATTTGGTCTTGCGGTCACCAAGCTAGACGTCCTCAAAGGAATGAGTGTTGTCGAAATTGGTCATCGTTTACGCTATAACGGAGAAGGGTGTGATCACGATGATTACATGCTTCAGAAAGGTCACGAATTAGACGTAATGGTACCTCGGAATCAGGTTTACCGTCATTGTGTTGGTAGGTATCTGCGCTTACCCGGCTTCCATCAAACGGTTTCCAGAATTCGTCGATACTCAAGTTTGCCCAATGGAGCACGGGGAGTACTTCAATGTATTGCCGATTCAGCCAATGTTTCGTTGGATTTGGTTTCGGTCGGACCGAAACGAGATCAGACGATCGTTGTTGATTGATTTGAAACCCAAACCCCCGCGGTTGCGCTTGCGCGACCCGGGGATTTTTTTACTTACTTTTTACTTAAAAAATACGGCTCAATCGACGTTTGAGCCGTATTTTGGGGCTGTTTAGAGGCTTATTTAATCGGAAACAACGCGTTCTTACCTTGTGTTAGTTGTTTATAGACTACTTTATTTGTCGCTAGAAAATCGTAGTTACGATAGTCATAAGTTTTACTCCCAATATTGGCTACGACCCCGCCGGCTTCCTCGACTAATAATGATCCGGGTGCGTAGTCGTAGTCATTTCCATAAGGGTCAACTGAAATTCGGCCATCCATTTTACCACTGGCGACCAGAGAAAATTCATAACCGGCGCTAATCGTTTTAATAATGCCCGATTTTGAATTTACTTTGGTTAGTAAAAGTCTATTAGATTTTTTATTAGTTTTAGATTCATAGGTGAAGTAAGCATTATCTAGATCGCGATTACTAACTTTAATTCTTTTGTTGTTACAAAAGGATCCTTTGCCACGTTCGGCTACGTACATATCGTCATTTGGAAAATTATAGATGGCCGCAAAATTAACTTGTCCGTCTTCGACTAAAGCAATCATGGTTGAGCAAAAAGGTACGCCACGAATAAAATGACCAGTGCCGTCGATTGGATCGCACAGCCATTTGTTTTGGGCCTTACGATTACCACCAGTTTCTTCGCCGACAAATTCAATTTCGGGTACAATTTTTTTTAACCTAGCTCGGTAAATTTTTTCTGTTTGCACGTCAAGCTTAGTGACCACGTCGGCCGGTCCGCGACCTTTGTTATGCGTGGCCTCAATGCGTCCGTATTTTTTATTTAAGTTCTGGCCAGATTTTTTCAACATGGCTATAACTTCTCGGCGGAGTGAAGATTTCATGTAAGTAGTGTTAGGATTTATTTTTTTAGTGTCTGTATTGTAGCAGATTTAGCTAAATACTCGAGTACCAAAAAACCCCGCTCGCGCGAGGTGGTTTGGTGGACCCTACCGGATTCGAACCGGTGACCCCCTGCTTGCAAAGCAGGTGCTCTAGCCAGCTGAGCTAAGGGCCCGTACTTCGTAAATTATTAACAATTTACAATTAACAGTTAACTTTTTTTATTTAAAATCCTGGAAAGACTAATCTGAAAAATCCCAGAACCGCACCTTTTAAAAGATTGGTCATAACCATAAAGCCAATAATCGCGCCGCCTATGCCAATCAGCTTGTACATTAGGCGGGAGCCTCCTTCGGTACCGAGCTTGCGCTCGGCCCAAGGGATAGGACCAAAATTTTGATAAAACCATTCAGCCTTAATGGTAATTAAAGCTCCGACTACGGTAATGGCTAAACCAAGCAGGATACGGAGTATCATATGTTTTTATTTTATGGTGGGTTCGAGAGGATTCGAACCTCTGACCCCCTCGGTGTAAACGAGGTGCTCTAACCAGCTGAGCTACGAACCCGTGCTACGCAAACTGTTAACATTTTACCGTTAACAGTTAATTGTAAATTGTTAACTGTTTCGAAGATTGCCCGAGGGGAGACTTGAACTCCCACGGCCTTGCGGCCACACGCCCCTCAAGCGTGCGCGTCTACCAGTTCCGCCACCCGGGCGAGCTAAGCTATTTGATTTCCTTCAGGCGTTTTTTGGATGAACGGATGTAATTAGCTTTGGCCTGACGCACTTTGTGGAGTTTAATAACTTCAATCTTTTTAATTAATGGAGAATCAATTGGAAAGATTTTCTCCACCCCAATACCTTCTGATACTTTACGAACTGTAAAAGTACCATGTTGCCGCCCGTGTTTGAGACCCAAGACAATACCTTCAAAAATTTGGACACGTTCTTTATCTTTTTTCTTTTTACCACGACCCTCTTCTTTAATCATCTGGTGCACCCGAACGGTTGCCCCGGCCTTGAGAGGAAACTTTTTAGCGCCTGTTTCTTTTTTGTTTACTTCAGCTTTCTTAGTTTCTGATTTTTTTGGAGTTTCTGAAGCAGCCGAAGTAGAAGCAGCGCTAGCGGCTGGTTTATTTTCGGTTGATCCTTTAACGTCTTTTGTCTTATCTTCGGGCATGTTTAAGTAGTTTATTAGCTAATTTGTATTGCGGAATTGTAGCTGAGATTAGTGTTTTAGTCAAGTCCTATACCATTTTAAACTTGATCTAAATGTTTACGAATTATTTTTTCTACCCGATCAACAGTAGTTTTAAGCTGTCCGTCTTGGTTTACAATTACATGGTTATATAAGTTTTTGTGCTTTAACCAAGCTTTTGTTTCGGCTGCACGTTTATTAATAGTCTCAACACTGTCTTGGCCACGTTTAAGTAAACGTTTTTCTAAAGCTTTATATGAAGGAGGGGAGATCATGATTGCCACACAGTGGGGGAGTACTTTTTTGTATTTTTTTACTCCTTGCCAGTCGACTTTAAAAAGAATTGGGCTACCTTGTTTAGCGACTTTATTATATTCTTTTTTAGTACACCCGCGATAACAGCCATAAACCCTAGCCCATTCAATGAATGCTTTGGTGGTTATCATTTTTTTAAAAGTTGCGTCGGTAATAAAATAATAATCGCGACCGTGCTTTTCGCCCGGCCTACGGTTTCTGGTGATGGTAGTTACGCACTTGGAAAAACTAATGCGTTTTTTTAGAGCCGCAATTACTGAATCTTCTCCCGCCCCGGACGGTCCGGAAATAATAAAAGTTGGGGTTGGTTTATTTAGCTTTGGCATCGAGTGACGACAAATAATTGTTTAGTTCGTTCGGCAGCTCGGAAGTATAAGTTTGCCAAACGTGTTTTGGGTCAAAAAAACTTATTGTTTGGCTGTGTAAAAAAGGCCGGTCTATATGATGTCGTTTAAAAAGGTTGGCAAATCGTCTTACCTTATAAAGTGGGTCACCAACAATCGGATGGCCAATTGCTTTTAGGTGTACTCGGATCTGGTGAGTGCGCCCGGTTTTAATTTTTATTTCCAATAAACTAAAATTCCCTATTCGCCGTAAGACTTTATACTCTGTCAGTGCTTGGCGGTCCGATTCACTCAGCTTTGCTCCGCGGACTTGGGGATGAGCGGCCATAGTCCCTTGGCGTCCGCGCCCAATCGGTAGGTCGATAATGCCTTGATCATTTTTTACTTTGCCCCAGACTAGAGCAATATAGATTTTGTCTACTAAGCGTTTACTAAATTGAGCTTTAAGGTGTTCGTAGGCATCTTGATTTCTGGCTACCACTACCAGGCCAGACACGTCGCGATCTAAACGCGAGACGAGCCCAGGCGCATTAATGTCGTCGCCAACATGATCTACTTCTGGGTATTTTTTAATCACCATATCGGTTAAGGTGCCTTTGCTTTGAGTGTCTGAAGGATGCATCAATAAGCCGATCGGTTTATTAACTATCAGGTAGCTTGGATCTTCATAAGTAACATTTAGGTCGTGAGTGTCAACTTTTTCTTCGACCAGGCCGGTTTTAACTTCGATGTTATCGTTTGTCTTAAGGAATCGATGAACCGTGACTTTTTGACCAGCGATGGTTACTAGTCCGTTTTTTATCATTTTTTGTAGTTGAGATCTGGTGCGTCCCGGAACTTGAGATACTAGGAATTTGTCCAAACGCATACCTGCGTTTTCAGGAGTGACTTCTATTTTCATGCTATTTTTTCTTTTTTAATTTCTTGGTTTGCTTTTGAATTAAAGATACGGCCGCGGCTTTAGTTTTTATTTTACCTTTTAGCTGTGCCTCGCGCAAAGTATTGAGTAATCGACCAATTTCTGGCCCTGATTTAATTTTAAGTTTCTTCATTATTTCATGCCCGCTCAATAAGCTTGGTGGGAGTTCTTTTTTCTTAGACAATTTATCTAGTCGGGATAATCTTTTTTGTAGATCGTTAATCAGCTTTAGACTAGGCCGCCCAGATTCGGGAACGGTCGAAATAGCGTCCAGGACTAAAAGTTTGTGAAAGTTTTCTCCCCAAGTTTTATCCCGGTAAAAATATTTTTCTAGAGTGGTGTCTTTCATGTGGCTGCCATTGACCAGGATCATATGCTTGGCCACCATATTCGTGACGCCGTCGGTCCTAAAAGAAAATTCTGGCGCACTGTCGAAGCGAAGTCTTCGACAAATTTCGTTGGTCATTTTTGCGCCGACAACGTCGTGCTCATTAAAACGTATTCGATCGGCTCCTTGGGCCGGGGTTTTAATTGTATACGGTTTGCCTAGGTCATGGAGCAGCATGGCAATTAGTAATTCCGGATTCCAGCTCGAGTCCTTGAATCTTTTTTTAAATAGTTGAGTTTCTAGTCGAGAAAATAATAATTTAGTATGCACCCAAACGTCGCCTTCGGCGTGCCAATTTTTGGGTTGTGGGCAACCAATCATTTTTTTAGTTTCAGGGATAAGCGTAAACAAAATACCTGATTTTTCCAGCAACTCTAAGCCTTGCACCGGGTTGGCCTGTAAAGTTCTTAATAATTCACGCCCAACAATTTCGCGAGAGACTACGTATTCCTTATCCCATTCGTCGTTAAGATGTTTGACCAAACGTTTTAGCGAGCGCCAAGTTTTGGCTTCGATTTTAAAATCAATTTGACTAGCAAAACGCACCGCGCGTAGTAGCCGAGAATAGTCTTCGCGGAAACGAGTTTCGGGAGCACCAACCGTGCGGATAGTTTTTTTCTTCAGGTCGGCCAAGCCATTGTGTGGGTCAATCAAAACTTTATCTCCTAAATTCCAGGCCATAGCGTTGATAGTAAAGTCGCGCCGGCCTAAATCATCGGTAATTGGTAGCTTGGCATTGGATTGCACTTTAAAATCTCGATAACCACCGCGCCCGCCGACTGGGGATTCGGTGCGGGGTAGGGCAATGTCGATATCTGCAACACTTTTAGTAGGTTTAAATTTGATTACTCCAAATCGCTTGCCGACTAAATTAACCTTGCCTTTTTTAGCTAATATTTTTTTTAGATTTGGCAACGAAACATTACGGACCACAAAATCGTAATCTTTACTATCTATTTTTAAGAGTAGATCACGAACCATCCCCCCAACTAAATATACTTCACCCCCAGCCTTAATTATGTCTTGCACAAAATTAAGCTCTGGCCGGCGCAAAGCAGTGCGCTGCCATTTTAAAAGTAGATTTTCGGAGTTATTTGTAGGCATTAATATCTTTTCTAATAGTATCATATTTAATCAAAAAAGCCGTCGACTTTGTCGGCGAGTTTTTAGGTCTTCTGACGTCAGTGGGCGACACAAGATTTGTCCCCCTACGTCCTTCGTTTCACTTCGGACTACGGGCGATGCCCTTTTATCTTTTTTAAGGAAGGTCAAACTTGTGATCTACTCGTAGCTGGTGGGCGCACGTGGATTTGAACCACGGACCTCCACGATGTCAACGTGGCACTCTAACCAACTGAGCTATGCGCCCACCAGCTACGCGAGATATATTATAAGTATTTTCCCAACTGCCGTGCCCTGAAGTTGCGCCGTAGGCGCATACTTCGGGGAGCTAGCCGCCCACCAGTTACGTGATTTAATAAAATGTTAACCAACTGCCTTGCCATGTAGTTGACGCGAAGCGTCATACTACATGGTGCGCGCGCCAGGACTCGAACCTGGGACCACCAAGGTATAAGCTTGGCGCTCTAACCAACTGAGCTACGCGCGCATGATGGATTATATTGTACAGTTAATTTACTGGACTTGAAAGCTATTTTTTACCGTTAGCCATGTTTCTTTTTACAGAAGCAACTACTGCTTCAGCGGCCATGGCTAGATCGTTTCCTTCAATTTTAAAGCTAGCTAAGCTTTTATCTCCCAGCGGTGTAAAGGATCGACTTAAGTATAAAGCATTATCTCCTTTTAGGGTTCGTAGTATGGCCTTCAGTTTACCATCAGCCGTTTGATAAATTAAGACTACTACTTTAATACCGGGAACACTTGAAATTAATTCATCGACCACGGCCGGTAAGTCTTCGGCAGCCGATTGACTCTCGATAAAATCATTCGCCGCTAGCTGGGCCCATATTAATTTACCATCTAGCTCCGTGTGTAAGCGAGAAAGTACTCGCCCCCATAAATTAAGAGTTGCTAGCGATCGATTTTTATAAAGTTTGGCTACAATTGCTTCGCGGTCTGCACCGTGCTCCATTAGTTCACCGGCCGCGGCCAAGGCGTGCGGCGTGACGTTTGCCTGGCGGAAACTTTCAGTGGCCGCGATCATACCTGTTAGTAAGGAGGTGGTCAGGTTTGGTTTTAAGTCTTTACCATTGTCTCCGTTTGTAACTTTTAAGAGTTGATAAACAATTTCGCTCGATGCTACCGCGTTTACTTCGACCGCATTTATCTGACCGTACGATTCGTTGTTTGGATTAAAGTCGATATTGATAATTGGTACTTGGTGAAAAAATTCTGTACTGTCTTCAAAAACTTTGCCCAAGCTAGCTAGGTCGGGGGTGCCGACTGTAAAAATTAAATCGTAACGATAGTCAGCGTTTTTCATTTTTACATGCTTGTCGGTAAACGAACCAGCTTTCGGGGTGACATAAATATTAAGTTTGTCACCTTCGGCACTATAACTAAATGAATCCACCTCGGTGCCCGAGGTGTCTAAACTGATAATAAATTTTTGTAAGTTTTCTAAACGCGGCTTAAAAGTGTCTACGCCTTCTAGCCAAGCCAACTGATTTGGAACTGTAAATCCATCACAAACAACGTCAACCGGCTTGTTGATCCCTTGTAGCCATAAACGCAACGCCGCAGCCGTAGCCACGTCGTCAAGTGTTGGTTGTTTTTTGAAAGCAATCAAGACATGACTGGCGCGTTCGACTTGAGCTCTAATTTGTTGGGTTAAGGTTAACGCCATACGGCGAATTTTGAATTTTTAAGTATGAATTTTTAAAAAAATTAGAAGTACGAATTTTGAAACAGTTTTATGGATTGATTTAAAAAATAATTGTTTCAAAATTGTTTCAAAATTCGAAATTCTAAAATTAGAAATTAATCCAATGTTTGATCAATAACCTTATACGAAGGCTTCAATTATGTCAATGAGATAATTGTATTTGCCAAAGTAGCATAAAATCAGTAGAATTTGAGGTATGAAAATTGATAAGAATTACGATTTCACTTCCGAAGACGAGATCTACCGAGGCTGGGAGGACTCGGGTTTTTTTAATCCTGATAAGCTTCCTAACTCAAAGAAACGTAAGCCGTTTACTATCAGTATGCCCCCGCCCAACGCGACCGGGGTATTGCATATTGGGCACGCCGCGCGCATGGCTACTCAAGATATTATCATACGTTTCCAGCGCATGCGTGGTCGACGGACTCTTTGGCTGCCGGGCACAGACCATGCGGCCATTGCTACTAATAGTAAAGTAGCAGGGATTCTTCATGACAAAGGAATTGAGGTAAAAGACATCCCGCGTCAGGAATTTTTAGACGAGATTGAGAAGTACGTAGCAAAATCTCGCGGCACGATTCAAAAACAGATACGTGCTATGGGCGCTAGTTGTGATTGGAGTCGCGAACGTTTTACTTTGGATAAGGACATGAATCATGCGGTGATTGAAGCTTTCGAACGAATGTACAAAGACGGCATTGTCTATCGTGGCCAGCGTGTCGTGCATTGGGACCCTAAGCTTAAGACAAATATTTCAGATGATGAAGTGGATCACGTTGAGGAAAAAACTAAGTTTTATTATTTTAAATATGGTCCTTTCACTATTGGTACTGCTCGACCAGAAACAAAGTTTGGCGATAAGTATCTTGTCGTTCATCCTAAGGACAAACGCTACAGTAAGTACAAGCATGGACAAACTTTCGAATTAGAATGGATCAACGGATTTATCACGGCTACCGTCATTAAAGATGAGGCAGCTATAATCGAGGTTGGTTCTGGGGCAATGACTATTACGCCTTGGCATTCTTCGGTTGACTTTGAGATAGCCGAACGACACAAGTTGGATCGCGAGCAGATTATTAATTTCGATGGCAATTTATTACCCATTGCTGGAGAATTTTCGGGCATGCCGATCGAGAAAGCCCGGGAAAAGATTGTGGCCAAGCTAAAAAAGAAAGGATTGTTGGTTAAGGTAGACGAAGATTACGTGCATAACCTGGCTACCAATAGCCGAGGCGGCGGCACGATCGAACCGCAGATTCGTGAGCAGTGGTTCATTAACGTAAATAAAAAAACCAAGGCCCTCGGCGGGCAAACTATTAAACAGCGTTCCTTGGGGGTGGTTAAGAGCGGTGAGATAGAGGTTATACCAAAACGTTTTGAAAAAATTTATTATAATTGGCTAGAGGGTCTTTATGACTGGAACATTAGTCGCCAAATTGTGTATGGACATCGTATCCCTGCTTGGTATAAGGATGGTCAAATTAAGGTTGGACACGTAGCCCCTAAAGGTACTGGTTGGAAGCAGGATCCAGATACTCTTGATACTTGGTTTTCAACCGGCCTTTGGACATTTTCAACCTTAGGCTGGCCCAAGAAAACAGATGATTTAAAAAATTATCACCCAACTGATTTGTTAGAAACAGGGTATGATATTATTTTTTTCTGGGTGGCGCGTATGATCATTATGACTACGTATCATACGCAACAGGTTCCTTTTAAGCAGGTTTACCTAAGTGGACTTGTTCGTGACGATCAAGGACGCAAGATGTCGAAGTCTTTGGGTAATATCACTGATCCGCTAGGTATTATAAAAAAATACGGCGTTGACCCTCTGCGCTTGGCCTTGATTATTGGTGTTACTCCAGGCAATGACGTAAACATGGGTGACGAAAAAATCGGCGGCTACCGTAATTTTGTAAACAAGCTGTGGAATATCTCACGTTATATTTTAACTTCGGTTAAAAAAGTTGAGCTAGTGAAGACTCAGCCCAAAGCGATTACTTTGGCCGACAAGTGGATTTTGACCGAGTTAAATAAGCTGATTGAAAGTTCAACGAAAGATCTAGAAACATATAAGTTTTCAGCTGTCGGCGAAGCAGTGTACGAATTTACTTGGGATAAGTTGGCTGACTGGTACGTTGAGATTT
>NYZO01000061.1 GCA_002687185.1 archaeon | reverse complement strand
TCATTTGGCGTTTAGCCAAGTCGCCAACTAACTTTTTAGTTGGTTCAACTACTGAAGGAATAAGATTGCGACCTTCAGAGGTAAGGATAATTTTAGGACTACCTGATTCCATAACAGCAACACAGGAATTGGTGGTGCCTAGATCGATTCCAATTATTTTATTTGACATGAGAAATTTAATTTTTAATTTGACGACCGACAACCACTTGGGCTGGCCGAATAACGTGATCGTTTAAAGTGTAACCTTTTTTTCTAATGGAGATAACATGGTCTTGTTTGCCGGTGGCCACATCGACACAGTCCATTGATTTGGCGTTGAATTCTTGGCCTTTGGCTTTAATTTCTTTTAAACCTTGTTCTTCTAAAATTCGGGAAAATTTCTTGATGGTAATTTTAAGGCCGGGATCTTTGAGATGTTTATGAGCCAGGTAAAGATCGTCTAAAATATCAACCATTTTACTGACTATACCGACGGTAGCCAAAGTAACGAAAAGTTGACGTTGTTTTTCTATTCTCTTTTCCAAATTGGAATAATCGGCTAATGATCTTTGGAGTTTATTTTCCAAAACGGCGATTTTTTTAGACGTAATAGTATTTTTTTTCTTTTTTGGGTTAGACATAGAAGTTTTTTAGCCTGTAATGGTAGAGACAAGATTAGCAAGGTAATCGACAACCGGGATTACTTGATGAAAGCGAAAACGGGCCGGACCGATAATACCTAAAATACCACGATGGGGACCAGCTTGATAGGTCTGATAAATAAAACCACAGGATTCTAAATGTTCCATGCCCAGATCTTCTCCAATAAGGAGGTGAACGACTTGATTATCATCTGTGGCATTTTTATCTTTGATCCCGGCTTTAGTAATGATGTCGAACCAAAAACCGGTGTTATCTATTAATGAGAGGACTGTCTTGGTAACATCGATATTGAAAAACTCCGGTTCTTCTAAAAGATTTGAAGCCCCATAGCTGTAAATGGCGTTTTGGTCGGTAGTGGCAATGGCCATTGATCGGGTACGAGTAGCCAGTTCCTTGGTGGTTTCCTTTAATAGTTTTTCAAACTCGTTGCGATAATCCCAAACTTTTTCTTTGGCCTTGATTTCTTCTCCGGCAGACATAGGTTTAGTCCCCATTAAGTTACGAACATAATATTTTAAACCCATAGAGGTAGGAGTGCGACCGGCAGAGAGATGATCTTTTTTGAGAAAACCTAGTTGAACCAGAGTGCTCATCTCGTTTCTGATAGTGGCAGATGAGATACCGAGAGAATATTTTTTCTCCAAAGTTTCGGAACCGACAGGAGAAGCTGTTTCAATAAATTCTTCGGTGATATGTTTTAGGATTTTTATTTGACGCTGAGTTAAATCGGTCATATTAGCAATATAATAGAGGGAGTGCTAAAGACTGTCAAGAGGGAGTTTGTCTGATAAGGAAGAAAATGCTGATAAAAAGGGCAGTAAATAGACTTAAATTTAAGTAGGAAAGTTGATCAAATAGGAGCAATAAAGGCAAGAGAGTAAAATAGGAGGAAATGAGAAAACTAAACTTTATTTTTTTTACAAGTGGAAGTGAAGTAAAAAAAATAGAAAGGAACAAAATGATAAAAAAAATGATTTGAGCCAAAATAGTAGGAGAAACGACATTGACAAAAACTATCAACAAGATCCAAGTAAAAAGAGAAATGGACAACCATGGTGGTTGTCGAGAAGATTTAGCCTTCACGTTTCGTCAGGGAGTGACTGATTAACAGAGGGAGCCTCGATTTTAACTTTATCAACTACCCTTAACAGTTTATTGGTACGAGTAACATTAACGCTATTGTATTGACGATTGAGGCTATCGAGCCGTTGACCAATTTTAGTAAATTCCTGGTTGTATTTGCTAAATTCTTGTTCAAAATCACGAATATGACTAATAATACTTTGGACGTTTTTTTGATAGCGAAAATTATCATAGGCCTGAAGAACCATACGTAATATGGCGGTGAAAGAGAATGGACCAGCAAAGATGACTTTTTGCTTCATGGCACTCTCCCAAACATCGGCCATTTTGTCATAAATGAAGGAGAAAATCATTTCATTAGGGATGAAGACAATAATAAAATCGACCGTTTTATCTTCGGGGTTGATGTAATTACGACCGGTAACCTGTTTTATCTTGGCTTGGACGTCCTGCTTAAAGGCTCGCAGATATTGACTTCGAGAGGTTTTGTCTTTTGTTTCGGCCATTTTTTGTAGGTTTTGATAAGGAAATTTAACATCAACATTAATGTGGACGCCGTCAGGAAGTAAAATGGCGAAATCCGGTCGGGTAGAGGAACTGTTTTGTTTTTTATTGAACTTGTAGTTAACGCCTTTGACGAAACCGGCCATTTTTAGAAGATCTTCGGCCACTTTTTCTCCAAAAGCTCCGCGAAGTTGGTTATTAGATAACACTTTTTTTAAAGCATCGGTGGTAGCTGACAAGTCCCGAGTTATTTTTTGATGTGACTTTAATTCAGTTTTGAGACTTTCAAAGCTACCTATTCTTTTTCTTTCAGCTTGTTCCAACTTATCAGAATTGGTTTTTAATTCCTGCAAGACTTGTTTGACGGCTTTTTCAATGGTTTCTTTTTTGTGGGATAAGTCGGCTGAGGCTTGACGACTTTGAGCATCAAGTTTTTGGTTGGCCATGGTGACCAGAGATTGATTGGCCTTGTTTAAAATTTCAGGAAATTTTTGATTAAATCGGGCAAAAAAGTCTTCAGTTAATTTATCAGGTCGGACTTGGTTTTTTTTGAAGACAAAGAAGTAGAGGCTGAGAGCGAAACTGAGACCGGCAAAAAGGCCTAAAAAAAGATATTGCATCATGGTGGTTAGATTTTACACTAGTCAGTCACTTGACGACGAATACTGGAGTGTAAATGGATTAAAATTTCGTAGGAAATTGTATCGGTTAATCGGGCTATATTTTTGATTGAGTTTTTGTCAATTGGGTTGGGGCTGATAATTTCAACCGAATCAAACATTTTGGGAACAGTGTTTTTGAAGTCAATACAGGTCAGATTCATGCAAATCCGGCCGGCTACACCATAGAAACGATGACGATATTTAACGACACCACGATTGCTAAGACGCCTATCAAAACCTTCAAAATAACCGGCGGGGATGAGACCAACATTGGTTTTGGTTTTGGCGGTAAATGTGCGGTTATAACTGATGGTGTCCCCTTTCTGAACAATCCGGCGATTAACAACAGTAGAAGTGAAAGTGAGAGCCGGTCGGAGTTGAGGATGAGAATAACCATACAGACCAAGACCGAGACGGATAGCGTTAATACGCGGTTTGTTAATTTTAGAAGCGGAATATGAGGCGGCTAGGTGGAAATAACGGGGGTGAAGACCGGAGTGGTTAACCTGAGTGATAATTTTGGAAAATAATTTGATTTGTTGGGGAGAATATTTATCTTGAGGATTGTCAGCGTCAGCCAGGTGAGAAAAAACACCCTCCATTTTAATTTGGGGATTATCTTTTATTTTGGCTAAGGTTGAAGTTAAATCTTGAGGGTCAATCCCCTGTCGGTTCATACCAGTATTAACTTTAAGATGGAAAGTGACAGAACGTTTTGAAGAAATCAGTAGGTCGAGTGAGATATTGTCTTGAACACAAAGAGTAATATTGTCGAGTTTCATTTGGGAAAAATTTTGAGGCGGGATGGAACCGATTAGAAGAATTGGAGTAGAACAAAGTTGGCGAACTTTAAGAGCCTCATAATAACTGTCTACAATAAGATAACTGGGATTGTGTGACTTTAAGATAGAAACAATGGGAGCCAGCCCATGACCATAAGCGTTAGATTTTAAAACCGGCCAGATTTGACTGTGGGGATAATGTTTTCGGAAATAGGAATAGTTGTAGAGAATGGCGGAACGGCTGATGGAGATTATGTTAAAGGCGTGAGCTGGTTTTTCCAGCTTTTTTAGAAAATTATCGGCAAGAGAACGGATTGACATTGACTATTTTAACAGGCGGTGGAGGTCTTGGTGGTCAGGACATTTGTGTCCCAAGTGATTAAAATCAAGGTGGAGGATTTTAGCGTAAACTTCTTTTATAAGAAGACGGAGATTACTGGTATCCTTTGGTTGAAAGTTGATTTTCTTTTGGACAAATTTTCCCTGCTTATTTTTTTGAATAAAATCAATTAGGCCGGAAGTGACATGAAAGGGGAAACTGGTATCGTTATTGGCCAATATTTTGTAAAAAACTAATTGACGATAATAATCACTATCGGGACCGATACTTTTATAGTCCGGTTGGCCAGTCTTGTAGTCAACTACAAGGGCGTGAGGTAGATTATCGGTGAAGCCGGGGAGGGGCTGGATTCGATCAATTTTCCCGGTAATGGGAATGCCGTCAACAAAAATTTTACTTTTACCAAAATCGTACTCGGAAAGACAATCGGGAGAGAAGGTTTTTTTGTAGTGATGGTAGTAATCAGGCAAATTTATAGTAGCAGTAGTTAAAACATCTTGGTGATCGGAAGGAGAAAGTTTCTCTTTTTTGAGAGCCGATTTAAAAGCTTGGATAAATTCTGCCAAGGAGATGGTTTTTTGCTGTTTTTTTTGTTGATCGTATAGGTGTTTCAAAGCGAAATGGACAGCGGTACCAAAAGAAAGACTTTTGTTTTTGACTGCCGGGATGCGAAGAATGGTTTTGTAATAAAAGCAAAAGGGACAGGTGAGGTAGGAATTTAGGTGACTGATATTGAGACGATAATGATTGGTCAAATAATCTTTTAGATAAAGTTTGGCGGCTTGAGCGTGAAATATTTTATTTTTTGATAAAGAGAATCTGGTGGTGAGAGCGGAGGTTTCCAACCCTTTTGGTGTTTTAACTATTTCGATTAAGTCCGGATTAATTTCTGATAAAAAAATTGAAGGTAGTTGGGGACGACCGTTTTCTCTGGTCTTGGAATAGGAAAGATGGATTTGTTTTTTGGCTCGAGTCAAGGCCACATAAAAAAGACGGCGTTCTTCTTCATTGGTGTCGGTGACTGAAGACATGGTTTCCGTTTCGATGATGCCAAAGGGTAATTTTAACGAAGTGTAATTACGATTGTTGCCCCACTTTTTATCAATTGTTTGAAAAACAAAAACATGTTCGAACTCTAAACCCTTGGCCTTGTGAACGGTCATAAGATTAATGGCTTTGATTTTTTGGTCGAAGTTATCTTTCTGAATAGAGATGTCGTTTTGATTTAAAAGATCCAAACGATCCAGAATTTGGGGAAATGAGAAACCTTGATCGAATTGACGGTGAAGGAAATTGTAAAATTGGTCTAATTGTTTGATAGCAACAATATTATTTTTTTTAAGTAATTGAGGTAAATAATTGAATCGGCGGATAATGGAATTAAAACTTTTATCAAAGGGCAAGTTAGACAGATCTCGTTGACAATCGGCCAGATTTTTTAAAAATTTTTTAAGTTTTTTGGCGGTGTCCTTTTTTAATTTTAGAGGGGGCTTTTTAATGAGGTCAAAAAGAGGCAGACGGTGTCGATATGAATAACGAGATAGCTTTAACAAGTCAAAAGAGTCAATTTGGGTAAAGGGAGAAATAAGGAGGTCAAAGAGGAGTCTGTCCTGGGATGGGTCATTAAGAAATTTTAATAGTTTGGTCAATTGTTGGATGTGAACTTGGTCGAGAATATTATTACCGGAGGAAATTTGATAGGGAATGGACAGATTGTCCAGGAGAGACAAAAGGTTGAGAGGATCTTTGTTGGTTCGGTAAAGAAGAGCAATTTGACGAGGGTCGACTCCCGAATTGATCAATTTTTTAACTTTTTGAGCGATAAAATAATTTTCTTCCAAAACAGATTCGGCCACGAAAAGATTGATGGGGTCGGGATCATATTTTTTTTGAGAAAGAAGAGTTTTATCTATACCTTTTAATATGTGCCCCAGTCTATTTTTGTTGTGAGCAATAAGGGAAAGACCGGAGTCGAGAATAAGCTGGTGAGAACGATAGTTATTTTTTAGAGCGATGAGTTGAGGTTGATGGGTTTTTTGAAATTTAAGTAAATTTTCAAGAGCGGCACCCTGAAAACGGAAAATAGACTGATCATCGTCGCCAACAACAAAGAGATTGGGAGAAGAATGGTAAGCGGTTAGATATTGAAGGATTTGATTTTGGGCCGAATTGGTATCTTGATACTCGTCAACCAGAACATAGAGGAATTTTTCCTGATATTCCAGTAATAGATCAGGGTTTTGAGAAAAAGCCTTAATGACAAAGAGAATCATGTCTTCGAAATCATATTTGGCAAGTTTTTTGAGAAGACGTTGATAGGACTGGTAAATTTCAAATAAGGCCAATTGGCGATCTATTTGCTTCTGCAAATCCTCAATGATTTTTAAAACAGCGTTTTTGAAATTAATGGCCGGATTTTTGGCTCGACCAATGTCAAATGTTCCGGATGAAAACAGGTTGAGTTGAGTCTGAAGAAGAATTTTGAGCGATAAAGGTGAAAGGGCAGTTAATTGTTTGACAAGATCTTGGACCTGAGATGACAGTTGCTTGTTGAGACGAAGAGATTTTAGTTGTTGATAGAGAGATTGAGATTTTTTTAAAAATGTTTTTTGAGAAATTATCAGCTTTTTAAGTTTTAAGGGGGTAACATTTTCCCGTTTGAGAGTTTGAATGGAGGAGATAATTTGTTTTCGATAGAAAAGGGGGTCACCGAAAGGTCGAAGAGGACAGTCGGCCGGCATTTTTTTTAGTAATTTTTGAATT
>NYZO01000060.1 GCA_002687185.1 archaeon | reverse complement strand
TTGATGATGTGAAACGTGTTGTTGCTATCATTCAGCAATCAAACTATACTGCCTGGACCAGACACGGCTACCAGATTATCATCAGACGGTTTTATCGGTGGCTTATGGGAGACCCAAACGACACTATTTACCCTGAGATTGTACGATGGATTAAACCAAAAGTAAAGCGTTCAGAAAGAAGATTACCCTCAGATGGAGAATTGTTGACTGAAGAAGACGCACAAAAGCTTATGGAAGCAGCAGAACATCCAAGGAATAAGGCCTTTGTCGCTACGTTATGGGAATCAGGAGCAAGAGTGGGAGAGATTGGATCGCTTAAAGTAAAGAATGTTACTTTCGATAAGCATGGTACGGTCATTACGGTTATGGGAAAAACCGGATCGCGCAAAATAAGGCTCGTTTTGAGCACACCCTACCTTTCTACCTGGCTTAACAATCATGCGCTGACCACGGAGCCCGATGCTCCCCTATGGACGAATCTGGGACCTATCAGAAAGCATAAAGCAATGAGTTATAGTAATATCAGAAAAATTCTCCAAACAGTAGCCAAAAAAGCAGGTTTGAAGAAACGTTGTAATCCACATTTGTTTCGCCACTCAAGAGCAACAATGTTAGCAAACCATCTCACAGAGTTCCAAATGAACCAATATTTTGGTTGGATTCAAGGGAGTGATATGCCCTCGACATATGTACATATGAGTGGACGAGAAGCTGATAAGGCAATTTTGGCAATGAATGGAATAGAAACACAAGAAGCAAAACAGCAAACTACATTACAGCCTATTATATGTCCGCGATGCGAGACTATTAACACACCTGATGCTAAACATTGCAACAAATGTGCCGGAATTGTTAACTTAAAACATGCGCTCGACATTGAGGTAGAAGAAATGAAACAGAAAACAGTGAGAAAAGAAGCAGATGACATGATGGATCTCCTGATGAGGGATAAAGAGGTGCAGGCATTGCTGAGTGAGAAGATTTCTCAGTTGGGAGGTATAAAAAATAGACACACAGAATAGTTCCGATGATGTACTTTGGCTCTTTGGAGTCATAGCTATTGTTGGTGCGGTAATCTTTGGTCCGATGGTAATGAAAATCGTTGAAATAGTTCAAAAAATAGATTGGATGCTGATTGGAGTTATTTTTGGTCTACTCCTTGTAAGCGTTTTTGGTATTATTCTTCCTGCACGGTCGATTTACAAAAGAACAATGTCTGAATTGAAAGATAAAGTGTATCAAAAAGAGGAAGCAAAGAAGCAGGAGAAAATGCTTATCAAGCTCTTTAATAAAAGTTTTGAGGGAATTGCTTTGTGGGAACTAGAGGAAGAAGAAGATGAGATTTATGCTTTTTTTGGAAAACTCCACGATGAGCTGTCTAAAAAATATACAAAGGAAATAGAGGAATTTAAGAAAAACTTGAGTCAACGTATTAAGAACCACAATAAAGAATCTGATAGATTTTGGAAAGAAAGTGCTAAAAAGGCATTGGAAAAGGCTGAAGAAGTTGAGGAAAAATATACTGGACCTATAGAAAAAGAAAACATAACCATTGGATTGGATTTTGAACAAGATGTGCATTCTGCTTGGGATAAAGATGATTATGCTATCAATTTTTTAGAAAATCATGATTATACTAAAGGATGGTTTCATAGTCTAGGGAAAGGTCGACAAAAAGAGTATTTCGTGAAAAAAAGACATCCAGAGAGTGCACTCCACACCTACTATGTAGATTTGATTTATCAAGAGATCAGAAGATATACAAAATGGGTGAAAAAATACAGAACAGAAAGACCCGATATTCTCTTTAGAAACAAAAAAGGACAGGAGATTGCTATTGAAGTAGAGACAGGGATTAATGTTAATAAAAAGCGGAAATATCATGCAGAAAAATTTGGTAGATTAAGGAAGAAATATCCAAAAAGATGCTATATTTTTTTGGTGTCAACCCGGCTAAAACATAAATATACTCGACACGGCTTCCCGCTGCTCTTTAGGTTAGATATCGTTAATTTTGTAAAGTCTCAATGTAAAGTTAACTAGAGTTAACTTTCGGACTGAAATTAGACTGCGAATGTTCAGTAAACTAGCAATAGAACGTCTCTAATGCTGAAATATGAGTGCGAAAGAGAATGCGGGAATTAAACGTTAGTTTATGGTCTTAACTTTCTAACTTTTTTATGATTGTATTGCCTGTGATTACTCTAATCGCCTGGCCCACCACACCGCCTCTTAACTTGTCTAATAAGTCTGAGAAAATGTTTCTTTGCGCTTTTTCGATCTTTAGATCTAATCCTGCAGGTTGATACTTATTATCACCCGAAGGGACACCATAACCATAGGCAGATAACGCCTTATCTTCTTCCGTCTTATAGCTCGGTAGTGTTTGAAGTGCAGATAAATAATAAACTTTTGAAACCGGTAGATGGCCTTCCTTACTAGCTGTTAGAGAAAGAGTATATAACCCTAATTGGTCTAATTTTGAGGTATGAGGTAATGATAGCTTTTTTACTGAACCGTCTGGTTGTTGTATAGTGGCTTTGATGTTAAGATCTTTGGTAGTACTTTGGTAGTCTAAACTTACGTCTTCATTTAGTAAATAAACTATCCTTTCACCTTTACAGTCGTTCGCTTTACAACTTCTAAATTCAAAATCTAACGGTTTAAGTGTATTCTTGACTTCAAACTCTTTTTGGAGCTCTATTTGGTCACCAAACTCGGAGAGAATAATTACCGAAATCAAATGCACACCTTCCTCGTAATCTTCTGGTACCGTAATAGTATACACATGGTACACCTTTGTTTCACCAATATCTAAAAAATCCTCAATGTCTCTGATTAACCCTACGGAATCATCTTGTTCTGCATACGTCGTTCCATGAATCTCTATATCCTGTCCCTTATCCGCGATATTTCTTAGCTCTAACATAATATCAACTACATTACCCGGCTCAAAGGAGGATTGATCTAAGCTGAGCTCTGCTAAGAGTGATTGGGCTGAAACAAACGTGAAACTAGAGAAAAAAAGAATGATCGTTATAAACAATATTTTTTTCATTTTCTCACTTCACCCTTATCTTTTAAACTCAACGTTCCATCTCCGATCCAAACATAAAATGGGTCCTGATCGTATTCACAAAAATTATAACCTTGAGCATAATACTGATGGTATTTACCCTCTTGGACAGCTTTCCCAATAGATTTCCCATCTAAGAAGATACCATCAGTCAATGTCTTAAACGGCGTATTCCAATGCGAATCGTCTGTGGCTAAGTACATGCCCAAAGACCCACGACGAATGTTTTGTGAACAAAAAAGGTCATTTGTCCGGAACTGTTTTATTGCCTTATCCCATGCACAAGTTGAACAACCCACCGTTAAAATCAAAGGGTTATTTAAGTATATTTTTTCTGCGATCAATTGTTCAGTAGACATAAGCAAACTAAGTTCATTAATAGTTCCGTGATCATAGTAATAGATAAGCGAGGCATCGTCATAGAGAGGACCAATGTTATCTTTATTAGCTTCTATTTCGTCATAGCCCGTATGGATCCATTTTTCTCCCATTAAATTATTAAGCGGTGGAGACCAAAATGAATTAAACTTTTCTTCCATATCTTTCGGAGAATCACGTGAATCAACACCAGCCATAACAGCCAAGAGCTTATGATCTTTATTCAGACCCATAAAAGCTGTCCGGTCGATCATTGCACTTATATCTGCCACAGATATACTAAATATTCTTGTCGTGATAAAATCTGGTAAAAAGTTGCCGTCGACATCACCATAGAATCGATTATCAACTTCTTGTGCTTTATTTTGATTATTATCGGTAATACACTCATTAGTTTCTCTTGCTATGGGAAAGGTATTTGGGCTTGCTAAAATGGTCAGATATGTTTGCTCATTAAAACTTGCCCTTAATGATGCATCAACCGTATAGATCACATCAGATACACCATCAGTTTTGATTTTGATTTTTATTGGATTTGTTATTAACTGTCTAGGAATTTCTAATAATTGTTTATCAACTAGTTTACCAGCGATGAGATTACCATTAACATAAATCTCCCCATCCCAATCCAATTTTTCTCGTGATATACCGCCCCTCACTTTTAGGTCTAAGATATAGTCCTTTGTTGTATCAAGATCAGAAAAACTAAAACTTATTTCTTCCAAATCAGTACCTATTCGTTTGATCTCAAAGTTTTTCTTTTTATCTGACTTACTTTCTATAATGCAATTTCTACAAGTAAAAAAATCATAATCATCCTGTGTCACGCGATATATCATTTTCACATCATCATCACGGTAGTTTCCAAAATTTCCTGGAACCAACATTGTGCCATCCCCTTTTAATGTTAAGGTCAGTTCCCCTTTTTCAATGAATTTTCCTTGCTGATTGGGATTTAAAGAAGATTTTAGCTGAGCATTAGATACCAGAATGGCTCCTGGCCTCGATTCAGGAACAGGATTGACTATACATTTTCCAGAAGTAACTCCAATAAGCATACCATTATTATATAATTCGATTTCTTTTATGCCATTACAATCTGTCAGAAAAACATTAAAAAAGAAGTTATCGATTTCATTGATTAATATATCCTCTTCTGGTGGGTCAAACGAATAGGTAATTTTATTGCCATAATTCTTTGCAAATCTTGTTATCTCTCTGAACCCTTGTGCACATGTTTGGCCAGGACTGCAAGTATGCCTCTTTAAAGTTAAATCAGGACGTAAACGCTGGATTGTTTCTGTAAAATCTTTATCAATTTCGTCTATTGTCTTACTGTACACTATGAGTAACCCTTCCTCTTTAAGTCCTGCAAGTCTTGGACTTGTTAATGATGCTTTAGTGTATAGCTCTGAAATAATATCGCCTTGGGATTTATCCGGTTTGTACTCTTCCTTCTGTTTGATATGCCAATCATCAGGGTTAACAAGGATAAAACGGTTTGTATCTGTTTCTTCTATGTACTTTTTTTGTAAGCTAAATAAATCGTAGGTTTTACTACAGTCTACGTGTTTAGGATCAATATTACCAACACAAATTACGTTCTTCCCTCTAAATGTACCCGCTATGTCTAATGGACTACCTGCGATAATTAACGGGGCATTCAACAGTGACGCGTAACTTGCAGCAACTAAGGCTATATCATACTTGTGTTCTACATAAATAATTGTACCATAGTACTCCCATAGCTTAAGATAATCCTTTACTGGATCAAGGACGGTTACTTTCCCTCTCAAATCTGGACCTAACGGTGCTGGTGAATCAATAACTTGCGACAATTTATCAGGAAGGCTTCCAATAGTGTATAGTTTGTCCGGTTGGTACTGCTGTAGTAAATAGATACCTGCATCGGCATCGAATTTCCTTTTTATGATTTCTTTATCTTTAGCAGGATCATACAAATTGATGATATAATCGTCATCCTTTTCCATGTTCCATACGATTTTCCCCTCATCAACGTCAAGAGTAAGATCAAAGGATTTTGCATTTAGCAATAATCTAGTTGTTTTAGTGGCGATGTCATAAACATAAATCCCTTGGACGTTTTGAATGGTACGATATTTTACAATGATTTCTTCAGAAATCCCGTGACCCCTAAGCCAATCTTTTGCATCATCCATAATCAACGTCTTCTTTTTGGTAAGCAAGTCATACATGTAGAGTCTATAATTATCCGGATCTTTATCACTAATTTCAGCCCAGAAAAGTTTATTATTCTTACCTTTAAGAAATCGTATTTCTATGTTAGGGGGAAATGTAATATATTCTATTCCCCTATCTTCTAGACTAAGAATGCCGATAGTAGCAGGGTCAAGATCAAACCTTTCTACATCCCAAACAACAAAATCACCAGCAATAAATGAAGTAGATGATTTTTGTGGGACCATATCGAGTACTTCTTTGACCCCTGTTTTGAGATTATGTAGGATGACTTTACTCTCACCGGGGTCATTACTTTCTTCCCAAAGAGCATTATCGTCTGAAACTGATGGATTAAATGCGAATTTGCTATCCGGAGAGATTAATACCTTTTTTCCGGTTTTGAGATTGAGATAATAAATGTTTAACTCAAACGAGCCGCTTCCCGAGTTGGTCTCCCTGAATAGTAGGTTATCACCAGATATGACAGGTGATCTTTTTTCTATATCGGAAATTTCTATAGGTCTTATTCCGTTATTTGAGAGGAAGGTTTCCTCATGATAAAATGCTAAAGGATGTGCACAGACGTTTACTGGCTTTGAGTATACTCCTTCGTTATCAAAAACTAATTCATTACAAGGACCAACATCAATTTCTTTTGGCTCTTCAACTATCTCCTCAATGAAATTGTCTTTATCTTCTATTATACGGTATAACATAGTAGCCTCACCTTCTTTGGGGTTACCTGATTGATCAAGCTCACCGGTGTATTTGAAGCCATATTCTGGTTTGCCACCATCAGTATAAATTCTCAGTTTATAAGTTCCAGGTTGTAGCTGGGTATAAGGTTTAGCAAGGTTGATAGCTTTAGGCTGTAGAGGGGAGTCAAATGCATTCCCTTTACCTTCAAAAAACGTTTTTATGATTTGCTCTTCTTCGTTTCCAACTTCTACAATATCAAGTATTACTTTATTTGTGAAATCTTTAGGCTCTTTATAGTGGAAACTTAAAGTCTCAACAATGATAGGTTTCGTGACGCTAAAGATTTGAATAACAGGAGTTGATCCGAAAATGTTGTTGTTTGGGTCCCAGGGGAATATAGGTTTTGAGCCTACCTTTTCTTCTTTTGATTCTTCGAGAT
The DNA here is from genome assembly GCA_002687185.1 of archaeon. Lineage (GTDB taxonomy): Archaea > Nanobdellota > Nanobdellia > SCGC-AAA011-G17 > GW2011-AR20. Next base: position 10,106 of record NYZO01000060.1, on the reverse strand, counting down.
CTGGTTTAGACCAAACGGTTGCTGAATTCCAGGTGACTACATCCTCCCATTTTTGGTCTGAAACAGCAAAAGCTATGTATTTTCCTTTGGGATAAAATTGGGGATTTTTACGATTGGTCGTTTGGTCTTGATTACCCACTTGATTTCCTTGTTTGGCCTCTTCTAGTTTATCAAAAACTGAGATCTTATCAGTAGGTGCTAGAACGGTTGGTAGTAATAATAAACAGAGAATAGTACTTAGGATAACAAACCTCTTTTTGATCATAAATTTGTTTATAACTCCCAATTATTAATAAATGTACCTTTTCGTCCATGTTAAGTCGTTAAGCATGTATTAGACTATAATCTTATCACTTTCTAGCAGCAAGAAGATTAGTTAAAGAAAGAATCCTTTAGGAACAAAAACAATTGAGTATAGTGTCAAACCCTGCACTAATAGCTAGGCCTTCTCCCAAGGCTGGATTTATAAAGACTATTGATAAAATGGGCCTAAACGTGTATCTCCTTAAGTTTCAGAACTAAAGTGGAAAAATGAACTGAATACCAATATGAACTTGTCCTCATTATACGAATCATTCTTACTACTTATTTACCTTTGTTGATAAAAGCATAACCTGTAATTGTTCTAATAGCCTGGCCAACCACGCCGCCTCTTAACTTGTCTAATAAGTCTGAAAAAATATTTCTTTGCTTTTGTTCTACCTTTAAGTCAAGCCCTTTTGGTTGATTTGTATTATCACTTGCTGGTGTCCCGTAACCATATGCAGTTAATGCTCTGTCATCTTCAGTTTTATAACTTGGAAGTGATTTTAGTGCAGATAAATAATACGTCTTTGATACTGATAAGTAACCTTTCTTAGATGCTGTTAAAGAAAGTGTGTATAATCCTAATTGGTCTAGCTGAGTAGTCAGGGGGAACGATATTTTTTTGACTGAGCCATCTGGTTGTTCCATTGTTGCTGTGATCTTAATCTCAGGTGTGAGGCTTTGATAATCAAGACTGATATCTTGGTTAAGTGTATACACTGATCGTTTACTATCACAATGATCAAGCTGGCAACTTACTAACTCAACATCTAAAGGTCTTAGTGTATTCTCTACATGAAACTCTTGTTGTAATTCGATTGGGGCACCCAACCCAGAAAGAATAATGACCGAGACCGTATGTACGCCTTCCTCATAATCTTCAGGAACAGTGATTGTATACACATGATATAGTTTTATTTCATCAGATGCTAACGTGTCTTCAACGTCGCGAATTAATCCAGCTGAACCATCTAGCTCAGCAAATGTTATGCCATGAATCTCAATAGCTTGGGATTGATCGGCAATATTTCTTAGCTCTAATGTAATATCAACCACGTCTCCAGGCTCAAACGTTGACTTATCCAAACTGAGCTCAGCTAATAGCGATTGGGCAGATACAAATGTGCAACTAAGTAATAATATACTTGCCATTATCCATAAACGGCCATTCATCCTCTCACCTCTCCTTTATCTTTTATACTCAATGTACCGTCACCGATCCAGACATAAAATGGATCTTGATCGTATTGGCAGAAATTGTATCCTCGAGATCTATATTGTTCATATTTACCATCAAAAACAGCCTGCCCTACAGATTCTCCCTCTAAGTAAATCTCGTTTGTTAACGTCTTAAACGGAGTCTCCCAATGAGAAACATCCGTGGCGAAATACATACCTAAAGCTCCTCGACGAACGTTTTGAGAACAGAATAACTCGTTTGTTTGTGATCTACCCACTGCTTCGTCCCAGGAACATGTTAAACATGCCACTGTAAAAATCAAGGGATTATTTAAGTAAATTTTCTCAGCTCTTAATTTATCCGTAGACATTAATAAATCAAGCCGATCTTCGTGCCCATGATCATAGTAATATATAAGCGATGCATCATCGTAGAGGGGTGAAATGCTACTTCTTTCCCCTGCAACTTCTTTATACCCTGTATAAAGCCATTTTTCACTCATGAATTTATCCATCGTAGGATCCCAAAAAGAGTTGAATTTTTCTGTCATTAGTGAAGAAGAAGAATGAGAACCAGCACCAGCAACCACCGCGAGCATCTTATGTTCTTTATTCAAACCTATGAAGGCTGTTCTATCAATCATGGCACTAATACCAGCTATGGTGCTATCAAAAACTCTTGTTGTGATGAAATCAGGAAGAAAATTACCGTCTACGTCACCATAAAACCGACTATCTACCTCTTGTGCTTTATTATCGTATCCTGGTGAATCACATTCATTTGTTCTCTTCGAAATCGGTATTGCATTCGGGCTTGCAATAATGGTTAGATACGTTGGTTCATCAAAGTGAGTTCTTAACGAGGCGTCTATTTTATAGATCTCACCACTTAATCCCATCATCGTGACTCTTACTTTAAGTGGGTTTGTATAGAGGTGCTTTGGGATTTCTAGGGACCTCTTGAACTCTCCTTTACCGGCAATTTTTTGGTCATTAATATAAACATCCCCATCAGAATCTAATTTATCTAATTCTATGTCTCCACTTAGCTCAAGATCTAAAAAATAATCTTTTGAAGTATCAAGATCAGAAAAAATGAAACCTACTTCTCTTAAGTCCGTGCCTAGGTGTTTGATCTCTACGCTAGTCTTTTTATCTGACTTACTATCGATGATACAATCAGAACATGAGAAATGACCAAAAGTATTGGTATTCGATTTATAGTAAACATTCACATCATCTTTGATTAACCCTCTATATTTATCTACAACTAATATTTTTCCCGGACCGATTAACTTTAAGGTGAAATCCCCACTTTCTATTTTTGTTTCGCTATGAGACCTACCAAAAGAAGATTTTATTTGTTGCTTGGTCACCGGAAAAAATGAACCCAAATGTTGAGCACCCAGATCAGTTATGCATTCACTTGAGGTAACGGCAAGAAGCTTATTATTATTATAAAATTCAATATCTTTCTTCCCGACACAATCAGTCACCATAAAATTGAATTCAAGCATATTTAGATTATCTATAGCGATTTCTTTGTCTGGGAACTTAAATGAGAATGTAATTTTGTTGCCGTAATTTTTTAATCGAGTTGTCATATCTTTGAAACCACTTGCACAGGTTTGGCTATGGCTACACTCAAGTCTTGTTAATGTTAAATCTGGACGCAGACTTTGTATGGTTTGGGTAACATCTTGATCAATTTCTTCGATTGTTTTTCCGTGTGTTATGATTAAGCCTTGTTCTTTTAATCCTGAGAGCCTGATACTTGCTAATGATGCTTTGTTGTATAGCTCTGAGATTGTATAGCCTAAAGATTTATCAGGCCCGTAGCTCTCGATTTGTTTAATGTGCCAGTCCTCAGGATTAATCATAACAAAACGATTTGTTTCTGTATCTTCAATGTATTTTTTTTGTAATGCGAACAAATCATAGGTTTCACTACATATAGCGCCTTTCGGATCAACATTTCCTACACAGATAACTTTCTTTCCTCTAAACGTTTCTTCTGTATCTAACGGACTGTCCTCAATAATTAAGGGGGCATTTATTAAAGAAGCGTAACTCGCAGCAACAAGTGCTAGATCATAATTATGTTCAACATACACAACGCTTGTGTAAGTTTCCCAAAGCTTGAGATAATCTTTTACTGGATCAAGGACAGTTATTTTCCCTTTTAAGTTTGCCCCTAGAGGGGCCTGTGAAACAAGGATCCCTGAGAGTAGATCTGGAAGGCTACCGATAGCATATAATGTATCAGGTTGGTATTGTTGTAGAAAATAGATACTAGCATCAGCATCGAATGTATTTTGGATTACTTCTTTTTCTTTACTCTGACTAGGATCAAAAACATAAATCGCGTGTTCAGTGGCCCCTTGACTACTCCAAACGATTTTATTCCCATCAACGTCAAAAGCTAAAACTGGAGTGATTTCATTTGAGATCTTTTTTGTGGTTTGAGTCTTAAAATAATACACATAAATACCTGGAATATTTTGTATGGTACCAGACTTTACTATGAGCTCTTCAGAAACGCCATTCGGCCCTATCCATTCTTTTGCATCGTCTAAAAGTAATGTTTTCTTCCTTTTGTGGAGATCATACATATAGAGCTTTGCTTTTCTAGTGTCTTTATTTTCTACCTCAAACCAGAACAGCTTATTATTCTTGCCATCCATGCCCCTCACAGTGACGTCGCCAGTGAATATGATCCTATCCCTTTTCTGGCTATCTAAATGAAGGGTGTGAATAGTCCTTTCCTGATTCCCCCTATCATCTGCTAATTCCCAAACAAAAAAATCACCTACAATCGATGCATAATCCAAGTCTCCTTGTACCACATTTAGTTCTTCCTTTTGACCTTTTTTTAAATCATATAAAACGATTGTTGAATCATAGTTGTCGTCCCAACTCTCCCAGAGGACTTTGCTCTTTGAAACCGATGGATAGAACACATTTTTGTTATCTGTAGGGAGTTTCTTAATTGTTCTTTTTTTTAAATTTGCATGCATAATTCTTGACTCCTGATTAGGATAATTGAGATCTTCCTCTTTCCATACCACATTGTCCCCAGATATTTTCGGGGATGGATTTCCCCCTTCAACAAGCGTTAATCTTCTTATCCCCGCGTCAACTTTGTTGTTCTCCTCATGATAAAAAGCTAGAGGATGAGCACACACCTCCACTGGCTCTGGATATACCTTCTCATTATCAAATACTAACTCATTACAAGGACCGATGTCTATTTTGTCATGCTCTTGGATTACATTTTCAATCAATTGGTTGCCTACAAGACGGTAGAGTATACCGCGTTCCTCGTAATCTGCTGAAGGGTTGCCCTGTAGATCGATTGTTCCCGTATGCTTAAATCCCCACTCCGGCCAATCGCCGCCATCGGTGTAGGCACGAAGCTTGTATCTTCCTTTCTTTAACTGTTTATAGGGTTTGAGCAGATTAATTGATTTCCATTGTGGAGGGAGTCTCCCACGATTTCCTTTGCCTTCAAATGACCCCCAAACTATAGGGTTGTCTTCTTTGCCAACCTCAACAATCTCAATAGTAACGGTGTTGGTGAAAAATGCAGGTTCTGTGTAATAGATACTAATCGTCTTGATAGTAATTGGCTCCTCTACAGTAAACTCTTGACCAAATGGATAGAGATCAAATTGGTGGAATTTCGGATCCCAAGAAAGGATGGGTTTTAAGCTAATATGTTCATCCTTTGGTTCTTCTATATCCGGTTTTGACCACACGGTTGCGGAATTCCAGGCGAGCGCATCTTCCCAATTTAAATCAGATACCATAAAGGCTATGTATTCACCTTCAGGATAAAATTGAGGATTTTTGCGATTAAGAGATTGGTCTGTACTACTGGCTTGATTTACTTGTTTCGCTTCTTCTAATTTGTCAAAAACAGAGATACTATTAGTAGGTGCTAGAACGGTTGGTACTAACAATAAACAAAAGATAACACCCCAAATAACCAAACCCCTTTTTTTCATAATCTTGTTTTTATATCTTAATTATTAATAAATGTACCTTTTAGGTCATGTTTATCGATTAAGTATGTATTGAGCTATAATCTCATCACTTTCTAGCAGCAAGAAGATTACTTAAATAACGAGAATCCTTTACAAATCAAAAATAATTGAGTATAGCGTCAAACCCTGCACTAATAGCTAGGCCTCCTCCCAAGGCTTTGACTACAATTGTATTTTTTTAGTAACGATTTATTCTTAGTCATTTATATTAGAAAGATCAGCGTTTGTCCTTGTACCTTTATCAAACTCATAACCCCATTTTTTTAACTCCTCTCGTAGATAAAGTTCTTGAAGATCATACACACCTGTATAAACAAACTCAGAGTTCCACTTACACTGGATGGATTCAAGATTTGTTTGAATCGTTTCAATAAGCTCCTGAGGAATAACTGAAGGCTTTGTCATAAAAAAGAAGAAAAAGATAGTATCATATATTTTGATGGTAACATCGATTAATGCAAACTTTTTCTCAACTGCCTTAAGCATGTTTTTTAAGCCTTCTTTGTTGGGAATAATTTGATTTTCTACTGTTTGGTGTGCATATAGATAACCACCTTGAACAATAGAATGGCTGAATTTGTAGGTTTCCCTTTTCACCTTATATGGTCTCATTGTTATCTACTATTGTTAGTGGTTCAAAATTAAACGTTTTTATCTTTCCTTGAGAGAGTTGTTCTGCTTTCTTCTTATATAACTCAGCAACCCCAAAATCATCGATGACTATTTCAAATTCCTTTATGGCTTCTTTATAGTTTTTTTCTTGGGCATAAATTACTCCTGAAAGAAATTTGACTTGTGGCATCTTCTGGAATTTCTTAAATGTAGTAAATAATTCTTTAGCATCCTTTAGTTCATTGATCTCTATAAATCCACTAATCAGTCTAACTAATGTCCTTTGTGTCATCAAAGTAGGTTTTTCTTTAACCCTCGTGAGAATTTCAGACTTTACTTGTTCTATTTGATCATCATTCTTTAAAGCTTTGTATGCTTTTGCTATGTTCAATAACGTTAATATATCATTATCTTTTCTTTTAGCCTGTTCAAACAATTCCAATGCTTTCTCAGGAAGACTAAGGTTCAAATAGCAGATCCCCATATTAACTAGACACCCTGTTATAGCAGGATTCTTTTCAAAAACAGATTTATATTTTTCTAAGGCCGTTTTAAAATTCCTTTGATACAAGTTCTCCCTTGCTTCTAAAAATTCGTCATATAACTTCAAATCATCTTCAAGTGATATCTTATGAGAACGGTCTTCACATTTTTTTAAAAGTTCTTCTTCTTTATTGAGTAGTTTTTTAATCGCTCTTTTAAGCTCCCTTGGGGGTTTCAGTTCATAAGCTGTTTTAATGTAACCGATCCCGTCTGAAGCTCTTCCCATACAGGTAAGTACATAACCTAAATTATAAACAATTTCTGGATCGCTTGGTTTTATTTTTTTTGCCCGTAACAATACACGTACCGCCTCAACAAAACGATGTAATGTAATATAACATTCAGCTAATAGCATCATGATATCAGTGTTATGAGGATAATCATGATGGTCTTCTTCGAGTAACTCTATAGCATCATTAAAGTTTTCTTCTTGGTACAATGCTAATATTTCTTCATCAATTCCTTCTTTATCCCAATCTTCTTTTCCCCAGCTATTTTCAATTTCTTCATATTTTATAGATCTGCCATACTCCTTTAGATCCTTTTTGAGACAACACTTTTTGTATTTTCGCCCACTATCACAATAACAGAGTTCATTTCGACCATATTTAGTCGCTGGTTTTGGCATTGTTTTTTCCACCATTTTGACATTCAAAATATATTAGCCATTTATACCATCGCTTATTTTTGTTTAGCTATCCAAGTATTTAAATTTTTAGAGTGAAAATCTAAAGGAAAAGATTAGATTATTCCGATAAACCTCCACGATTTTAAATCGATGAAAATACTTATATACATCATTGTTCTTAGTAACTAAAGAGGTGTAATGGAGTTCATTTTTAAAATGACGAAAGAAAAATTCTTAAAAGTCTATGCAAATCTACCTGAGCCTGAAAGAGAACAAGTAATTGCAATAATAGATAATAAAACTTACTCATGGAACGTTGCTTACACAGAAATCTCTAACGTTACAGAACTTGGAAAGAAAATATTAAAAAAGATTGAAGCTTTAGGTCTTTTATGAAATCTGAACAAATAGATATAGAATACGAAAAAAAACAACTCGTTCTTGCAAGATTTAATACTCTAAACCCAGAATCTAAAATACTTCTAGGTGGAAGCAAAGAAATGAGTGTAAAGCAACTGATTCAACATATAGAGAAAGGTGATGACTTTGGTAAACATGTTGTTCAAATTCAGATCAAAATGCTTCAACTCTTTTCAGAAGGAGTTAAAACGTAATGGCAAAGTCTTTTCTTGTGACACGACCAAAACATGATCTGAACACATTTTATTTACATTCTTTTTTAAAAGAGACGGTGAAAGAAATAAAAGATACTGATGAAATTCATTTAACTGATTTAGAAGGTCCAAAAGCAACGAGAATTAATCTCGAAAAGTGCGTTATTAAAAGGAAACCAGGCTTAATTTTCCTTAATGGTCATGGGACTAAAAAAGAAGTAGCAGGACATAATGATGAAACCATTCTTAACAAACAAAACATACAGCTAACGCAACAAAAAATCGTTTATGCACTATCATGTGATTCATTAGCTGATCTAGGTAAGATTGCTATCAAAAAAGGAACAAAAGCTTATATTGGCTACAAAGCGAAATTTATGATTGTCCATGACCCTACAAGAGGAGGATCGCCGAACAAAGATAAAAATGCCTTCCCTTTCAAGAAAGCATGTTCTACCTTGATTCATTCATTAGTATTTGGAACTTCTGTTAAAACTTCTGTTAAACGTACTAAAGGGGAATATATTGAGTTAATTCAGTCTTATGGGACAAGTGAAGATGATCCTTATGGAGATATTCCACTCATACGATTTGCATTAACTTGGGACTATGACTCCCTCGGCTTTGAAGGAGACCCTAATGCAGTTTTTTCAGAATAAAAATGGCCACTTCCTAGCAGCAAGAAGATTCCTTAAAGAAGAACCATTTACTAATAAAAAAGAATATAGCGTCAAACCCTACACTAATAGCTAGGCCTTCTCCCGAGAGGAGAGATAGGTTTTAACTACCCTGTAGAGATGACAGTCGTAAGATTTATAAACCCAAATATTAATCTAATGATATATGGAAATTACAAAAAAAGGTATTAGGAACACAGCCATAGGTTTAGCAGCATTATTAGGAGCAACAGGCATTTTTTATAATCCTGATAAAGACGACGCAAAAACAGACATATCAAAACCTCAAAAAACAGTTAGCACCCCTCTTCCTAAAGATTATCCTCAAAAAGAATCAATTATAATGCCCCAAAATGAGACATTTATAGAAAATCCTACCCCTAAAGAGGTTCATCCTCCACAAATCGATACAACTCCACAAGTAACTTATCATGATCCAGAACACGAAGAAAAAATGAAACAAATAGGTAGATCATGGGAAGAGTTTGAAAAACAAGCCCAAAAAGAAGATTCAGAGATGGCAGAACTTGAAGGTTTCGCAAAAGATATGGACGATGTTATGGCATTTTATTTAGTAAGAATAAACGAAGAAAATATTGAAGAGGTCCTATGGGAATTTATGCAAACAGATGCCTATCTTAATAGAGATGTTTTACTTGGTGAAGTAAGAGATCTCGCTTCAATAGTAATGTCACAGCTTCCTGAAGGACAAGATACTTATTTTAACAATTTACTAGAAGAGATGGACTCGACAGGTTATGGTCAAGGAAATAGACGTGAGGCTTTTCAACATGTTTTGTCAGCTATTGGGGAAGCAGGCCAATTGGCAAATGAAGGACTTGTGCCTCATATAGATGGTGACGATTATCTAGAAATCAAATCTCTGTTTGACAGAGGTGGTGAATTTATGGATTATGCCAAAATGTTAAACGAGGGTAGTTTTTTTGAAGAAAACACAGTATCATCAATCCAACCAGAACCTGGATACACTAAACCAAGTAATCCCGGTGAAACAAACGAATCATATGAAGCTCTAACTCAAGAAGATCAAACACAAAGAGAACAAGGTTCATTACGAGACCTAGTGGAACAAAATGGAGTCGAACAACAAAAAATAGCAGGCCTCTTAATGAGCCTATATCAAATGGGTGATGAAGATCTTGGAGATTATTTCAGCTCACAATTTACACCTGCTTTTCAAGAAGAGTTTCCTGATTTCGAAATGACTAAGGAAGATTTTATTGATACTGTCAGATCACAATATGAAACACAGCAACCAAATATCCAAGATTATCAAAAATAATTTTCTCTATTAATTCTAACATCTCTTCCATCAAGTAAACGTTTTTACCTCTCACAACAAAAATAATATCGCAATTCTTAAGGTTAGAATATCCAAAGTTTCTATAACTAGTTTGAAAAACCGTTGCTCAGAAGTAGCAAACAAAATATATAAACAACGGTTCAGTATCATTTTAGTAACCATACGAGAAGTAGTCTA
>NYZO01000059.1 GCA_002687185.1 archaeon | reverse complement strand
CCATATAATCTAAATCTTTTTGTTGCTTGGCTTCTTGACTGTGTTTTGCGCCTTCCATCATGGACCGAATCTTAGCCTCGAACTTATGAGCAGTCTTTAACAATGGTTTTGTGTCAATGTCTAAGCCTAAGCGCTTGTCTAAAACCTCAATCAATCGAGCAGCAGCAATAGAATCAGGCAAGCCAGTGTGACTTTCAACAAACAAACAAGAGAACGGGATACGCTTAACTTTCAAGATCAAAGAACCGCTAACGCCTGCGACAATGCCTTCCTGCAACGGATCGATCTTTAACTTCTCTAATTGTTTACCAGTCTCTTCACGGTTAGTATAATAAAACACCTTGTTAGTTTTCTTAGGCGAATTCACAGCCTCCAAACTCACTAACTCTTTAGCGTCTAATTCGCGAGCCAAATCATACAGAGCGTTAGACAACTTCCATTCTAAACCGTTAATGTTACTGATAGCATGAAAGATTAAAATGTTATGTTTTTTATCGTAATAGATACCCAAAGGATCAACAGCTTTCCCGCCGTGGATTGCAACCATAGGTAAAAGTGAATTTGACCAGAACTTGCCGATCGGTTTAGCCTTAAGATGTTTAATCAAGAATTCAGTAGCGATAGTACCAACAAAACCAAAACCGGGGAACCCTTCAATAATAATAGGATGTTTAGGACGCTCTGATAAATCTGCCTTCATAGTAAACGCAAAAAGAGGGTTTGCTTATATAGTTTTCGATGATTTTGTTCTATGATCTGTGTTAGAGACTATGGACAAGATTCAAAATTTATCTATTCGACCTAACACTTGAGAAAAGATTCCGTCTAATATATTTATAAGCGATAATAAAAATGATAAAAACTATTACACGAAAGATTAAAATCAAATAAATAAAACTAAGCGATAGGTCAGTTATCAATAGTTGGCCTGCATAAACGTATAAAAGCATGTAAGGAAGAAAGCCAATAACAGTCGCTAAAAGATACGGCCTATACTTGACTTTTGTTAAACCAGACGCGTAACTAATTAAGTTAAAATAGATACCTAAAAGCCGGATCAACAGAATTAAAGAGAAACCATGATGCTCACCCCAATGATTTATTACCGTAATACTCTTATGCGAATTCTTTGATTTGAAAAAACGAACCCGAAACTTTCGAGCCAAGTAAAAGTTGATAGTAGACCCAACAATCACAGCAATAAACACCCATAACAGACCAAAACCAAAGCCAAACACCGCGCCTGATGCAAGCATTAGAGGCTGAGTCGGAAACAAAAAAATGCCTGAAATAATGAACAAACCAACATAAGCTAAAATAGAAAAATTTCCAAACTGTAGAACAAAACTCTCGACTAAAACTGGTACAGAATTAAAAAAACTTCGACCAAATAGCTCGACTAAGATAACAATGAGGCCTAACAAAAATAAGAACAAAAAACTACCTTTACTAAGATCAATCAACTCTTTTTTCATCGAAGCCATTAATAAAACATAAAATTATATTACTATTTAAGCCTAACCATAGGGGAGTTTTTGATTCTAGGATACAGCGGTTCAAACAACGGTTCTTTTTACGTCTTCATCTGCGGTCCCCTACAAAAGGAAAGGTTTATATAGAAATAGTCCTCCATAAGAGACCGTATGAAAAAAGACTCATTCAAATTGTTGATAAAGGAATTCCATGAAGACCAACTTCCTTCACCTGTAGAAAGAGAACTAATCCTACCTCGTACAAAGAAAATAATAACACTTACCGGTTCAAGGAGATCAGGAAAGACGTTCTATTTCTTCCAGTTGATACAAACATTGCTTCAAGAAGTCGATCGAGAGCTAATAATTTACCTCAATTTTGAAGATGATAGAATATTACCCCTTGAGATTTCTGACTTGGATACACTTTTAGAGGCATACTATGAGCTCTACCCACATAATAAGGATAAGGAATTATTTCTTTTTTTTGACGAGATACAAAATGTTGATTCATGGGAGGTATACATACGAAGGATACATGATAAAGAGAAAGTCAAAATCTGGATAACAGGTTCAAACTCTAATCTGTTAAGTCGGGAAATTGCAACGAGCCTACGAGGAAGAACTCTAACATTTTCTATTTTCCCTTTCAGTTTCAGGGAATTTTTGACCTACAAAGGGATTCAAAAAAACCATCATCTCACCTATTCTAAGGACCGATTTAAAGTGAAAAAACTTTTTGATAGATATCTGCGGTTAGGAGGGTTTCCAGAGGTTGTGACGGAAGAGAATCATCTTGAGCAAAGCATCCTTTCTGAGTATTTTGAAACTATGATCTACCGGGATATTGTAGAGCGCTTTTCAGTACGAAATACAAATCTCCTCAAAAAACTTGGAAAATATTTACTAACGAATATTGCACGACCGTTCAGTATCAATGGCTATTATAGCTCACTGAAAGAAACCACTGCAGTCTCAAAAGAAACCCTATTTGAGTACGTATCCTATTTTCAGGAAGCAAGTGTTATCTATTTGGTCCCTTTATTCTCTTATTCGGTTAGGAAGCAACAAATGAATCCAAAAAAAGTGTATTGTGTAGATAATGGGTTAAGGAATGCAGTTAGTTTCACCTTTTCACAAGATTATGGTTGGTTAGCCGAAAATCTCGTTTTTATTGAGCTACAAAAACAAGGTGTGGAGCTCTATTACTGGAAGGACAAAGAAGAAGTCGATTTTGTTGTAAAGCATAAGGATCATTCAATTACTGCTATCAATGTAACCTATGATAATGAGATAAAAGAAAGAGAACTATCCGCCTTAGCCGAGTTTAAGGGAAAACATAGAAAAGTGAAGAAACTGTTATTATTAACTAAAGATCGCAATGAAAACAAAGGAAGTGTTCAATGTATTCCTTTATGGGAATGGTTATTGCATCCGAAAATATAGGTGAAACATTTCCTACTTATTCAACCATTTCAATTCGTTTGGTTCCCACTCAAAATAATCTTGATCTTGAAGTAATAAAGGTTTAATATAACTCAACTCTTTTAATGCGTACTGATGGCTTGTGTGAGTTAAGCGAGCAACCTTTTGTGCAACCAACTTCTTAGTGCTACTTGTGATCCACCAAAGTTGTGGGTTGCGTTTAGGACTGCGGAAGATAATCTTATAAGGAGTTTGTTTAGTGTTCTTCTCAGTTTTTGCTAACGCTACGCCAGGACCCAAAAAATCACGGACGTAACTTAGAAAACGCCAGTAACCTGTGCGTCTAATTCTACCTTGTAATACATCCGTAAAAGAAATATTTTTTAAAGCTTGATAAACCGCATCCCCGTCGTATTCGTGAATCACGTTCTCTTCCAACCAATAACGAACAGAATTCTCGCCGCTATAAACAATCGGGTAATTAATCTGGTTTAATAGTGGCTCGTCTAAGCGGTCTAGTGCTTGTTGCGCGATTAAAGGATCCTTTGTCTTGAAAATTAATGCTAAACTTTGTAACAACTCGCCGCGGGTTTCACGGTCAAACTCCTCAATGTCCATTAAAGAATCACCACTAACACTGCTTTGTAGATCATTCAAAGCAGCTCGAACATCACCCTGGGATGCGATAGCTATCTTTTTGAGCTGTGCATCAGTAAATGTTACACCCTCTTTTGTACAAACATCAGCTAAAAATTCAGTGATCCTGCCCCAACTTGGAGGTGTTAGAGTTACAACTTCTGCCTTGCGCAATAACGCACTAAACTTGTCATGATTTAGGTCGTTTGCAGTAGCAATAATTGGAACGCTCGTAGACTCAACAATAGCTTTCAATTCAGCCAAACCGCCACTATCAGACCTACCAGAAATAGCGTCCAGCTCGTCAACTAACACCAATTTCTTCTTGCCGAATAAACTGCCCTGAGAGCAAAAAGCGCCAACCAAAGACTGGATAGCTTGCTTATTGCGTGACATGGACGCGTTCAAAACCAAAATCTCAAAATCTTTGGCTAACGCAGTCACCGTTGCAGACTTGCCAACGCCAGGTAGGCCCAACACTAATAAAAATTTACCTTTAATCGGTTGATCTAAAAAAGATTTAACCTTAGACCATTCAGTATTCAATAATTCAGACTCGTTTTTAGGCTGGTATTTGTCGATAAATAACATCGTACTATACATCACTTTGAGCGAAATTAGCAAGAAGTGCTTCTAGCTGTACATACTCGTCAGCGCCCTCAACTATACGGAACTCAGCCTCTGCACAAGACTGGATCATCTTAAGTTTCTTCTGATCGTCAACGCCGTCTAATCCCCAAATTTGTTTTTGAAACGCAGGGACAACGTCCAAGCCAGACAAACCTTCACTCATCATGACACGTAGCAACTTCTTCCGAGCGTCTGAGAAATTCTTACTAATAGCAGCTAGTTCTAAAACCTCTTTGACAGCTTCGGGTTCCGCCTTGCTTGCGATCTCTTGGATGTGGGAAACTTCTATGCTCTTGGTAATAGTGGATGCTGTTTGTAACATGTTTTCAACACGTCGTAAATCACCGCGGCTAACCTCGTAAATTAATTGTTTAGCTTTATCGTCAATAGTAAAACCTTCTTTTGCTGATATCTTATCCATGATAGTGTCTATATGATCAAAATCAAGCGGCTTGAACTTGAAAACTACACAACGGCTCTTCAGAGGATCGATTAATTTTGCGAAAAAATTTGCAGATAAAATAAATCTAGCAGTCTTTGTGTAACTCTCCATAGTACGTCTTAGTGCCTGTTGTGCTTCCCTTGTTAATGCGTCTGATTCGTCTAACAATAATATCTTAGGCAAGTCTGTACCGACAGCCTTAGTGCGTGCGAACTCTTTAATCTGGTTGCGAATAACGTCAATTCCCCGGTCGCTGGACGCGTTAGTTTCCAAAAAATTCTGGCGCCACTGTTCACCGAACATAGTCTTTGCAATAAGTAGTGCTAAAGTAGTTTTGCCAACGCCTGCAGGGCCGCAAAAGATCAAATGAGGCATGTTTTGTTGCTCGATCATTGCCTTGATACGTTTAATAATAACCGGCTGGCCTGCGAACTCGTCAAAGGTTTGAGGCCGGTACTTTTCAGTCCAAATGTTTGGCATGAAATCAATAAAATGAAAACGGTTTATAAAAATTTAGATAAAAAAAAAGAAAAAATAAGAATGAAACTATTTAATAGTTCCACTTAATTTGCCTGTGACGTCATGGGATAATTGTCCACCACCAGATTTCTGGTAGGTAATCACGTATGTTCCCTTGAATTTATCACCAGCAACACCAAAGTCTTTGTCACAGTTGAATATTATTCTACCAGTTTGTACACTTGCTGCAACCATGTTAGTATACGTGGTCCCTGCCGTAGCACCTATTGTAATGTCTCCTGGCACTGCACATGTCTTATCGTTAACGACTAGTGATACAAGTACATTATTTGTTGTATCGCTGCTTAGCTCACTAGCACTAAGAAAAAACTGGATACGGTCAATGCCATCTCCGGGTTTCACTTCTCCCCCAGCATCAATGATCTTTACATCGCTACATGAATAAGGCGCGCCAATACTACAAGTATTAGGTATTTCAGGAGTAAACACACCCAAATACCAAAGCGCAGCAACCGCTACAACAATAATAATCATGGCCCAACCATAAGTCATTAAAAACTCCATGGCAACTTGACCCTTTTTCTCTTTCTTTTTAAACATAAAAATTCGACCTCCTTTTATAATATAAGTATTAGTTTTAACATACACCGACTTATAAATATGCATTATAACTTAGAAGTAGTCATTCAAACTGCAATTTCTTACTGCGGATAGTATTAGCGCTCAAACCGACCTTCTTACAATCGCCGCAAGTATATTTCAAACTGATTTTTTTAGAACCTTTGACACCGTAACGCTTCCATGAACCTAACGCGCCTCGACTAGTCTTACCCTTATTTCCAAAACCACGATTTAAACCGCGCTTGCGCATCCTATACTTAGAACCGCGCTTTAAACTACTAGGAGTGCCAGTTTTGACTGCAGCAAGCTTTTGACTAGTACGCTTCTTGCAAAATTTACAATATCTATTCGTAGTTTTAGGCTTTTTCATGGTGCTCGATTGCTTGAGCCTTGTTGTTTTTTAGCAGGATCTTTGCAGCGCCCAGCGGGACTGCTGCAACGTCTTCTGGCTCGAACGGGCCGTAGGGTTGCATGTTCTCGCCCATGAACCTTGGGACCGCTTCAACAAAGCGTAATATGTACTGAGAAGAAGGCTTTGACTCCTTTTTTATACTTTTTGGTTTCTTGATTTCTTTGTTTTGGAGCAAATTAGACAAAACACCGGTGCGGTAGCCCGAGAATAAGTCCAATAAACCGTCATAAAAAGATTGCTCGTGGTCCAATAGGTTCGTAGTACCGCCAGAGCCACTACGAGCAGCTAATAGAGCCCTTTGGATTACTTTTGCCTCGCGACGGTCATAAATCTCTTTTAGCATCTTTTTAACGTTCTCAAGCTGGCGACGAGTTGCAACCACTTCAGACTCAAACATGCTATTGTCCTTTGATTCCTGTTTTTCAAGGATTTTACTCTTCTCCTCTAAGTAACGAGTGACGCTGTTCATGAAATCGTCTGGTAATTTTTGTAAATCTGCACGAAATTTCTCCATGCGCAAAATCTCGTACAATTTCTCGTAAGTAATCACGTTTTGAGTGGCCATAAACTCAGAAAAAGCAAATAATGATTTTTATGTATTAGTGTTATTTAACTCACCTGTTTGAGAAGATCATAACCCTTAACCGTTCCTAAAAAACCCTTTTTACAAGAAACTTCGCTGAAGGTATTCACTTTGTCTTGTTTCTTGCCGGTTATCAAAACAGGGGTTGGTTGCACGCCGTGAGCACGACGCTTAATAGGGGTTGCGTGATCAGACGTAATAATGATAGATACTTTATCTAAATCTAATGAATGAAGTTTTGAGATAAACTGACGGTCGATTTGTTCTAAACTCTTAATTTTCCCAGCACGGTCGCCCTGATGACTGAAATGGTCAGGGTCCTTTAACTGAATATAAACACCGTTAAAACGGTTAAGCAAACGCAACACTTGGCTAGCTTTTTGGGATAGGGTCTTCTTTGGTTTAATAATACTCATGCCAGAACATTTAGCAACGCCGTACTCAACAGGCGTGTCAGCAATACAAGCCCAATCTCTATGTTGAATCAATTTAGGCGGTTTTGTAGACGCGCCACGTAATAGAATAGTTTTGTTTTTTAAGATACGTTCTGACTCTTTGCTAAACCATTCAAGAAGATCAGCAGTTTTTTTACCGGACTTTGAAAGTGGTTTGATACGTTTCCTAAATAAAATACGACCACGAATCTTTTGGGCTGACGTAATACTGCCAAGAACACGAATGTAACCCGGATGGCTGTTTGAAACAGAAGCTGAACCAGTTTTCACACGCAACACAGCGCGGTAACCTAAAGTTGGGATCAAACGAATGTCTGGATGGATGTTATTAATTTTTTTAAGCTCGCTCTTTGATAATCTATGACCCTCAATATTTGTTATGCGTCTGCCTTTACTACTAGCAATATTTGCACGAAGTAACAAGGTACCCGGATTAAATGAGACGTTCGCGCCCATTGCCTCCAAAATACCGCGGCCAGTGTAGACTTTCTCAACACGGTTGCCAAGCAAAGCGATAATAGCTGAGTCAGATTCAGGGGCTATGCCTTTTCCAACAGGGATGACTAAACCAGTATTTGCCATACAAGCAAACAGATCCAAATATTTAGTGTTTGAAACCTTTAGAGGAGTGTTAAAACCAGAGTCAGCTGCGCCGTCAAGGATTACTAATAAAGTTTTTTTCATGGATACCTCCAATTATATAAACCATAATCAATAAAGAAAGACTGATGCCAACAAAACCGATGCGATGCCAAAGATTAAAACCGCTCTGAAAAATTAACCAAAGAACAAGAACTAATAAAATAATTATCCAAAAAGATTTTTTCATACAACTAAAGAGACGCTTGCCCTTTTATGCTTTTCGAAACAAATCTATTTGCGGCCTTCGAGAAAGGTCAAAAATCACTCCATTTCGGGACTGTACAGTAAAAAATCTAGTTTTCATACTTCAAAACAAATATAAACTGAGAACTTTACGCGTTTTTATGGCTGATGAAAGTTCTATGACGTGCCGAGCGATTATTGAAATTGCAGGGTATCCTAAAGAGCACGTGACCTCAATCATGGGAAAAGTAGTAGGGCAAGTTAAAGGGACAGGCCAGGTTAAAACTACTGCACACCGAACATTTCCAGCTAAATTAGTCAAGCAAGAAAACGTCAAAGAGATGTATTCAACGTTCACTGAATTTGATCTAGAAGTAGGGGACATATCGTACTTGGCGGATTTTGCTTTTTCGTTTATGCCGTCATCAATTGAGATACTAGACGGTAAAGATACGTTTACATCAGCCGAATTTAACGGGATCATTAACGATCTACTTGCAAGGCTGCATAATTATGATATGGTGGTTAAGAATTTGCAAGCTGAGAAGTTACTGTTGCAACGTGCATTGAAAAAAGAGAAAGAGTCTACTGAATCTAAACCGGAAGCAAAGGAATCTTAGAAGAGTGAAGTAGAGATTGATTTAGGATAGTCTTTTTTAATAGAGTATTGATAAAATGTTTATGGTGACAGAGCAATATCCTGACCGTAAAAACAAACTCTTAACTTCTCTCGTATTAAAGTTACTTGCCCTCCCATGGGATTCTATTTATGATGTAAAGTATAAAGGGCTAACTCATTTAGACCGATTACGCCATGACGGGATCGTCTTGTTAGCCAACCATCAAAGCTTACTTGATATTGGTGTGTGTGGAAAAGCGTTAATGAAACAAGAACGACAAGGGCATTATGTAATGAGATCAAGTCTGCCTGCTTGGTTAGAGCTTATCGGAGGGATATCGATAAACCGTGGGAAAGAGTACAAAGCAACAAAAAAAGGCAATATAAACCAACAAAAATCTATTGGACCAAGAGAAAAAAATAAGATAGCATACCAAAGAGTAGCCCAATCTCTCAGCCAAAATCAACCCGTTGTCATGTACCCAAGCGGTACTAGGACTCAAAGAAAAACAAACCTCACTGATCGATCTGTTGAAGGTACTCTAAGAAATATCTTGACTGTTCAAGGTCAAATAGGTTCACCCGTTCCTTTTGTTCCTGTAAAGATCACTTATGAAGCACCCGTTGTTGAGGAATTATTGGAAGGTTTTTCATTCAGAAACATTATTCGTGATTTTTCAATTAAAACGATTAGTAACCAGTTCAAAAATATTCCTAAAGGAGCTTTACGTCAACAATTTCGAGCCAAGATTTATATGGATATAGGAAGACCGTTCACTATCGATGAGACCCTTGAGCCAGGCGACCAACTAAGACTGTTTCAAGAAAACTTAGAAGCACATATTTCTACCATGTATTTGCCTAAAGATAACTTGTAATATTTCACCCCTCTATTTGGAACTAAAAATTATTTCTGAGCCAAAATATAAAACCGTTTAGCTGTATATGTTAATTGTTTTTCTATTCGTTTGTGTAATCTCTCTAAGGTTTCTCGGTACTTGTCTACACTAAAATCGTCCACTAACCAAGGGACCGCTTTTAATAAATAAACCAAAGCGCCAATATCTTTTATGATAATCTTTCCTGTCCATTCACCAGATTCTAAGATCTTAAAACCTTGCTTTATCATTTGAGATTGTACGTTTTTAAGATTATTAAATACCCATTTAGGTTTGTGCCCGAATTCGTTAATTAAGTCCTTGAAGTTGTTACCGTCAACTTGTTGTGTTAAAAAATAGCCTTTGTTAGATAATATCCTATGAATTTCTTTTATACTATTTTGATTTAATCCGCCGTGTCTATTAAGTACGAGATCAAACTCACTGTCTTGAAACGGTAGCTTCTTTACCTCATCAGATTTGATTACTTTGACGCCTAACGTTTTTAGTCTCTTTTTTGCAACATTTACGTTTGGTGCGTATCCTTCAATTGCAACCGCTTTAATTTTAAACGGGCCTAACGTTGAGAAAACTTCGCCGCCGCCTGTTGCCATGTCTAATACAGACGTAGAATCTTTAAGTAATTGTTTTGCTAGCTTTAAATAATTCCAAGGTGCCTCTTCTTGGATAATTCGTCCTTTAATATACGAGAAATCCCAGCCTTCAAACTTTTCTCTTTCTTCTTTTTTCCATTGATTAATTAGATCTTGTCTAGACATATACAGTAGATTCACCCAAAGTCTTATAAGGATTTAGGCTATGTGTTACCATTACGTTGAGACGTATCAAAAAATAGGTGAAGCGATGGTGTGAAGCCTATCAGTTCTATATAGTGATTATATTAGCGGTTGCTTTTGGGATACCTTTATTGTTATATATATCTAATAGTGACACTTTCATTACAGGGCTTACGATACATAATCTATACCCTAGTCAACTACCCAGTCGGAGTAGAACTGCGTAGTATTAAACCCAAGTTGTAATAATACAGACGGAGGAAACAGGAAAAATGTTAATAAATTTTTTAGTTGATTAAGTATATTAATAAATTATAGAAGTGACGTCCTCCTCGTCCTAAAGGATCAACCAGTGTTCCGCACTGATTTCGAGGATTTCTGGCTAGCCTTTCTTAATATTTTCTTGTAATTTTCCAACGACCTTCTTTCCTACCGCCTGTACGAATCAATATTCCCTTATCTTTTAACCTTTTCAAATTCCACTCTACCCCCCTACGACTTAAGCCTGTTAAATCAACTAATTTTTGCGTAGTTACCCTTGGATTTTCCTTAATCAGAGAGATAATCTTTTCCACAGTCTTTTCCACAGTCTTTTCCACAGTTTTAGGAATAGGCGGGTTCCGCTTAAATGTGACAATGAACTGCCTTCCTATTTCTTTAAAATCAGCTTTTGCCTCTTTGGATAGGATCAAACTTATTCCTCTCCCCCACTTTTCTACAAAATTAATTCGATGGAACATCTCGGCAAGTAATTCATTCCTACGTTCTGAGACTTCTTCCTTTTTTATCCCTTCAATTGTTAGTCCTCCATATAGTAAACCTGGACTTCTAATTTCTAATCGATCTTTGAAAATGGCAATATTCACAGAATCATAAAGATAATAGTTACGATGGCAGAAAGCATTAATGATAGCCTCACGAAAAGCTTCTTTGTTAATCTCAGGGACGTCTATCCGATACAATCCTTCAATTCTCATTCCAATGTGGATATTTTCAAGAATATATTTCTCAGCCTTTTCAATCAGAGTAAACAAATCACCTGTAAACTGCTGCATGTCTATAGTGACTGCTGTTGTTTCCCCAAATACCGCACACCGTAATTTTGCATTGGGTAAAAATTTATGGGGATTTTTAGCAAAAAGAATTACAGCAGTGTTAAGCAATTTTCTTCGCGAGATGAGACCTAACTTTTTTAAAGTATTTTCAACATTATCAAATGGTTTCCCTGCTCTCTTCAAAAACCACTTTAATTTTCTGAGATTAATTTCGTTGAGTTTAGCTTCCTTACAGATTTCCTTATCCCAAGCCAATTTTTCTTTATTCTTGTCAAGAATCATTTTTTCTAATTCTTTTGCACTTAATTGTTTATCTTCATCTCCAACCCTGATGTAAGCACGACCAAAAGCAAAATAAGGAATATTATCACCTGAAAATTCAATCTGAACACATTTTTTTCCATCTAAAACTATCTCTTTGATCTTAGGAAATATTTTTGGTTCAACATGATCAGAAATGGATTTCGAAATATCCCTAATAGTCTTATCTGTCACCGTTTGACCAACTACTTTACCACTATTTCTAACACCAAAGTAAAGATTACCCTTTTGGTGTTTATTAAGAATAGCACTTATTGTAATAATAGCCTCTTTCAATTCTCCGGTTGACTTTTTGAACTCAATTATTTCAGATTCCTTCATCTATATCAACCCTGTAACATAGCTCAACCTAGTACAAACTTTTTCTTTCTTAGTAAGATTAGTCTCTGGAAT
The DNA here is from genome assembly GCA_002687185.1 of archaeon. Classification (GTDB taxonomy): domain Archaea; phylum Nanobdellota; class Nanobdellia; order SCGC-AAA011-G17; family GW2011-AR20. The sequence continues at coordinate 2,840 of NYZO01000059.1, read as the reverse complement.
AACGTAATAGGAAATGGCCTTCACGATCCGATTATACATAAGGTAAGACATAATGGGATCTAAGGCAACGAATTTTATCAGTCTTCCCCTAGCATTAACAAAAAATAACCTAACTGAATCGGAAAGCCTACGAACCATCCAAAGTCCATCAATACCTTTGAATCACATAATCTACTACCTTGGAAGTATTGATTACTATTATATGAGTGAATTAAATTTAATCAAAACAGTAGCAAAAACCCTTTAAAACAAACAAAATATTATATTATTACATGATCGGACGCATTATCGGCAAAACTACAACAAGAGGATTTACAATTCTATTAGATAGTGCTGCAAATAAACGTGCGTACGTGCAAACAACCATCCAAGATAAGAAAATTCTCGCGCAAATTACAGAAATTGAAAGAACAAAAGAACAAACGCTTGGCTATTGTACCATCGTTGGTTATTATGAAGGAGGTAAGTTAACTCAAGCAATGGACGCGCCTGAACCAAACAGTGAAGTGTCTTTAGCAGATCCAAACTTTATTGATGAAACACTTGGGTTGTCTCGTGCTGAAAATGGTGCGTTCCTTGGACGATTAGTTGGATATCCTGATGTTGATGTAAAATTAGACGTGAGTAAATTCTTGAAAACTCATACTGCTGTTCTTGCCAAAACTGGTGGTGGTAAAAGCTTTTGTATTGCAACCATTATAGAAGAATTAATAGAAAAACAAGTGCCAATCGTAATTATAGACCCGCACGGAGAATATCATACGCTAAAAGAAGCGTCAACACAAACAAAACAATTACAAGCATTTAACATAGACGCAACAAACTATAAAAAATCTGTTAAGGAATTTTCTCCTGATATCAAAATAAATCGTGATGCTGAACGGCTGTCCTTGAACCAAACGAATTTGAGCGCCACTGATTTGATTGAGATGCTGCCGGCTAAGTTGTCACAAACTCAAATGGGAATTATTTATACTGCTTTGAAAGAAGCAGAATCGCCCTCACTTGATGCTGTACGGTTTGCAATAGAGATGCAAGAACATCCAGCTAAATTTATGATTTTAAATACTATAGATTATCTAAAAAAATTACAACTATTTTCTAATACGCCAACGCCTACAGAAGAATTAGTCAAGGTAGGACGTACTACTATAATTAATTTGAAAGGTGTACCTGCCGAGATTCAAGAAATAACAGTACATAAATTATTACACGATTTATTTGAAGAACGTAAAAAAGGACGAATACCACCATTCTTTTTAGTAGTTGAGGAAGCACATAATTATATTCCTGAAAGAAGTTATAGACAAGCTAAATCGTCTAAAATTCTTAGGCAAATATTTGCTGAAGGACGAAAGTTTGGAATAGGTGCCTGTATTGTTACTCAACGGCCAAGTAGAGTTGAGAAAAATGCATTGTCACAAGTAAATACTCAGTTAATACTACGTGTTACTAATCCAGCTGATGTGAAAGCTATCGCGTCATCAAGCGAAGGCATAACCGAAACAATGGAAGAAGACATAAAAGGATTGTCAGTAGGTGTTGGGATGGTAGTCGGTGCGTTTGAGTTACCAGTGTTTGTAACTATTAGACCAAGAAAGACTATGCACGGTGGAGAGAGTATAGACATTTTGAAACAAATACAATCCGATAAAGATAAATTGCCTTTAATCTATACAGAAAAAAAAGAGAACCCAATACTTATACCGTGTGTCCAACTCGAATACGAATCAAATAAAGTTTTGGTGGACTTGACCGATATGAAGATTGTTAAAAATCTTAAACCTATCCAAAAAGTAGCCATACCAACACTTGATACGAGCGGACTCTCCGAACAACAAATGAAAATCTTTAAACTAGCACAAACACTAGATGCGTTTAAAGCAGCAGAAGTTTTTGCACAAAGTGAATTACAATTCTCAGACCTATACGATATATTATCTGTTCTTGAGCAAAAAGGGTTGCTTGACAAAGAAGGCGAACACTATACAGCTAAAAAAATTAATATTAAAGATTTCTCGCTTAACGTAGATATAAATTTTGAACAATTAGAATACGATGAAATAAAAGATAAGAAATATTCACTCGAAGATATACACAAACAGTTTTCAACACCAGACGATATGCAAGAGTGTTATTTGGTTACTTGAACAAAGAAAACGCAAGCTTTATAAGACAAGTTATCTTAAAAAGTAACATATGTTATCAGACATAATAACAAAGAAAGTATCCGTAAGGATAATCCGTATACTTATAGAAAAAAAAGCTAGTTTAAGCGAGATTGCACGAGAAACCGATACTACTAAGGCAAACGTGTTCAATTCTATTCACGAATTAGAGAAAATAGATATCGCAAGAAAAGAAATTAAAGGACGGACGCATATTTATCGGTTCAATTACCTTCATCCTCAAGCAAAAGAAGTGTTATTTAGATTCATTAAAAAAAAACAGGAAGAGTACATAACAAAAATGAAGGGTATTCCTGTGTTAGTCCACCACACTTTATCACATATGCTTGGCAAAAAATACGAAGGTGTACTCTTTTTTGGATCAAGCATCGACGGAAACTATCAAGATATAGATGCATTTGTGCTAGCAAAAGATATACAAGAACGGAAAATACAAGAACAATTGAAAATTATACATCCTAAGCTTTCGATGACACTAGGTACTCTAAAAGAATTGCGACACGGTTTTGAAGAAGAAGATATGCTATATACTAATATTATCTTAGGTATTCCGTTTGGTTGTGAACATTCGATACTAGAAATCAGGCATAAGAAGTTTTTGACCCGTAGAATAGACATAGTAGAGAGGTTTATCATAGGATACCGTGAAAT
>NYZO01000058.1 GCA_002687185.1 archaeon | reverse complement strand
TTGAAGATGATATTCATATCTCAAGACATGAGCCAACAAGTGCGGGTGAATACTGGCGCGAAGGTTGTCAGCGTATCATTAACTACACTATAGAAAACAACCATCAACACGCATTTAGAGAGCTTGAGCGATTATGCAAAGGACAACGAATGGATTTTATGGTTTGCTGCCAACTGGCTTGGGATGAAATCAAAGACAGAAAAGGCACACTTGGTGGTGATGGTGTTTTTTATAAGGAATAACCCTTACAAACAACGGTAACTGTAAGTTGTCCGTTTGATTTGGGTTGTTAGGTGCTAATACATAGGAGAGAGAGAATGACAGTAGATGAGTTAATTAAAAAGTTAAAAGAGTTCAATGGTGACGATATTGTGGTGTGTGAAGCCGATACGGGTGGTTGGGATAATGTTGAATTCGTTTACAAGGGCAGTGGAATGATAAACATTGTTTTTGGTGGCGGCTCTGCTTTTAGTGATGAGTAGCGCAACCTAACCGCAGCGATAAACGGCAAACGCGCTAGTGTTTGTCCGATTTGATTGCATTGTTATGTTTTTACATTTACGGAAAAGGGATCGTTATGAGAATAAGTAAAAAACAGTTAAAGCTAATTGAGCTTGTTGAGAAATGCAATTATTTGCTTCTTAGCGAAATCAATAAGCAAGAGTTTCCTGATTCAATGATTAATGCCTTAATAAATAAAGGGTTACTATTTGAGCATGAAGGCGCAATAGCCAGTGCGACATTAGAAATAAAAATGTAAAAACATAACATGGTAGTTAATAGGCGGTGAGCTTTAGCGAGTCGTCCTTTTAACGTAGTGTTATATAAACCACAAAAAGAGAGAAAAATGCAACTAGGAAAAATAAAACTAAGGCCATACCAAGCCGATGCAGTTGATAATGTCATTAGTCACATTCGAGACTGCTGGACAAAGAAGGTTTTTGAGCCTGCGATTGTGAACGCTTATGTGGCATCAGGTAAAAGCTTGATGATAGGCGCAATTAGCGCTTATGCATCATCAAAAAATAGACGTGTTTTGATTTTGGCTAGGCAGGTTGAGCTTGTTGACCAAAACGCTGAGAAGTGCTGGCTTATGGATTGCAGCAACAGTTTGTTTTTAGCTAAGCCAAAACCTAGATCAACTCACTTCCCTGTTGTTGTATCAACCGAAGGGACGACGGCAAACGCGCTAAACAAGGAGTTCAAAAGCTGGTGTCCTGATATTATTTTGATTGATGAGTGCCACATGGTTGATTGGCGCGACGTTATGACAAAGGCGAATACTCAATACGGTAAGATATTAAAACACTTTCAAGACATGAACCCGCTTGTTGCTGTTGTCGGGTTTACTGGTAGCCCTTACCGTGGCGTTGAAACAATCATGGGTCAATACTGGCAAAAAGAGCTTGTCACTATTGATATGACGTATCTTATTGATAACTCGTTCATTGTGCCAACCATTTTTGGTTTACCAGATTTTGAGTATGATTTAAGTGAATTCGATCAGTTTAATGAGTTAGGAACCGCTGATTTTAGCAAGGCCGAGCTTGATAATATGGCTCATAAAATAGAAGAGGAAACAACGCTAACTGACCAGATTATACGCGATGTTGTTGAGCACACTAAAGACCGCAACGGCGTCTTAGTTACGTGCGCGAGCAAAAGCCACTGCGAGCAAGTTGTTAAGTATTTACGCCACTTTAAACAGACCGCTTGTATTATCACGGGCGACACGCCAAGCGATGAGCGCGAGCGTTTATTAAACCAAGCTAAGGCGGGCATGGTTAAATTTGTTTGTCAAATTGGATGCTTAACAACTGGCGTAGACGTTCCTCTTTGGGATACCAGTGTTATATTAAGGCGCATTGGCTCACTGACATTGCTTGTGCAATTGCTAGGGCGAGGGATGCGACTGTTAACACCAGAGCTGAAAACACAAGGATATTCAAAACATGACCATTTAGTTTTAGATTACTCTGGCACAATGGACGCAATGTCTGAGTTATTCAACAATCCGATATTAGAAGAAGCTCAGCTTAAAATAGCCGAGAAAAAACAGGAGTTCATTGACTGCCCCGCCTGCGGAACACAAAACAGCACGCACGCAAAAAGATGCATGGGCGTTAGCTCCACATCAAAAGATGGTCGATGTGAGTTCTTTTTCTCAGAGCCTATTATTTGCCCTAAGTGCCAAACACCAAACAGCTCAAACGCTAGACAGTGCCGTGAATGTCGATGTGAACTTATTGATCCAAATCTCAAGCTGTCTGGTAAACATTACTCCGATAATGATTTTATTGAAGTTAAAAAAATGAGTTTAGTTTTAACTAAAAATAACGGCATTGTTGTCAATTTTGATTTATCGCCGAAGCAAGACCAAGAGCAAACAAAGAAAGCGACTTTGTTTTTTAATCCTCAAGGAAGCCAAGGCGCTAAAAAAATGTGGAAACATAACTTCGTGGATCGCTTTGTTAACTGCGAAACAACACGAAGAAGAGTTATGAGCATGAACCCAGCGACAGCAGTGAAAATGCAAGCTATGTTTGCCACGCCAACACATATCACAGCAAGAAAAAACGACAAAGGTTATTTTGTAGTTCACGGCCTTTGGTTTAAAAACCGCAAACTAATGGGCAACAAAGATGTGAGTAGAGATGATTAAACGAACTGAAAAAATTGAGCGTATTTTTGACAGGATAAAAAACCGAAAAACTGAAATAACCGCAAGTAAAGTGGATATTACCGAAATAACATCAGACATAATGGATATAGGCGCTTTAACATCAACGCCAGAAGTGGCGCATGAAACAGAAGCGAAAAAGGAAGATAGAGAACACAAAACATTCTTTTGGCTTTGTGTTTGTATTTTTGTCGCGCTTGTTATCGCGTTTGCGGAGAACTACAAATGATTATACAAAAGAAAAACAAAGCAGGGCTTGATGTGTTCTACCTTGAAAACCAAACGCAATTAAAAAACTGCCAATCTGAAGACGTTGAACAAATGCAGTTCACTTTTGATTTGCGATATAACTACCCTGACCTGCTTTACTTGCACCCAGTTAACGAAGGCAATATCCCAGTTAATTACAGAGATAAACTTCTTAAAAAAGGATTGCTTCCTGGCGCAAGTGACATAATCATATTAAAACCCAATAGACACTTTAGTTATTTAGTCATTGAGCTAAAACGCCAGTGTGTTAGCAAGTCAAAAATAAGCCAAAGCCAAAAAGAGTTTCTTGAGTCAGTTAAAAATCAAGGCGGTTTCGCTTGTGTTGCTTACGGTGCTTCGGCTGCGGTTTTTATTGTTGAAGAGTACCTAAATAACCGTTTGACTTTTGTTAGTTAGTTGGCTATTGTCACTTAGATTTAAACAAAAAGAGAGAAACTATGATTTTTAAAAATGTAAAATCTTTCAACAGAAAAGAATTAACTAACGAAGAATACCACGCTGAAGAATACCGCGATTATCTGAGTGGGTCTTACCTATTTAAATTATTTGACGACTGCCCAGCTGCTGCAGAATTCGCAGAGCACAAAGAAACGCAAGCTTTACATTTTGGCACTGCTGCTCACACTGCTTTTTTAGAGCCTGAAGAATTTGAAAAAGAATATTTTAGAATACCTTGCGCAGAAGATTACCCAGACGCTCTACCCACTGACACAGCAATTAAAGCTTATTTAAAAGACCTTGGTGTAAAAGGTTACACTACTAAAAAAGGTCAAGAGCTATATTCGCTGGTTGCCAAATGCGATCCAAATAAAAAGTGCTTAGCTGATATTGTGATGCTTGAAAAGCAAAAAAACGAAGGTAAAGAAGGTTTAACCGCCAAGGTATATGACCAGGTTATGTTGATGCGTGACACTTTGTTTGCCGACCCTAGCTACGCTGAATTTGCTGGTGGCGACATTGAGCTTTCAATATTTGCTGAGGTTAGTCTTGATGATGGCGTTACTTGGAATAAATTAAAGGTTAGACTTGATATGTTTAATAACGGTCAAATCACTGACTACAAAACAACAGGGGACGCAAGTCCTGCTGAATTTGGTAAATCTGCACATCGTTACGGATACTGGCCTAAAATGGCTATGCAATATGATTTGGCTTGTGCATTAGCGGATAAAGAGCTTTACTTGCCTATACTGCTGGCTCAATCAAAAAACAGCCCGTACATTGCACAAGCTTACCGCATGTCAAAAGAGCAGATTGATAGCGGAAGGGAGCAATACCAATCCGCTATACGAGTTTACAATGAGTGCCAAAAATCAGGGTTCTGGGCGTACGGCGGTGGCGTTCAGGAACTTCAAACGCCACCATGGTTACAACAATAAAACCTCGGCGTCAGTTAGGTTTGTATCATAAAACTTAACGTCATATATATGACCATTCCAAGCCCTAGAAGTAAAATCATAGTTATTACCGATTGCAACTTTTAGGGTTTCATCTAATGTGAACGGTGTAACCACAGCAACTTCCGCGCTCTTAATTCCATTCAAATAAATGTAAATGCTACTGCCGTCATAAGTAAAAACAAATGAGTTTTCACCTTCAAGAACAGCTGTAGAATCCACGGTTGCGCTTCCGTAGGTAGCTATTATGTCACCGTTAGATGATCTAAACCTTGGTTCAAAACCGCCTTGCACGCTAAGTAAAGTATCAAGGTTACCATTGCTGTATTTATTTGATAGTCTCGTTGTTTTCAGTGCTATAGTAAAAGGAAAATCACCACCGACAAAGTTGTTCAAAATATCAAATGACGCTATATCGTGAGAGCGAGTAACTGTTGAGCCAGTTGTGGGGATATAGCTAGTTGCCGCGCCAACTTCCTCAAATTGACAACCCCAAATATATAGCCCGCTTACGCCATCACCAGTGTAGCTCGTATTCAAGCCTTCGGTTAGTCCAAAGTTGGCTTGTCCTAAGTTGTTATCGACTACAGTTAAATTATTAACCTCTAGCGAAGCTCTAAACCACCCATTAGACAATTTTGTAACCTTGGTTGCGCCAGAAAACGGCTCTGATAGGACATTACCATTGCTCGAATCTATGATTGAAGTATAATCACTACCGCCTAGGTTATCTAAATATAGTCGCATGTTCCTATCGGCCCCAACATTGTAAGCTTTAAAGAAGCAGCTCAATGAATAATTACCGCCATTACCTATTGCTACATTTATCTGCCTCACCCCTCTTGAGCTCGTCTGAGTGTCTTCAATTACAATATCAGCGGTGGTAGTGCCGTCAGGAGATTCAGTTGAATTGGTTGTTACACTGCATCTATATTTACTCCATGCTGGCTGATGTAATGCTTGAGAATCAGTTAGTAAGTTAGTGCTACTTTGCTCAAAAAGCCATCCCGCACTCTCTTCTCTTGGTTCATCTATCGAAGCGCTAGCAACTTTTCCGTATTTGTTAATATAAGTTGCCGTGCTTGCTCTTGTGAAAGTGAGCGAACCATCAAGCGTATCAACAAGCTTGTTTTTCTTTAATACATGAGCAATCGGGTTTTTAATTAACGCTGTGTTTATGTCAAAACTGTCAACAATATCAGTAACTATACCGTTTTCTACGGTTATCAATGACGGGTTTGAAACAGTTGTATCAAGTGGAGCACCTTGCCTTCCCCAATCACCAATCACACCGCTTTGCTTTGTTCTTACATACGAATACTCAAGATTAGATTGGATTGGATATAAAACTTGATGAGCTGCATCACTATTCCACGCCATGGTTTGAATAACCGAGCCGCCAGGAATAACGCCAGCAGGCAAACCAGTCGCACTACCACCAAGCCTATGGATCATTGTTTTATTTGTTTCTAGTGCTGCATTAGTCATTAAATCATCAACATTGCCGTCAAATGTACCGTTTTCGAGCTGCTGGTCTTTAATGAAAACCTGTTCAGGAATTGAAATGTATTTATTAACAACGCCGTCGCTAAACGTTGGAGCCATGCTTACTGCAGAAACAGTTTGAGCGTTAGTCATATCAATACCAGTAGCATCTGTTCGAATATGACTGTTGATTGTCGAGTTAATTAAATTTCCGTTGACTTCAATTGCTTTGGCGTTTGTGTTAAGCGTAGTTGCTGACAAAATACCAGTCGCTTGAAGCATTTCTGAATTGCCATTTATTTCAATGTTAATTCCGTTGATATCTTCAGTTGCGCCGTTGTTGCTTAATCTCAAGTCACCATTGATTTGAGCAAAATTAAAATCAGTATCAGAGACAATGCAGCGCTTAATGCAATCCATATGCACGTTAATATACCAAGCGCCGATTTTGCCTGCGCCAATGGTTCTTATGCCATAGTCACACCCTATTAACTCGCCGTCATTTAAATAAACAGATTCTATTGAGCGCTCCGCTTGCATCAATAAAAGTGTGTTGGCTCTTTGCATCATCAACTGATTAGCATTAATAGCTCTGATAATATCAATGTTGAGGTTGGTGTTTACAATCTCGATTGAAGCTGTGTTTACATCATTTTGCGCTGCTGTTTGCCCGCCGTTTCTGAAATAGACATGATTAAATACGAGCCCGCCTGTTTCAATAGCAACAACATGCCTGCGCCACCAGCCTGTTTGCTCCGCTTCGACTTCAACGTTGTTCATTACAAGCATGTCAACACCGCCAGAGATACCAGTTAGACCTGTAAATGTCACCTCAATTGCTGTGCTTGTTGTGAACCCTGCGCCGCATATAATGCTAAAGTCATTTAGAGTTAGTGTTGACGTTGAAATTCTATCATATTCAATTAACTTACCGCCATCAGCGCTTGTTATTAGCGTTGTGACACCGCGACCAGCACCGCGGATGTTGGCTTCTACATTACTGATTAGGTCTGTTGAGTTTGGATCAATTAAATGCTCGCCACTTGGCAATATAACATCATCTTTCCTGCCTGCGTTTAATGCTCCTACTGCGACATTGTAAGCGTTAGTTAAACTTGTCGATATATCAGCAAGCGCAGCAAGCTTTATGTCACCCATAAGCCGCCATTGATTGCCGTTAGCGTCATTCAATAGCGCGTCATTTAATTGTTCTGGGGTTTGACTTGCTGTTTGCCCCGTCACTCCATTTTGAACCCATTGAGACTGGCCACCATCACCACCTACAGAATATCCGTTTATATTTAGCACGGTATCTGCGCTGAATACTTGAGTGTTAGAAACAAGGGATACAACTGTAAAGCCATAGAACAAGTTGAATTGCTCAGACAAATAGCCATAAGGAGTTACAGTAACATCATTCGGAGGTGTTCCGATTGTTACTGTTGGATCCGTGCTTGTTAAAAGCGTTTCGAATGAAGTAGCAAAAGCAACGTATGTATCAGCAGATCGTCGTGCTCTTTGAACTGCGTCTCGCAAACCTTCAATAGTGTATATTGTTGTAAACGGTTGAGCCGTCACAGTGGCATGAGGCCAATTCTCGGCAAGCGTTATTTCTAGCGCAAGGCCAGAGCCACTAACCGCTTCAACTGGCGGAAAATTATCTATAAAAATAGCAGTTCCGCTGGCTATTTCAGTTGGATCTCTTGATGTTGGATCAAGCACTGTAATTGTTACGTTTTTAGAGCCGTTGTTTACTGAGCAAGTGCCCGTTATAAATCCGCTGAATGCTGCCATTGATTAACCTGCTTTATAAAATACTGCAATTTGTTTAACTTCTGTTGTACTACTAAATATAACATTTTCACGCGCCTGTGCCACTGTGTATGATTTTAAATCATCTGGATTTGGCTGCCTCATACCTTTTCCAGCAATTGAACTAGTGCAGATATAGTCGCCTTTTTCTATATTGCCACCCTCTCCGCACACATTAATCATGCCTTCGCCAAGCGCGTTAAATGTTATTGCTTGATACTGCTGGTAATCATCAAGATTTAAATCTTTCATTGCTGCAGGTCTAGTGATTTCATCTAATACTTGCTGCTGAACAAAAACACCCGCAACGTTTTTTTGCATAGCTGAGCTTGATAACTCATTTGTCATTATCGCATCGGAAACACCGCTGCTAGCAATAAAATCAACATCAACAATAATGTCGCCTTGCTCAGCAGAAAACGTACTTTTATCAACTAAGCCGTCATGGCCGCCAGTAAACGGACCATAACTGCCAGAGCCATTATCCGCGTAAAAGTCCCAAGTACCACCGCTCGACCTCACGCCTGCAAAAGCGCTTGTTTCAATTACTTTCAGACCAGCTTGAACTGGTTTTGTTGTTGACCCAGACTCTATCAGCATTCCTATGTCAGAGGCCGCGGTAGTGTGTATACAAGTATAACCAGGCGTTCCTATTGACAAAGCTCTGTTGAAACCACCGCCAATTTTTACGCAAGTGTCATTTGTATCTGTAGAGAAGATAGCACCTAATCCAGCGCCGCCTACGCCTTTAATCCCTGCCCCGCCAAAAAACCCGCTGTCTGTACCAGTGTAGTTTCCGATAACCGCCGCGCCGCTTGGTGAGTTGTCAGTTAGTGAGCCGTTGGAACTATAATCGCCGCGAATTGCACCACCGCCAAGTGATCCAGAGTCGAAGTTAGACTCAGAGTACATAGGAATTGATATACCAGCTGTGCCGAATGTTGAAACTGTTCCACCCTGCACAGTTCCGCCGAATATAGTCGCGCCCGTTATTGTGCCTGTGGCCGTTATATCTTCTGCAAATATTTCATCAGCTAAGATGTCATTAACAAGAATATTCCCAGCGGAAACCGTGTTTGCGGCTATCTTGTCGCCAGTTATAGTGCCTGCAATTAAGTTTAGGGCGGCTATAGTAGCAGCTTTAATGTGAACACCTTCAATTTGGTCAGCTAACAAGTGCCTTGTTAATATCGTGTCACTTGCTATTTTTTCAGCTATAACAGCATCGGCTAATATTTTATCTGACGTTATAGTGTTTGCGCTTATCTTGTCTGAGACAATAGCATTTGTAGCTATATTGTTTGACTGGATCGAGAAAGCAACAAGCCTGTCAGCGTTAACACTATTAACAAGTATTTTATCGCCTGTGATTGTGTTTGCCGCAATCTCGTTTGCTGTTATAGATTCTGCTACTATCTTATTTGCGTTAAGCGTGTTTACTAATATGCGATCGCCGTTGATTGAGTTGACGAACATTTTTTCAGTAGTTATCGCGCCTGCTAATATCTTTTCAGCACTGATTGCGCCTGCTATTATTTTTACAGCAGTTACACTATTTGCCTGTAGTTTTGGTGTGCTAATTGAGTCATCGCCAATGTCTACAGTCTGGATTGGGAACCTATCATCAATTTGTGAAAGGTCACTGTCTAGCTGAGCTAGATCGGAATTAATCTGTGGTATTGTAACCGTATTTAATTCATTGATCGCGATAGTGTTATCACTTAACTCAGAATTAATCTGCGGTATTGTTACCGTATTTAGTGTATCTAAATCATCACTTAAAGCACTTAAATCTAAATTTAGTTGTGCTATCTCTTCGTTTCTTGTTTCAGATTCAGCTTCGATATTCTTTTCATTAACTAAGTTTTCAATACTGTTTATTTCATCGCCGAAAACATCACTGACTGACTCAACAATAGTGGCCCAGTCGGGTTTTATATCTTCAAGAGCTGATAAATCAATATCTCCAACAATGTCAATTATCTTTTGCCCGTCAGTTGTTGAAACTGAAGCGTTGACCCAAGCAGAAACGCCGAAAGCGTTAACTGTTCTTGCGTAAACGGTATATTGGGTGTCAGCCTGCAATCCCGTGAAAACAGCAGTGGCTCCGCGAGTTACCACGTCCGTTGAATCTAGCCCGAACTCAAATTGATTTCCTAAAATCAAATCGCCGCTTAAAAAGAATGGTTCGGCGTTTATATCAAAGTCGCCTGGTGTTAAATTAATGCCGTCTGGCGGCGCTGGTAATTGAGCATTTAAAACTAAAGTTGCGGGCGCTGAGGTGTAACCCGTTGTCGATACTGCGTAAACTTTTATCGTATAGTTACCGACAGAAACTAACGGCAAGCTTGTTGACTTGGCTCGTTCTTCTTTAGATATTATTATTTCGCCATCGCTATCTCGCACTATGTCAATTCGATAGTAACGAACAAAACCATCTGTGTTATATGTCCAACTTAAAGCGCCTAGCGTTGCTAGCGTTTCGTCGAACGTTAAAAGCAAGTTATCTGGCGCAAGTATATTATTTGGATCGCCGAGCCATGAGCCGCCAACTTCATCGTCATAATCAAGACCAGCCCACGGGTAAGCTGTTGAATTATGCTCAACACAAGAAACCTTTACTAAGCCATCTGGTCTTTGCTGTAGCGTTGATACTCTGAACGGCTTTTCTATCCATCCTCTACTTTCATCAGTTACGCCAATAATATCAGCTGCTTGCAGTTTTATGGCTAGGTAAGTCGCTGTGAATGTGCAAGTTCCGTTATCGCGAGAAACTTTAACAGCTGTTTCAGCCATTCTCAGCGCTTCGGCTTTTTCTGTTATTCCTGGGTATGTTAGTTTTTTATCTAAAACAACACCATTATCCTCATTGAGCCATTGAGTATATAGTGGATCGCTTTGCGCTGGATAACTAACAATATCTTTTTTGTATCTATTTCGTTTATTTGTGAACTCAACTTGACATCGGTTTAAACGACTCCGCTTTCTTGATCCTTGGCTTTGTACGTTCCCAACAATATTTGAAGAGTCAAATATCATTACTGGATCGCCTGCGCCCTCGTTGACAAGTTTCATCTTGCCGCCCTCTAGCAGCATGAACCCACGGAACTGACGAAGCATTAAGCCAACGTTATCAAATATCGTCTTGTTGGTATCAACTAAGTGATTAATTGTAAAACGGTTTACTTGCAAAAACTCATCAGTTTGAGTATAGATAGGCTTTGGTCTGCCGTACTCTGGTGACTCTGGCGGTATTGGGTAGCCTGGATCACCAGGGTATAAATAAGACGTCTCAATAACGCTAGCTGTAGAGTCTTCTTGCTCATCAGCGTAATTTGCTGAGTCAACAAATGACTGAATGATCAAGTCATTATCAACTAGGCCTTTTGAAAATATGGGGTCCTTCAAGTAATCCATTACACAAAGAGCGGGGTTTTCGCTATATTCGGTTAGCGTTGTTCTTGGGTCATATACTTTACGCCCCCGAATCCTAGCTGTGATTTTGGGTATGCCGCGCCAAACTGTTTGATTTTCGTCTTGCTCAAGTCTTATATAACTGTAAGCAACAGAACGCAGGCGGCTTTCTGTTGTGGCGTTGTTGAAGTTGGCTAAAACATCTGGGTCAACTGCTTGCGTGTCAGAGCCTAGATGATGAGTGACTGTAAACCACTTTCCGCCGCCTTCTTTGTTGAATCGTTGATCGCCTTCTTTGTACTCGTCAAAAAACAATTCGTCAACCGAGTCAATTTCACCAGCGCACCAAACTACAAGTAAGTGTAAGTATTCATTGTAAACACCGCCTGGGCTATCAGTGACATTCCTATCAACAATAACACCGCCAATTTCACGGGTACCATAAACAATAGGGATTTCAATATTTGAGCCTTGGCGCTGAATTGTTAAAGGCTGCTGATCCTCATCAAAAAGACCTTCAAACCAAAGGCGGATTTTTTCACTTAAAAAATCACCTTGGCTTTTTTCAAATATTTCAGTTATATCTCGTTCAGATTTGCCTTCAAAAACCTTTAGTGGATCTGCAATATCACGTAAACCCATTATTCACCGCCCCACTTTAGATCTTCTTTTATATCTTTTGAATTAATGAACCCAGTTTCGTTTGGGTAAACCCTGCGAATACTATCATGCGTTGTGGCTATTCCATTTTTACGCTCGAAGTCTGTCCAGTAGCTTGATACTGTTATTGTCACTATTCCGCGCTCAGCGTCGTTTATAGCTGTTCCAGTGATAAGCCATTTGCCCATATTTATTGGATCAGGTATCACTTGCCCCGTCACTGGATCGATAATAGCTTGGTTTATAAAAACCTCACGGTTTAACTGCTCATCATTTAGTAATATAGCTATGATAGATTGGTCTGCCGCTGAGAATGTAATCGGAAGCTCAATGGCGTTTATCTTTGATTCTTTTTTTATAGTGTCAACACCAAGCAACAAGCCATTAGCTAAATATGTTGCGCCAGAGTAATCAACATCAATCGAACCGTCATTCATATATAGGGTATTTGAGCCGCTGAACCTAATTTCAACTAGATAGCAAACCGTGTGAGAACCACTCAATGCAGCCTCAACAGCTGGGGTAAGTGTAAGCATTATAATGCCTCGACGAAATTAAACGTAAATGACTGTGGTTGTCTTGCGCTTGCTGATCGAAAGCTAGCGGCGTTGGCGCAAATAACCGTGAATTCAGGGTTGAATGTCACAGCCTCGCCAAGAGCAACGTCACTAACTAGATTTGGAAAAAATGTAACCGTGTTAACGCTTATCGCCATCACCATGTAAACCTTGGTGTGACCTGCGAACGTAAAATAATCACCCTCTTGCACATCAGTAACATTATTTAAATCTATTGACGTTGCGCCAGTTGTAATTACATTGAGCGTTGTTGTGTCGGCTGCGTTTGACTGACCGAAAACAGGCAAAACAAATTCGTTTGGGATTGTTCCTCCTTCAAGGCCAACTTTCCAAGCCATAGCTTTCTTTGTGTTGTTTTCGCCAGTTGCTTTGTCAATTGTTGTCACAATGCAATCTAAATCAATATCCCAACGCTGAGCAAGCCTGCGTCTAACGTGAGTAATTAAGCCTTGACTTTCACTTGATACTGTCGGGACATTACTTGTCACGCTCATGTTTTGAATATTGAAATAACTAGGAAATAAACTCATTATAATTGCTGACCTTGCTCTCTCATTACCTTTGTCATTACATTATATATTGTATCCTGACTCCGCGCTATTTGAGTATTAAAGTCTGTGGCGTCAAGCGTTGACACTTGAATTGTTACATTCGCGTTTTGCTGAATAGAGCCGCCGCCTTTTTTCATGTCTGAACTTTTAACAACACGGCCATTGGTCATTGGTCTTAAATACTCTTTGCCGCCGCTTCTGAACTGGAATCCTTCTATGCCTGCCTCGTTGACGGGGTAGATATTACCCGCTTTAACAACGCCACCTTGAGCGCGACCGCTATAGCTAGTTGAGTTTATTTTTGCTATCTGCGCAGCACCAGAAATACCAGCCGCAGCCATCGCCACGACAGCAGCGGGCCAAGGCGTTAGTGTTGACGCATTAACAATTGCCAATGCTGTACTAATAGCGGCTTGCGCCATAGCAAACTTTTTCCAAGTTTTAAATGATTGCTTGCCTTGCGCCTCACTAAGCTCAGTCATTGCGCCGAAGAAATCGCCCCAACCTTGTAGTTGATTCTGAGCAGACATTAATCTGTTCTTTTGCTCGTCTTTTGAGATCTGCGTCATTCTGGCTTCATGATTAGCGTGAGCTTCTTCCTTGGCTCGCATAATCTCAGCGTTTTTCTCACCTAGGATGGCTTCGGCTTCAGTTATAACCATTAAGCGCTCAGCGTAAAGTCTCCTTTCTCTTTCGGCTGGGCTTTCACCTTCATTTAAAATAGAGTCACGCTGGTTTTTGAAGCGCCTTAGAATCCCTAGTATTTCCTCTGAGTCATCATTAATAACCTGAACATTAAACGGATCTCCTGCGCCAAAGCTTCCGAATTCACCTTCCTGAACACCGCCAGCTTGGGACACCCTGTCACCGCCGCCACCAAAATCAATTGGTGCAAATGGCGTTTGCGCTCCAGTAGAGCCACCGCCGCCTGTTGCCGCTGGCTGAGTTGTCGCTATCTTGTTTCTGATATTAAAAACTTCTTGGGCTGCTGCGCTTTCTTCTCTTAGCTGATTGATTCTAGTTTCGTTTGTTTTTATTTCAGCAGCCCAAGCTGCCGCATTTTCTTTTTGTCTCTTTTTTGCTAAAGCTGCGGATCTGCCTGTTGCAGTTATTCTCTGATTTATCTTTTCGTTTAATTCTTCATTTCTTTTAATTAATTTATCTAGCTCTTGCGCTTCTTTTGATGCGACCTTAACAACGCGCCCACGGCGATCCAGTTGTTCGCCAATAATGTCGGCCACTCGTTGATTTGCAGCTTGTGCGTCTTTGCTTTCTTTTACGCCTTTTGTCATTTCAGAGAAAAACGCCGCAATACTAATTGACGCATCATTAAAAGCAGGGATTAACGGGCTTAACGCTTCCGCTAAGAACGTTTTGAATGAGTTTGTCGCTAAACCCATACTCCCGCTCAGCTCTTTATATTCTCTGAATGTGTCAGCGTCTATTCCGCCAGACAGTTGTTCAAATTTCTTTGTGAGTTTGTCAAGCTCTGCGCCGTTGTCAGAAAACAACGGAATGAGTTTTGATAAATCACTACCCATAGACTCAAGAACGAACGTCATTTGAGCGCCGCTTATCTCGGCTTTTTGCATTTCAGAAACAAGGAATTGGATCGCTTGAGGGCCTGCCAAATGCTGAAGTTGATCGGCAAGTATCGCGCCTTGCTCACTTGTCAACTTCATAACGTCAACATAATCCTGAAATGGTCCTGAGCCAACGGAGGCAAACTCACCGAGCTTGTCACTCATGTCTTTTGTTATGTCTGCAAACTGCTCGCCCGATATTGTGTATTTTTCTGTGGCAAATTGAATAGCTTGGAATTGCTCAATAGTAACGCCCGCTTGACGCGCCATAACTTCAAGCTCTTTCGCTGACGTGCCAATAGCCGCAGCAAAAGCTGTGAATGCAACAGTAGCAGCACCTACCGCTTTAGCAACACCACCAGCAAGAGCCCTTATTCGAGCAGGGTTAAACGCCCTTCTAATACCTTGGCTTGTTTCGTTTAGATTGCTATTTAAATCATCAAGACGCTGGTCGATCTGGCGAACACTTCTAAGCATTCCACTTGCATCAACTTCAACTTCCCAAAATACTGAGCCGACATTCTCACTCATAATCTACGCCTTACGAAATTTTTACTATCTTCTTTTGCTTTTGGTTTATCTTTTTGAGTTTTTGCATGACGCTCTCTAGCTGCTTTAATTATTGCTAGATTTTTTTGCATGTCTTCTTGAGTTGGCATGTTTGACTTTTTGCTGTCTTCTGGAAATAAAGCATCAATTGCCATTTGAAATTCTGGCATTGTCAATTGCCACGCATCTTTTGCACTTAGCTTTAAATGCGCTATTGCCGAAGCAACAAATTCACTTACTTTAAAGACAAAATTATCACGCTTATCTGAAAATCGAGCAGCGTTTTTACTTCTTTCAGTCTCAATGCCGTTTATGCCGTATCTGATAAGATGTTCAGCAATAACAATTAAGTCTTGCCAGCAAACTTCTTGCTCGTTAAATACAAGCTTTCCAGTCCATTCAGATCCAACAATGTGACCTAAACCAACTATCTCATCATCACAGCAACTTTGAATAATCAAAAGCGCCGTTGATATATCTAAAACGCTAACTAAATGCGGCTCAAACTGAAGTCTTAACTTAGCTTGGTTAGCCCAGTTCGCTATAGAAACAAGACTATCACCTTCGCCTATTTGAGACATAGCAACGAATGACGGGCGCAAAAGATAATCACGCCCGTTTATCGTTAAACCAACTTCGCCAATAGCTGTGTTAACTCGCATTTATGGCGCTGGAATATCGGTAAACACTGGTTGACCAATGCCTTCCGCTTCCATACTGAATGTAGCCTCAGCGTCATAAGGCGCTTCATAGTCAAACGTGGTTAATAGTACTGGATAGCTTAACGTCTCAGTAGCGCCGCTTTCTTCAGGGAAAGTAACACGGATCCACGCGCAAGGCTGCCCAGTTGTCGGAGCGTAAAAATACTCACGAACTGCTTTAATGTTAGACGCGGCAGCTTTTAAAACAACACCGTCAGTGCTAATTGATGTTTCAATGTAGTCTGCAATCTTCTCGCGGAAAGCCCCAAGGCTTGAGCGATTAGTTACATCAACAGAACCCCAAGAGCCAGAAATGCTAAGCCCCCGCGTACCGCCAAGTGTTAGCCAATTAGTTGTCGGCTCGGTGTCCGATGGCGTGTCTATATAAATCTCAATAATGGCATCTCTGCCGATCCAAGCACCGTTTTCTGCTGCCATAATTTTTATCTCGCTGTTTTCAATTGAATTGTAAATGTATACATTGGGCGTCCGCTATCAGAGTAGTTTGGCCCCGCGACCTCGACAAGAGGTATAATACCAATGATACAACCTTGGCTGTAATTGTCCAAAAAATAGTTAAATATAGACTCAGACGCATTAGCCACGTCAATTCTATCTGCCCCTTTTGAACTCTCTATTCCATAAAAAACAAAATCAACCGTCGGGTTTCTGACGAAATGGTCAGAGCCAGATCCGCCATTAATACTGTATGCAATAGTTTTATTAGTGTATTTCGACTCATCAAAAAAGTGAGCTTGATCGTAATCAGTAACAAGACCACTACCGTCAATGAGTGCTTTTAAATCATCTAAAATCATACTCTCATGATCCTAATTACTGCTGCTCTTTGTTGCGCCTCGGTTTCTTCAAAACCTTTCTCTAAAAACTTCGGGGTTGCGCTTGGGTTATATCCGCCTCTTGGCTTACCTGGTGTGCCTGGGCGTTTTGGCCGCCAGTTCATATTATCATGCAAAGCCGCAGCGTATGCCTGAGTATATCCCGCCGTGCCAATTATCTTGCGCCCTTCTCGACGGGTATCACGAAAGCTTGAGTTAATCAGCAAACCTTTATCAATCGGCGTGTAAGTCATTGCTTTTGCCATGCCGATAATCAAGCTTTCTGTCACAGCTCGATTAGCTTTTTGCATAGCTTCATCATTAAAGAATCGGTTTAAACCGCGTCTTACTGAGTTTAAGCCTCTTATTCTTGAGCGTCTAGCCATGCTAACTCACAAAAATATCATAATCAGGAGTACCAATCATAGCGGCTGCTGTCGCAATTCTGCGCACCTGTCTAGCTTCTGTTGGTGGCTCCACGGCTGTTGACTCGCCAATTAATATATAATCACCCTCTTGCGCAAGTGGTGACTTTGTGTAAATTGCAAAAGCTGGTCTAAACTCACGGCCTTTTGAATCTGTTTGCAATGCTGTATTTGTAGTGTGCGTGCAATCAACCACGCCAATAATAGAATAACTACTATCACCGTTTACGTCGATCCCGCTCGCCCGCCAAATGGTAGCTTTATCTAAATTTGCAAAATAACCACGAACCAAACTCATTAGCAGAACCCGCCAACAGAAACCGCAAAACGCTCTGCGCTTGTATTTTCAATAACACCACTGACGCAACCGCTTTTATCTAAACTCAATACTTGACGGCCGTATGGCGTAGAAGCCAAGCCATTACCCATAGCAATGTCTTTAAATGAAATAGACTCACCCGTGGGCGAAGTCATTGAAGATATGCCACCAAAGTTAATTGAGTAAAGCATGTGAGCAACCGCGTTTTCTTAATAACCGCACAAACACATTCACTATAACCCGATCCAGCCATGCAAGCATCGGCCTCGTTAACTATGCAAATGTATTCTTGTATAGTGCAATCATCAAAACCAGCAGCTTGAGGATAAATCTTTTTTATATCATCTGGTGTTATTATCGCCGTCATTGCTTTTTTGTTTAAATTAGGTTACTTTGTATACATACTAGCACACTAAACAACAAAAGGAAAAACACCATGCCAGCAAAAAAGCCTCGTCGCGGTTCGGGTGGAACAAAGCCCAAATAAACTTATTTTTATCACTGAGCTTAAGTTATGTTTTAGTTTCAATATTCTACTTATGCTCAACGAAACTAACCGAGAACCAATATTATTTTATTGGTTCTTTATTCTCAATAATACTATTTTACTTTTGCGTTTATTTTATTGATATAAATAAAGGCATTAAATACAACTGGCGAGTTATACTGCTTGCTGTATTAGCTATAATTGATGCGGCATTTTTAGCGTCTTTTCTTATCTCATTCTTTTTTAACGGGATTTATGACCCGATACTATACTTATACTGGGAGTCTGAAATATCATGGAGGGTGATTTATTCGACTATTGAGTTGTTATTCATCTTGGAGCTGGCATATAATGGAATTATATATTTATATAGTTTTATCCATAATTGCTATTGCAATATGTGTAAACTCATTACTACGAATAATACGAAGGCTCACTGACTATGACTACAGGCTCGGAAGAATCATTGCAGATATTGCGGACTCAATTAGAAGCGATGATTGAACGCTACGATAGAGAAAGAGCTGAGGATAGAGCGGAAAGAAGGGAATTTGAAAGCAAGATAACTGAAGCCGTTCAAGACGTGGCGGCAGCGGTTAGCAAAATAGACATTTATCAAGCCGAGCAAAACAACATAAACGACAGAGTTACAACTCAAGACGCGCATATTCAAGCGATAGCCGAAGACGTGCGTGACCTGCAAATAAATCAAGCATCTCTAATAACAATGCGTGAAGAAGCAAGAACAATTAAAACAACACTCATAGGTTTTGTTTTAACAACAGTGCTAGGCGGCGCATTCGTTGGATACAATCAAGTTATAAAACCCAAAGAAGACGAAACAGCGAAAGCACTTATCAAGCTAGTTGAAAAACTTGATAAGTGATTTTTTATAGCACTTTAAATATAGATACGTCTGCCTCAGTTACATCGATGTTTTTATTGCCTGCTCCAGTATCGCCATTTGCAACATAAATACTGATATAATCCTGTGGATTAAGGTTGAATATACCTCGAAGACTTAAGCTTGACTCTTGCGAGTTCTGTATGCTTTTAATTGTCCATTGAGAAGATGTATTAAGCGGATCATCATTGTAACAAATCATAGCCCTTAAAAGGTCAGAACCGCCCGCGACTTTTTCAAGCACTATAGAGCCGTGAACTAAAATCTCGATTGGGCTTTCGGTTTCGTTTTTAACGTTTCCGTCACTATCAAAAGAGAGTTTGGCAGCGTCCTTTCCGATCCAGGATAGATCCGCCACCTTTACAAACACATCGGGCACGGCAATAGCAACCTCTACTGGCGTGTTTAATTTAGTGTCAACAGCCGTGTAAGAGTCACGCAAACCGCCATTATTGAAAAAATAATTCCTTATATCGTCAATAGTGCCGCCGCCAGCTATTGGTGTTAACCCGCCAGCAAACTTGCCTTCAGTGTAATTAAAGCGCTCATTCGCTACTGTGTTTGCGCTATTTGGATCTAGCATGACACCAGTGGCACCGCTCGGCGCTTGTATAACACACTGATTTATCTTCGCGTCACTAAGTAAAGAACCGCGAAAATCAAGCCCTATAAAAGCTGGGCTAGATGATTGCAGGTTAAACTCGCGTATAACAAACGTATTCCAATCCACGCCATTGAAATCAAATCCATTGTCAATATCAATAGAGCCGCAATAATTTATGCGAAGGTCATTCACATCAATAGTGCCGTAGCTTGTCGCATCAGCAAGTAGGAAATTATCAACAAAGCAATATTCACCGCCTGCGCCTGTTTTTAAAATATTAAAACACGGGGAATTAGGGCAAGCAACAATACCATTTTTAACTGATCCACTAGCGCCGTTAAATAATGGATCTGTGCCGAGGTAAAGAATAGCTAAACCAAACAACGGTGATCCTAGATCTAGTAAAGAGCCATTTAGATCAATAGGCAAGTCAAGCGTAATGCTACCAGTGCCGCCATATAAATAACGCTTGCCCGCAGTCAGTTGATATTTACCATCAACCACAACTGTATTTTGCTGAAAATCAAGGAGCGTTTTATATATAATTATGTTTTCTGCGTTGTCTAAATAATACAGTTCATAATCGCCAGGATCGGCAACAACTACACCCGTCCGACCGAAAACGCTATCAACTGCGCCAGTGCCGCCCGAGCTGGGCAGCGATTTAATAAATGGTTTTAAACTCATTTACGCCACCTGCACATTGACTGAGCCACCAACAAAGCTGTGGGCCCATAAACCAGAGTCACCACTATCGTTTTGTAGTGGTATCGATGGCGATCCGACTCCAACAGGCGAAAGAAAAACACCTTCTTTAGTTGTCAATGGCTCACTAGCTTTAACTGCAATAGTCACCCTTGTTGAACCTTTGTTATGTATGTTGACTTGCGTACCAACCGCTATCCCTGTAGCGGCATACAAATCCACCCACGCACCAGCAGGCAGTTCAACATCTGGTAAAGTATCAGCCATTTTAAAATCTCCTTTTTAGCATCCAGCCGACTCAACAGCAGTTAAATATGTAACAAATGGTGACTGCTTAAATGTTGAATTATTCACAGCCAATATCGTTTGTTTGTATCTTTCGCCGACAACAATTGCAAGCGCTGGATCTAATGATGCCTCGTAGTTGCCGCCAGAGCCAGTTGAGACAAGTGTTTTAGGCCACGACTCGCCAGCAACTAAATTGTCGCTTGAATCTCTCAACTCAACTGTAACGGTGGCATCATTATCTATAACATAGTCATTATCTCTTAGATTGTACAATGCAACTTCATTTGATGCGTTAACTACGAGACTCATAATTTAGACCTCAGTAATAGTATGAGTACCAATATTAACAGTCTGGCCTGTTGTGATTGATGTATTGTCAAATTGCAAATCACCAGTGCCCGCAGCTGTTGTTGAAACATCACCTTGACGTGTTGCTACTGTGCCACCTGTTTTAAATGCTCGATAGAATGTCGCCGTTCCAGTGCCAACAGCTGAAACGTCAGTAATGGCATTTGATGTCGCAACGCCTGCGACGGCTGGGGCAAATGCTGTAGCTGAATAATCATGCTCACTTAATAGTGTAGCACCGCCTAATCCCGCGTTTACGTCTGCGGGAATTGTTCCAGCATAAACACGCAAAAGACCGCTATTTAGTAAAGCCGCGCTTGCGTCTGCTGCTGCGTTCTTGTCTTCGTCTGTTCTTGATTGATCGCTCATTTTTTTACTCTCGCTGTGTAGTATGTTTTATTACTGACTTTAGCAGTATAGTAAGCTCTATTATCTATTTTAGCAGTATAGCCGCCATCGTAAATAATAATTTTTTCTCTGATTTTATCAATATTTGTTTGCGTGTTTGATATATCACCCGAGACAACAACTAAGCCACTAATTGAATCAGTGTTTATTTGCGACTCTGCAACGTTACCAGTTATCGGGCCACCTGAAACAGTTCCGAACAACTGCTCTGTTTGCTGCTGGCTTTCGCTTGCGTTACCAGAAACAGAAACGCCGCCGATAATTAATTCATTTTGAGTTTGGTTTTCTGAAGCTGAGCCTGATACCGAGACGCTACCGCTTATAATATCATTTTGATACTGCTGCTCAGTTAAATTGCCAAAAGTAACGTCACCGACTGCGCCGACCAAAGCATCAATGTTTGTTTGTGACTCTGAAACACCACCAGATATTAAAACAAAACCAGTTATATTGTCAGCTTGATTTTGTGACTCAGCAACAGTTCCAGACACTAAAACAGAGCCCGAAACACTATCAGCTTGGTTTTGGGTTTCAGTTATATCGCCAGCGTTTAATAAGCTACCAGTTATAGCGTCGGTTTGCGACTGTTGATTTTGGATGCCACCAACAACTGAAACCGATCCAGTTATACTTTCTATTTGAATCTGGCTTTCTGTAGTATCACCAGAGACAACGACGCCGCCACTCAATAACTCTAATTGTGATTGCTGCTCTGATAAGTTACCGTTGACGCCAGGTGAAACGACGGTGCCAGTGATGCTATCTGTGTTTGTTTGTTGTTCTAATGCGTCGCCAACAACTACAACACTGCCGTTAACACTATCACTTTGATTTTGCTGCTCGGAAGCGTTGCCGTTTACCGCTATTGTTCCATTTATTAAATCTGATTGCTGCTGCTGCTCGGTTACGTCACCAGTAACGCCACCACCACCAAGGTCGATCCATGCAGAACCATCTGTCGGCATGTTGACGCCCGTGGCATCGAAACCATTTGTCGTTTCTTCTAAAACTGGTTGTTGACCTGTGTTACTGTGGTCACTTACATCAGGATCGTAATATCTGTCATGCAGCCCTGAAGATGATAACAACTCCGCAAACTCTAGTTGACACGCTGCGCCGTTACCGCCATTGTACTGAGCTCCGAAATTAGTCGGACGGCTGCTTGTATATCGGGTTTCTTGTGCTGCTGTGGCACTACCATAACTTGTTCCGTTTATCTCAACAGAAAACAATCCAGTAGTTCTATTGTAATCAATGAATATCTCAATGGGGTTAGCGGTATTTACAGAAAACGTTGTTGTTAATGCCGTTCCTCCGACGGACACTTTTATAAATTCGCCACCTGTTAATGCTACCTCATAACCCAGTGAGAATCTATTTGAATCAAAAATTACATCATTAACCCCGTAAATGATGTAAGTGAACCTTAATCTAACGGAAGATGACTCGTCAAGCCCTTGCCAGGCCGCTGATGATAGATAGCCAGCTTCTGGTATCTCAATAGCCCAAGCCATTGCTTACACCATCTCAACAGTAAAACTATTGGACGCTCCTAGCTCTATAGTTAGGTCAGCCGCATTTCCAAGCGTTCTTAATCCAGTTAAATCAATAATATAACTACCCTCACTGCTGATATTTACAGTTCTACCCACAGGTTCATTTGTGTACAAGTCATTGGTTTTTGTTACTGTTGGCCTAACTGGCTCCAATAACTCGCCCACGACATTAACACGGATAGCCCCGCCCGCCTTCCATCCGCCAATCGTTTGCGTGTTTGTCTTGCCCCTTGCTTGCCTGATTTGTCTTAGTGTGCAATTTTCAAATTTGGGAGTTTGACCGATTGCCAATATACCGTCACGCTCATTTGTACTTATGACGCTTGCATCAACAAATCCTTGAAGCATCGCTTGCACTTCTGGTTTATGTACATCAAATTGAGTGCGCCCGTTTAGCGTTATCATTATGGCTTCGCTGGCATTTTGCAATAAATGCCCGTTAGTCTCAGATATACTTTTCACTTCAATTAGCTTTGATATTTGCGCCAAGTAACTAAGAACATTGCCAGCCTGAGCTGGCCCTTGAATAAACTCACTACTATTTTTTATAGCTTCTAACGCTTCTATATCACTTAAGCTATCGTATTCGGGTTTTGCTAATTCTTCGATAATATCTTGTAACATTAGAGCGTCCTTATAAAATTTAATATTTTCATTTCTTTAACCCAGCGATTATAGCAGTGTTCATTATCATTAAAAATTTTATTGATTAGCCGCTCTAAATAAATAAACCCAGGCTTTTCTTGATACGCATACTCCCCACAAAGGCCGCTGACGGTTCTGTTTTTCTTAAAGTGAGCAACCGCCGCAACAAGCTCATCAATTTGAAACCAAACGGCAACTGAGTATTTTTCGCGGAATAATAGACCAGCAAAAGTCAACGTAAGAAAAGACAGCACAACAACACTTTTTGAAAGAAAAAAAGCGATTGCAGTATAAACAAGAATGATCCACAGGAACTTAATAAACCTAACCAAGATTAACACCGCTGGTTTTTGTTTAATTATTGCCCTTTTTGCTTATTTAATCAATTAATTTGCATGTTGTTTGGGTTTTGTTATATAATTTAATTCCGAAACATAAAAAGAGAGTGTAAAAATGGAAAACGAAATAGTAGAACATAAAGAGCAAGAGCCTAGTGGCAGTATTTTTTCTGGTGATATGGTTGCGTTTGAAAATGCACAGCGTGTAGCAAAAGGGCTTTGCTCCTCATCAATTGTGCCAAAGGATTATCAAAACAATATTGGCAATACATTGATAGCTATGGAAATAGCAAACAGAACTAACAACAGCCCGATAACTGTTATGCAAAACGTCCATATAATCCACGGTAAGCCGTCTTGGTCTAGTCAGTTTGTGATAGCAGCGATTAACAGCTGTGGTCTATACAAGCACCCGTTACGCTTCAAGATGGAGGGTGAAGGCATGAGCCTGTCTTGCACTGCTTGGACTCGCTGCAAAGAGTACGGCGATATTATTGAAGGACCTAAAGTTTCAATGGAGATGGCGCAAAAAGAAGGTTGGTTAAATAAATCTGGCAGCAAATGGAAAACAATGCCCGAGCTTATGATCCAATATCGAGCTGCTAAATTCTTTGGTAATTTAAACGTGCCTCATATATTTATGGGTTTTCATGCGGATACAGAACAAGAAGATATTGCAGCAGGTCAGCAAATGAACGAGCAACCAAAGCAAGCATTTGTGCCAGCCCAAAAGCGCGAAGTTGAGCAACCACAGCAAGAAGTTGTTATCAATCCTGTTGATGAGGATTTCTAAAAACAAAAAGCCCGCAATTAAGCGGGCTTTTTTATAACTAAGATTAGTTATTTTTTCTTTGGTGTTGCAACTTCGACTTTTTTACCTTCCGTCTTAGCCTTTAGAATTCGGCTAGCGTTGCCAACTTCTTCTTCAACTTCAACGATAGAACCAGCTTCGACTTTTGCAAGTTTACCGTCAACAGACAAGTAACCACCTAAACATAAAAATTCTTTTTTAGCCATTAGTTATTACCCCGCCGCGTAAAGTGCGCATGTTTGACCATTATAGTCAGTTTTAACTTGCCAACCTGTAGCGTGCCAAACCATGAACTCATAGTTGTCATTGAAGCGCAAACGAGGCAAGGCAACTGTGCTTATCATCATTCCAGATAATGGACGAACCATTTCACCAGAAGACGGTAAGCCCATCAACTCATTGCCAGTTAATTTGTTTGTTGGCTTAAGCTCACCAACACCCATTAGACCAGTAAGCTCTTGCAAAATTGTAGTGCTATCATATTGCGCAGAGAAACGGCGCTCAAAGTTAGACACAATTTCACGAGATAGATAGAAATTAGCATCAGTTGTACAGTTGTTGTCGATATATAAAACATCGCGCAATTGCATAAACGCCGCTTTAATTTCTTCACCAGTTTTAGCTTGGTCAGTAAAATCAAAGTTAAGGCCACCAGCACCAAGATCCACTTGAGCAACGCGAGTTGTATCGTTTCGGATACCCTGCCAGCTTAAGCCGTCTTGAACTAAGAAGTTACCGTTCTTGTCCTTGAAGCCATCAAGGAAACTGTCAGCCATTGCAATACGCATAGAACGAACGGTTTCGCGGTTGTCATCAAGCAACGCGTCAAAGCCCTCAGAGCGTTGAGACTCAAGCTCGCGCCACTGACGGAAATAGCCTGCCGTTTGAATTGGCACGATAGCGCCGTCATATTTGTAATCAACTTGATCGAATAACGTACCAACTTGACCAGACATTGACGTCTGAACATTGCCAGCATCAGAGCCTTGACGGTACTGTGTTGTTAACTTGCCGATGTTAATACCACGAGCGCGCGGAATTAAATCATTAAGGAAAGCATCACCGTCATCAGAGCGCATGATTTGAACTGTGTCGCGCTCCATGTCTTGGTAAACATCACGAGGAACTAAACCAGCGTTAACACCGAACGTTTTTTCTGCCGCTTCAGCAGCTTGTCGATGTCGTTGGATCTCTTTCCATTGGTTAGCGTAAATCGCGTTTTTAATCGCTTGATTTGTTAATAACATATTTTAAAGCTCCTATGCTCTGTAGACTCTAACAAGAGCGTCAGCAGTTACGTTAACAATCTCATCAGCGTGAAATAAAACGGGAACAGTGCCGTCATTATCTGCGATAGTTAACTTTCCAGCGCCGTCTAATGTTAATCCTGTTCCTAACTCAGTGATGTTGTTGCCAGACGCAACCATCACATTAAAGAACTCACCCGAACGAGGTTTTAATGACTGCATGTTGTCATTAAGAGTCCAAGCTTCGTCTACATTTCGAGACATTAGCTCATTTCTGTTAGCAATCAAAACAGGTTTATTGAATGACGTGATAGCTGCAGTATCGTTAATTTCTAAGCCTGCATTAGCAGCAGCTTGTTGAACCAACATGCCTGGCAAAATACCCGCTTCAGCGCAAATACCTTCGAGTTGCAAAGGTTGGCATTCGCCTGACTCAGCAGGGCCAACATAAATAGAACGCTTTGTAATTGTAGTAGCCATTATTCTTCCGCTCCTAATTTCCAGCCATCGTCGTCACTGTTAGCAACTGGATCAACGCCGTTTGTTTGATAATCTGGCTTAATGCTATTAACCATTGCTTGTAGTGCTTCTACTTGCATTGATTTAGCAGCATCTTCATTTAAGCCAAACGCTTTATGAGCTACAACCTTGCTAACAAGATCGGCTTTTTCAGCCTCTTGCGCTTCATTGGCTTTTTGTTCAAGTTTGTCAAATCTTTCACTTAAAGCGGCAACTGAATTAACAATAGCGTCTAACTTGCTATTATCTTCAGAATCGCCAGCGTTTGCGGCTAAAGATTCATTGTATTTAGCCAGCAAATCAGCTTCAGAAATATCAGCATTTACGCTAATACCCTTTGCTGATAATGCGGCGATCATGGTTTCGCGCATAGGATCTACACCTTCATTTGTTTGAATATCAATCTCATTGTAATTGTCTTTTTTATTATTTGCAAATAGCTTGTTGACATAGGCTTTTATTTTAGATAGTAGCGCGTCGTCATTGTCGATTACACCTATGCCTTCATCTTCAGCAATATCAACATTCACAAAAATAGACTCAATCTCTTGGCCGTCGTGATTTGCAAAAATACCGACGTTTTGGTGGGGCTGGTTTGCGCCAATTTCATCAAGCAAAATGGCGTCGTGGTCCCAATTCATATTTGATGCGATCCACGTATATCGATCTCCTTGCTCGTTGGTTTTGGGTTCTTCAAGTTGTTCAACTTCAAGGAATACGCCCGTGCTTGTGTGTATCGGCTCGCCTTTGCCTTTTTCGAGCATATTTATTCTGTTTAATAAATCACGGCCTTTGTCAGACTTCATCGCTTCAGCAACAGGGATGGCTTTATCAACTTCAATAACATCAAGCTGTTCATTTAGTCGAACATTTTCATTCTTAGCGCCGATAATGTAGCCATTCGTTACCGCGTCTGGATCGGTTGCGCTAATGTGTTGCTCATTTGTGTTTTTTGGGTGTCCAAGTGGGGCGTGAGTGCCGTTAAGTCCAAGATATGATTTGTCTCGCTCGCTCTTGGGGTATAAACCGTTGTTCATAACCGTATCAGCTGGCAGTGTTTTTGATGGCAAGATTATATATTCAATCCCGCCGCGGGTTTCGCGTTTAATTCCGCTAGCGTTAACTTTAGATACAAAGTTAACAAGGAGTCTTTTAGTCATAATATCACCGTGCATTATCCGTTGAATAAATAATACACGATAATTTTAGATAGTGCTATTTAGTGATAGGTTTACAGTTAACGATTGACTCACAAACAAGAATAATCGCATATGGTACTTTATGCCGCCCATTGCGCCACCCTTTTATTGTAGTCAGTGAAACTCTGAAGAAATCGGCGGCTTGTTGATTTGACCAACCGATTTGCTTTTGTAGTTCGAAGTATTTCATAAATCACCAAAAGCCCGCAGCTAAGCGGGCTTAATTAAATTATTCAAAAACAGAATTTGCTAGCTCTGTTACATCAATACACTCAAAAACAATAATCTCTAGGTCGCTAAATTCTTTATTTTCACCGTTAGTTGTTATACAGCAACCAGCTTGCGGGCTGTATCTGCCATCTGTTGTTTGAACATAAAAAATAGCAGTGAAAGGCTTGTTGTTAATTAAAACTTCCACTGCAACCTCTGCTGTTTCGTCGCAAAAATCAGAAACGCAAGCCGCACTATCAAGAATAATAATTTTACTTGTGCTGTAGTTTAGTTCTGGATATGCGGCGCTATTTTTCTCAAACGACTCAATAAGCTCGTCTCTTGAGTTAAACGTGTCTTCAACTAAAAAACCGTGCACGCTGCCATTTTGATTAAGAGTGTATTTTACTTTGTTCATCTTTCGAGTCCTCGATTTTGCAACTGCGTTATTGCCGTTGCTTGATATGAATAATAGGGTAGATTCCGCCCTATGTAAAGCGGTTATTTCAATTTATTTAAATTATTTTCTAAACGCCTTCACCAAGCCAGCAATAGCGCCTATTTTCTCATTGCCATTGATAGCAGCGTGACGACTTTCGGTCTCGGTTCTCAAGTCACCGAAATAAGCCCTGACAACATAAGCAAACGGGCTGACAACAACGCCGAACACCGCAGCCATATCTAAGCTAAACGCAGCCTCAGCGCCGTTCGTTGAGTAGGTGTAAGCAATAGAGATAACAAACAAGCTAGAAAGAAAGCACAAGAAGCGCATAGCGTCTTTGACTATCTTGGCTCTAGTTTCTTGCCCGTCTGCCTTCGTCATTGCTTCATAGCGTTTTGTAAGCTCTTGCTCTTTTGTTTCTTGCAAGTCTATTTCAGCTAGTTTTATTTTTACGGCCTCGCCTGCGCTGTTTATATTTGCCATTGCGACACTACCAGGAGTATCAATATCAATCTTCTTATCGTCTGGCAAAAGCCCGTTAGCCACAGCAACCACGGCAGCACCAAGCGGGTGAGTTGACAGCGCGGCAGCGCCAATGGTTTTAATTATTTTTAGTATGTTCATACAAAAGCTCCGACAACCAAGACAACAACACAAACCCAAACGCACAAAGCGCACGCCGCTAAGCATTTACGATAAAACCATTCGCTCATAAATCACCATAAAATTCTAAGTAATCAAGATAATAATCATGCGCCTCAGCCTTGCCATGCACTGTATTCCAATGTTTTTTAAGATACATGGCAATCGCCATCAAATCATCAGCGGGAGGCAGCGCTTCAGGCTTCATAAATAAACGCTGGCGAAACATGAACACTTGATAACGCAAATCATAAACCAATGCGCTTTCGCTCCACTCAATACCCATGAGCTGCGCATTCTCGCAACAAGTGTCGCCGTGCTGCCAAATTGTATCGTGGGTTGCTGGCTCTATTTGGAACACGCCAAGGGCTGGGCCGTTTTCTTGGTAAAGATACTCGCCTAGCTTTGACTCGTGAGCCGCACACATCAACGCCGCTACAAGTGAGCTTTCGCTATAGCCTTTTGGTATGTGCTGCAACGTTTGACTTACGAATTTTTTAAATTGTTTTGGATTGAATCCCACGCTCTTCTCCTCGCGTTTTCTAATGAATCAGTGTAAGTGAAAACAGTCTCCTTGGTTGCTTTTAATGCACCGTCAAACGAAAAACCGTTTTCCACAAGAAAATCAATAGCTTCATATATAGTTTTCTTTTTAGCGCCAGCTCTGTTCAAATAAGCCCACGCAACGCAATCTTTTGTGCCTGTGAATTTGGCAATCTGAGTGATAGTATAAATCCTGTTTTCATAAAATCGCTTAAATGCTGCAACCCTACTGAATAATTTGGTAGGCGCTCTTTTCTTTTTCGGTTTAGCTGAATCTTCTTTTTTGCTTTCAACGAAAACAGGAATATCAATCATAATGCTCTCCCGTGTTGCCATTTTGCCCGATACTTTCAATGCGGTCATTATCGGGCCAAGATGGACCTTTGTTTAAATCATTGTTGTTTACAATCGCCCTTCTCTGTTTGTATAGGTCTTCAAGTATGTCTTCGACTGTTTTGATTTTAACGTCAATAGCTTGCAGATCAGCAGTTTGTTTTATAGTCATAAAATCACCATAAAAAAGCCGCAATTAAGCGGCCCGTTTGTCTAAAAAGGAATATCGTCTTCAAAAATTGGCATTTTATTTATCTGCTCAAGTGTCGCGCCTTTAGCCAGTAGCTCAGCATGAGTCCAAACTCGATCCTTGCCTTGTCGATCTGGCATTTGCTGTGCTTGCGGTTGTTGGTTTTGTTGCCGCGGTTTGCTAACAGCCCCAGCTGCCATAGCTGAAATGTAACCAAGCTTAGCGTTAACAAGCTCAAGCGTGATCAACTGCTCGCCGTTGTCCTTAGTGAATGTATCAATTTTAATTTGCTCACCTGACAACTCAACGATGGCGCCTTCTATTAAATTATCGCGCAAGAACTGGATTTGTGACTGGTTATTACTGAAGATGGCAGCACTGTAATTAGTCCAGTCATTTGTTTTTGATTCTCTATTGTAGAATCGCTCACCAACGCGAACATTGAACCCAGTGTATTCGCCTGCCGCAAATTCGCTTGCTGCCTTGTTTAATTTACCTGTTACCGAATGCATTTCTATTCCTCTATATCTATTAGTTTCATTATTTTGTATGTCCCGTTGTTATAGCGATCTCCACACCAGAAGTGTAACGCTTCAACACTATTAAACACTGATGTATACTCACACCCGCCACTAATTTGAGCAATAAACAATTCTTTTGGGGCTGGTTCTAAATCGCTATCAAGCACATTGCAAACACACTCACCATCACCAACAAGACTGCAGTAAGCACCGTCACAATCAAATAAAACTGATTTAACAGTGAACTCACGTCTACAGTAAAAAACCTTATCCCCAATATTAAACTTACTTTCAAATGTAGCCATGTTTTCCTCTCTTATTTAAATCAACTAACAAATCTTAAACTAACAAAACTTAAATTGCAATGCGTTAAGCAAAAAAAATCCGCGTCAGATTGGGTGCTGCGCGGACTTAAAACTATAGCTATGCTGTTAGCTTGTTTAGTATACGTTATTCAACAAAAAATTCAACTTCATCACTTGGCGCAAATGCCATGATAAACGCGTCTGCCAGATTAGGGCTATTTACGCCGCGTTTTAATAAATCTTTCTTGCTTTCTACTTTATCTCGCCCGTTGTTATCAACATCCCTTAGCGGTGTTGATAACTCAGCGACCAATCGCCCCAAGTTATCCATATTTCCATCAATGCTTATGAGCTCGTCAGTAGTATAGTTATGATTGCCATTAACAACGTAATCATAAGTGTTTCTTAATCTATCAGCCACTAGCCACCACGCTTGCGCCTTTAAATTTGCAAATTTATCTTTATTAGTTATCTTGTCGTAATCGCTATAATAACCATCTGGATCAACTAGGCTTGTGCTGCCAGCGTTAAACTTATCGAATTTTATTGCTATGTAACCACTGTCACCAGAACGAGCTTGATTTATCTCGTGGAACTTTGCGCCACATGTAGCGCCGACACCTATTGAGTCGTAATTAATTTTTGCGTTTAAACGTCTAGCTGTGTTATATGCCCTAGAGCAAGACTTAAGCAACTCATCTTCACCAGCATGCCATTCGTCACACTCCGTCGCTATAGAGCCTTTAACCGCTATAGTAGCGCATGCGTCACCGCCGTCGTCTGCAACATCAAACCCTAATTTTGATTTTCCGCAGTCCATGTCGCTTATTATCAAATGAGCATCAATTGCCGCGTTAATCCATTTCAACTTAATTATAGCTCGATCATCATTTCCTTTGGGCTTGCCTAGGTATATATGCTCATACGCATCTGGGTCAGTGTTTTTTAAGTGCTCGATCTGCGTTAGCATTGTTTGAGATAAAAACGGATTGTTGTCATAGTTTATCTGTTTTATTACGCTATCGGGCTGCGGGTTTGTTACATAATGCTCATAAACATAATCATTTATTAGTTTTGGGTTAAAAACTATCCATATTTCAGAGCCTTGCTGCCTAATTGATGGTTCTAGTATTTCCATTTGCTCCCTGACTGTAGCGTGAGCTTCTTCAATCCAAAGAACTCCAACACTCTCTACAGACTTTATCTCATCAAGATTTCTTTGTATGCCATAGAAAATAAACTCAGATCCAGTGACTCTATGAAATATCTTTGACGCCTGAATATCGAAATACTCAGACAAGCCAAACCGCTCGATTTGTATTTTAAGAAGCGAGTAAACTGACTCTGCTATTTTATTTTGAAACTGGCGAACACAAAGAAATTTAACTTTGCAAAAATGAGCCATTCGTATTGCATTTGCCGCTGCATCCCAGCTTTTGCTTGATGCTCTTCCGCCGTGCAGTATTTTATATCTTGAAGGTGTTGCCCAGAAATCCCGTAAATACGGGTTCATAGAAGCCCGTTCCATTAATCTTTTTTAGCTTCTGCGTAGAAGTCTGACATCGTCCTAGGTGTCATTGATCCATCGCTAGATTTTATATCTTGTTCTACTTTGTCCGTGTATCCATGGCCTGCCAGAAGTAACTTAGAAATCTGATGGTTTACTTTGCCAGTAAGAGAATCATTAATCAAATCCAGCTCCTGCATCTCATTAATTGCGCTGATGGTGTCCGAAAACCCTTTGTTTTCTTCCTTCTTACACCAATCGTACACAGTGGATTTAGCCACGCCAGCGAACCAGCAGTAGCCGACAACCGAAGGTACGGTGTGACCAAGCTCTTTGTAAGTCTCCAGGTACTCTAGAGCTTTGGCTATGTAGCTTTCGTTGTATGTTGTTGGTCTTCCGCCTAGGTTCGCCATGGTTACCGCTTGTTGATGATATGGACGCGCCACGGTAAGAGAGGTGAACCGCGACGCTTTAAACTGTTTAACTAATGTTATTTGAATTTGACGAGAAAGGCAAGTTTTTTGGTGTTATTTGTTGTTTGTGTAAGAAGATGTATTCTTGGTAAGGGTTGGGTAAGACAATCTTACCAGCGCCAGGCCATGCGTGGTAAGGGTTTCGCCCAAAAATGTAAGATTGTAAGGTTTTTGCGCGTTTGCCCCTTTCACCCTAAAAACAGCAAAAAAGAGTAAATATATATATATATATATATATATATATATTACATTCTTACATTTTTTATTGTTTTTCTTATATTCCGTGGGCTGTAGCGGGTAAGATTTTCTTACATGCATCTTACCCATCTTACCCAAAGTAACATAAATCTAACATTAGCATCGGCAAATAATCTTTAAATTTAATTAATTTCGCCTTGCTTTTGTAATACAAACGATGCTAAGGTTTATTCACTTTAAAACGGGAGGCTTACATGGCGCAAAGAAAAGACAATAAACAAATTGGTTCTTTTAGGATGGATAAAGACCTAAAAAGACAGGTTGAAGAAATGGCTAAAAGAGAGAATCGATCATTCAATAACATGCTTGAAGTTATTTGCCGAGCGGCTGTAGAAAACCAACAATAAATTTAAAGTGAGGCAGTCTAGTGAACAATCAATTAACGGTCGTGCAAACTGAGTTAAATGAGATTTACGAGAGAGCAAAACTAAACGGGACAACACCGCTAAAGCAAGCTGTTTTTGAAAATAGCAGGCTGGTGAATA
Source organism: archaeon (assembly GCA_002687185.1). GTDB lineage: Archaea > Nanobdellota > Nanobdellia > SCGC-AAA011-G17 > GW2011-AR20. Next base: position 7,210 of record NYZO01000058.1, on the reverse strand, counting down.
CGCCTTCATTATGGGGTGATTTAATTTCCATTTCTGATGAAGTTGATCACTACAGCAAAGTAAAACTAATGAGTGGGAATGAATGTTTTTTCAGTCAGTTTTGCATGGCAATATCTGGAGCAATATTATACCCAAGCTCAAGCGCGTTCTTGCATGGGTTGGGTGTTCTGGCATCGTCAATGATGAAAAAATTCAAATTTGACTACTATGAAGAAACAAAACCTGTAAATCTTTATGTCGTTACAGCTCAACCACCAAGCTCGGGCAAATCTGGTTTAAATAACATGCTTGTTAATCCGATCAGAAAGGAGTTTGAGAGAATTAATGATGAAAACGCATTTGAGCGCAGGAGATTGACAAAAAACTTAGCTCAAATTGAGAAGGATTTAGACAAGGAGACTAATGACAACGCGATAAAGGAATTGCAAGCCAGGCAAAAGCTGGACGCTGAAAAGCTAAAAAAGGTGGCTTTCTATAAGCACTCAATAGATGACGGCACAGCGGAGGCTATAGAGCGTGTAGCAGGCCGACAAGATGGGTATTTTAGTTTGATTAGTGCTGAGGCGACAACTATCGAAATCCTTTTGGGTGCTATCTACGGCGGCGGCAAGTCGAATTTAAGCATGTACCTAAAAGGCTGGGATGCTGAATATTGCTCAATAGAGAGGGCTGGTCGTGAAACTAATGACGCCTGGTATTGTGGCTGTTTAGCGGTGGCTGGTCAAAGTAAATCAATCGAGGAAATTATGCGGGCTGGCGAAAGTGGCCAAGGCGTTAATGAGAGAATGCTTATGCTTCGAGAAAAGCCAATGATTGGCTATAGAGATTTTAGCAAAAGAAAACCAGTACCAAAGGAAATGAAGGATAGTTATGAGCAGTTGATCAAAAATATAATTAATTCTGATGTTGTTAAACTCACGCTGTCAGAAGAGTCACAGGAATTTATGAATAACTACCGCCAAAACATGGAATATGACTTAAGACCTAACGGCAAATTTGGCAACTCAATGATTGTCGGGTTTATCGGTAAAGCAGATAAGCAGATTGTAAAAATAGCCGCGGTTCTTCACGTTGCAACTGATTGGCTTGAGGGAGGGCAAAGGCGCAGTCAAATTGATGATGATGTTTTACTTCGGGCGGTAGGAATATTTTCTGCGTTAATTGAGTCATATATCGACTCGGCTCATTCTGAGGGGTATGCAAAGGACACAGCTCAGCTTGAGGCTATAGCTAGCAAGCTAGATGATGCACATCAAAAAGGAAAAGTTAAGATAACACTAAGGGATTTAAGGGATAAAATCAGGAATTTAAAAGCGTTTAAGGGTGTTGATGTTTTGACTGATAAGCTTAGGAATGAGTTGCTTCCAGAGCTTGAGGAGCGTAATTTTATAGCGTTTGATGGTGAGTCAAATATATATATTAATCCAAAATTGTAGGGGTGAGTTATGAGTAGTGAAAAAATGTTAAACGCAATGATACAAAAAGGATCTAAAGTCTCAATTACGATAGAGATAGTTGATCAAGAAAAAGCCAGTAGATTACTTGGCACAATGTACGATAAATGCGTTGATGAATTTGGCGTTAAGGTTCATTTATGGGGTAATTGCGATTTAATAAAAGCTGATGAAATTAGGCACGGAAAACTTAATGAGTTAAAAGAACGGTTCCAGAGTGAGTTTGATCGAATAATAAACGAAAGAAGTTTTGATTTAATTGAATCAGATAAAAACAATTTATTTTAGGAGTAATTAAGAATGAAAATTAAAGACTTAAACGAAAAAGAAGAAAAAACACTAAACTACGCGCTCGATAATTTTGAAAAGAAAGTTGCTTTAATGGAAATAGATTCAATTGATGCGGCTGTGCTGTCTATGTTAATCCAAACAGGTGTTGAACGCGGCGATTTAAATGAAAATGCTTACCGATGCGGCTTGGTTAGATACAAGCAAGCCCAAGCAGCTGCGCGTGACTTATTTGAGTTTGATGAAAAATACCATCGCATTTTACTAGACTGCGCCAGCACTATACTTTTGAAACACGCAGTTATTCACCGTGAAATGTTTATGGGTACAAAGAGATGACCGCCTGGTTTCCCTTCTGCACCGTCATAGAGCTGGCACACGAAGACTTCTGGGCTACTGGCCCGCTCTTTGATGAGTTGGATTACTTTTTACTGTGTTCTCAAGCGACGGCGACAGAACTAAATCGAATAAATAAAACTATTTTTAATTAGAGAGAAGAACATGAAAACTGTTAATTTGTGTATGAGCGGCGGAAGAACTAGCGCTTATATGGTTGAAAAAGTTTTAGAACTACAGGCTCAAGGTTATTTTAGCAATACAGATTTTGTTATAACATTTGCAAACACAGGTCGGGAGCACGAAAAAACGCTAGAGTTTGTTAATAATTGTGATGAAAGGTGGCGCAAGCTTTACAATAATAAGGTTATCTGGCTTGAGGCTGTTGTGCATGAAGGAAGGCGACCTTGTAGCCACAAAGAAGTTCACTTTGATAGTGCGGATCGTGATGGAAAGTTATTTGAAGAAGTGGTAGCTAAGTATGGTTTGCCTAATAATAGTTTTTATCACTGCACACGCGAATTAAAAGAAAATACTATAATGAGCTACCTTGATTCGTTGGGAGAAAAAAAAGGACACATTGATTGCGGTGTGTTAGTACCAGCAACTTATGAAACGTGGATAGGAATTAGAGCAGACGAGCCCAAGAGGCTAAACGGAAACAGGAGCGGAAAGCAGTACAAGGTTTTCCCGTTGGCCGGTGAGTTAATTGAACTTGGGGCCTCTAGTAGTATTAGCTTGAGCTGCGATAAGCAAGACGTATTAGACTTCTGGGAAGATATGCCATTTGATTTAAATTTACCTGAGCATTTAGGCAACTGTATTGATTGTCATAAAAAATCATTTAAAAAGTTGAAAATGGTTTATGAAGACATGGGCGAAGAGGCGTTTCGTTTTCCTGCTTATCTGGATAACAAATACAGCAAAACAAAAGCGCAGGTTCTTGATGGCGGCGAAATAAAGGAAAGAAAAAGATTTAGGGGATACAGGGATACTAGGCAGCTAATTGCAATGTTTAGTGAGATAGAAATAAACACAAAAGACTATAGCGAAGAAAGCGGTGGGTGCTCAGAGAGCTGCGAGGCGTTCATGGATAGCAACAAAGCGGAGGAGCAGTTAGATTTATTTAAATAACGCTTGCATTTTATCTTAACCAAAACTAAACTAACAAAATCCAAACAAGAGAGGTTTAATAATGAGTTTAACACAACAAGTTCGCCGCGCAGGTGAGCCAAATATAACTGACTTGAATTACGAATACGAGCCGCAAGTATTGGGTGAAGACATCAAACGAGCTGAAAAGCTTCTGGCTGACGCAATAGAGGAACTAAGCGGTTACAAAGAAGGTGATTTTGAAAGTCGACAAGAGCTGATTGACACAGCTCTTGATGAATGTAAAACAGCTTTAGAGAGGATAAACAATGACTAACAAATACAACAGAACAATCAAAAAAGGCGGCAAGCAAGTTGTCGTTGATGTATACGACGTTTTAGATGCTTTTGACGTCAAATGTCCCGCATTGCAACACCTAATCAAAAAAGCTTTATGTGTTGGCATTAGAGGTCACAAGAATGAAGCTCAAGACTTAGAAGATATTCTTGACAGCGTGAACCGCGCTATTGAGCTTTTTAATGACAGGAATTCGACTGAAAATGAGCAGAGCTTAGAGGATTTAATTGCAGACAATTTATGTAAGTCACCTATCGACGTTGCTTTATACAATATACAAACAGGTGTTGAAGATGACTAAGCCAAAGAAGCGAAACAAGAAATATAATAAATATAAAAATGCGGAAATCTGCACAGACTACGCACTAAAAAATGTTTTTGTCGCGTTTGTCACTGGCCAAGATGATAGTTGTTTAGTTATCAACAGAAAAGGCGAGTTATTACACACTAGCTACAAGCTGTATAGAGCAATAGCTGAGGTTAAGCATAAATGGTCAGTTTATATGTCAGTTTTTGGCTTTGAGCCTTGTGGCAACCCTTACAATAAATCAAGCGAGGTATCAACAAAAGTAAGGTATTACCAGCGTGATTTAGTTGATGTTCTTAACAAAGAGCATCAAAAGTTAGTTAAAAATTTTAATCAAGAGCAAAAGCACGGTGCTGGCTGGATAGCCTCTCCTGTTGGTGTTATGTTAGAAGAAAAAGAAGCGTTTAATATATTTGAAAAGTTGGGGGCTTGGTCGTGAAAACGAATAAAAGTAAACAACAAAAAATGAATGAGCTGCATGAAAAACACAAGCAGCTAGTAGAGAAAGGAGACATAGCTGGAGTCGCTCAAATTTGCGCTGAAATACACCTTCTAGCTGCGGAGATTACACATGAAACACGAAACGCAAGAACACCAAAATTATGATCCACCTAAAGAGCCGCCAGACTGGTATTTTATTGTCAGGCTTGTCTGGATGGTGTTTGTTTTGTTTATTTTTACATTGGGGTTTGTTAAGTGATTAACTACAAAACAGATATAGAGCCGCATTTGCGCGGCTTGTGGCCTGACATTTTCCGCCAGTACGGGATCGAGGTTGGCGACTTTAAAGGCCGCAACACCAAAAATAGTTCTTGCCCGTTATGTGGCGGTGTCGATAGGGCGCACTTTAGAGACGATAATGGCCGCGTTTCTTTGTACTGCCGACATTGCGCCGCCGATAGCATGAAAAGCCCCGAGAGCGTTGTCATGGAGCACCAAAACATAGATTTTAAGCAATTTGCGGGTGACATGGCTAACTACTTAAACCTAACGCCCATTGAAAAGCGTGAAAGCGTTAAAAAGAAAAATCAAAAAGTGTCGTTTAGTCTGCCGAGCTGTCACAAGCAAGATCCAGAGGCGGCGGCAAAGTTCTTAGCTAAAGCTGATCAACGCGGTCACTTTGTTGTCAAGAGCGGTCACGATGGCAGCTTGCAGGGTGTTTATATTCCAATGTATAACCATTTACAGCAACTTGTGAATATCGCAAAGGTTGTTGACGATGGCTACAGATTCCAAGCGGGCGCAATTAGCTATGGCGCTTTTGGTATAATCGAAGGCAATGAAAATGTAATTTTATGTAACGACCACCGCGACGGATTGAAGATTCATAATGACACGGGCGCAACTGTTTTGATTACATTTTATATTTTAAATATGAACTTTTGCGTCTATAAAGTGCCAGGTTTTGACAAGCTAAAAGTGGCGCTGACGGGGGCTGATAAAGAATACTTTAACGGCTTTAATGATGTTATTAGTGTTTGACTTTGGTTAGTTAATGTTTCATGGTTAGAGGTATACCCACAAAAATTAACGGAACGAGCGGCAGCGAGTTTCCATTAGATTTAATTGTTATGTTGTGAAAACAAACAGAGGAGTTGATTTATGAAATTTTTTTCTTATGACCCGGAAGATGGGTTGAGCACGCACGACACCGCGGAAGAGGCAAAACAGGAAGCAGATAATTATATTGACCACTACCGCGACCACGCCGATGAAGGCTGGGATGAAATGGTTGAGCAGGTTTGTTGGGGTGAGGTTAAAGAGCAAGCAGCTATGTTTGAATTAGATAAAACGGTGCAAATTGAGGGGGTTGAGGTTTGCTGCGTTGATTATAGCTTAATAGAAACATAACCTGTGCCTACAGCGGAAAGCTTACTAGGCACTAGACTATTTAAAATAAACAACTGTTGCTTTTCCGCTGATAGCAGTTGTTATAACGAGATAATGGAGATTTGAACGATGGTAAAGCTTGGTAGAATGTATCAACACAATAAAACAAAATCTGAATATTTAATTCAAAACATAGGAAAAATGAAAACGGAAGGGGAGTGGGTGCAAAGTGTTAGTTATATGAATAATACGGGTGACATGTACACGCGCAGCATGTGCGATTTTAACGAAAACTTCACACTTATAATTGAGTAATCGTTATAACAAGTAGTTAATAGGTTTTGAGGTACGAAAAATCCTTTTAACGTAGTGTTATAAAAAACAAAAGAGAGGAAAACATGCAAGAACACAACACACACAAGATAGCTGAAGCAGAAAGGCTTGATAAAGCTATCGAAGAATTCAAAGCGAAGGGCGGTAAGATAACAGTGTTAACACCGCAAACGCTTACAAAAACAAAAGCTGAGTTCAATAAATCACTTAGCGAAAAACAAGAGCCAGACTTAGACACTGTTAAAAAAGTTGAGTCTTCTTTCGATGATATTAACAGCAGGCACTTTAGACGATGAAAAGCAGCGCGATTAGTGATAAAGAAAGAAGTCAAAACGAGCGTAACTCGTGGGGCACGCCACAGTATGTGTTTGATTATTTTGATAAGCGCTTTGGTTTTACTGTCGACGCGGCTGCTAATGAAGAAAACGCAAAAGTTGCTGTTCACTGGAATATAGACGACGACTGGTTTTTAGCTAGCCGTGAAGAATTGCTTAAAGAGGGGTTTACTAGAGTTTGGTGTAACCCGCCATACTCAAATATTAAACCTTGGATTGAGCAAGCAAGAAAAGACAGGGAACTAGGTATATTAACCGCCTTACTTGTGCCAGCAACACCAGACGCGGGCTGGTGGCCTCTTGATGCAAATGAATATATATTCATTACAAAAGGTCGTCTTGCGTTTATTGATCCAGTTACGGGTAAGCCAAAGAGCGGAAACTCAAAAGGCTCTGTTGCTATTGTGTTTTGCCCGTACGCGCCACAAGGTATTGTTAAATTTATTAATAGGGATGATATGAGATGAACGTATTAAGCCTATTTAACGGTATGTCTTGCGGCATGATGGCGCTAGAAAGATTAAATATAAAGGTAGGTAAATACTACTCTAGCGAAATTGACAAATACGCAAACAAGGCCAGCGAAACGCTTTACCCTGAAATCATTCAGCTAGGTGATGCCACTAAATGGCAAGACTGGAGTATTGATTTAGGTAGTATTGATTTATTAATGGCTGGCTTTCCTTGCCAAGCTTGGTCGATGGCAGGCAAACAGAAGGGCGATAATGACCCGCGCGGCGCATTGGTTCACGATTTAATTAATATCTGGAATGCTATCAATCACGAGAGAGGAAACCAAGGCAAAGACCCTGTTAAGTTTCTTTTTGAGAATGTAAAAATGAAAAAGGAATTTTTAGATTATATTAATAATTTATTT
>NYZO01000057.1 GCA_002687185.1 archaeon | reverse complement strand
TGACTATTTTGCAACGTTTTACGGTGTTCCAGGGTCTAAAGGTCTAAGGCATCTAGTCCAAAGGAACATACTTTATCAGCACTTATCAGAAAAAGATCAATTCACGTATGTTGACTTTTTGTATAATACTCAAAAAAGAGTGGATATTTCCAATCTTAGATTCCAAGACATAACGATTCATGGTACAAAGACTAAAGCTGAAGACAGTGAGTTAGAACAAGCTTTAAGCAGCGACACCATTACAAATGTTATGCACTCTGGAGGTCTGAGACCTGGAGGTGGTCAGGGTTATACTAATGATGGAACAAACCATGCTGCGGTATACACGGGGACTGATCCTAGTACAGCAATGTCCTACGTAGGTGATAACACGCAAGCATCCTTTATTCTGTTTGACAAAGATCAGCTAGAAGAAATTACGCTTCATGGTACACCCGATATTTTACCAATAGAGGGGAATGAAATTAAAGCAAAAAAAGAGGAGGGATACTATATACTCCCTCTTAGAAATGGAAAGACTGGAACAGATGAGCTCGGTGTTGTACCGCTTACTTTGGTTAAAGAAATACAACTAACCTCCAAAGAATATCATAATGCACAGCGGGAGTGGACACAGATGGTTGAAAAGGCGATTTTAGCAGATGAATCTGTTGACCAATTAAAATCCTCATTTTTGGGTACTCACCCAGACGGCACACCGAGAGATTTCGATTATGTTTTTAAAAATTTATACGCCCAAGAGATCGTTATCCCCACAGATAAAACTATTCTAGCCCAAATTGCTCGTGCGGTGGCGAAGGGTGAGCAAACAATTCATCTAGAAAAAATGGCCAAAGAGATATTTGTAAAATCAGATAATGATATTGATCAGGCAATAGCATACGGCAACCAAGTAAAGCTACAGATTATTGAAACAAACGAACCAAAACTACCAACAGGAAGTGTTATTTTGTCTGTAGATCAGAATCCACTTTCAAGATTAAAACTATTTGAAACTGAATTTTTCACCCTCTTTATCAATTAAGCTGCTTAGTCTCTGCAAAACCTGTCTTTGCCATTACTGAAACCGTATCATCATGAAGCGTTTTCGACCAGTCCTCATTTCTTTGTAATAGAAGTTCATAGATTTCAAATTCACTTGATCCGGTGTCTATTTTTCCAAATCCAAACCAATTCCTTTTTTGCTGAGCGGGATAAATTTCCCTTGTAAGTTCATGATTTGTTAGCCGAAGCTCAAGTATATTTAGTTGCTTAGAATCAGGACATCGCACCACAACCTTTCCTATTGCAGGATGGTCACCACCATAGTTAGTGGCACCGTCTTCTTGAGCATGGAACAATGGATCTATTTGCTCATTGTACTTGTCTTCAACTTGGTCTTTTGTTAATGTATCGTTTTCCATATTTAATCACCCAATATAACTTATCTTCTGCGTAGCATCAACGATCATATCTTTTTTCGGCAGATTAAAGGCCGGCATTTTTTTAAGTGAACTTTCCATTTCTTTTATTTCTTCGTCTAGTTCTTTAAGGTCAATTTCAATACCGAGCACACTAGTTAGTATTTTAAGTATCTCTCGTGCTCCTCGAACGCCTAAGTAATTGGGATGACTAAACGTTTGTGCAAGTAGCGACACTGCTTTAACGTCTCTTTTTTTGGCAGCTCCAAGTAGCAACCCACTAACACCAATTATTGGCCCTACAACTCCATAGATATCTTTTTTCACGATTTTCGTCATGTATCTTTTTCTTATACCTTTATCATTTGCAGTTACATATACGTTTGACTTTTTAGGCACGTTTGGCAGTCCAATGCCTCCAAGTGTTACTATTTCTTTTCCCTTACAAGACTCAAACACGTCCATTACTTTTGAACAGAACGCGTGTGAAGAAACCTCATCTAACGGTTGAATGTCTCCTGCTAAGAATATAAAATCTTGTTCTTTTGTTTTTTTATAATAGAATGATATTGCTGGCACCTCGATTAATCCATCCTCATCAATGAAAACAGAATTTGGTAGGTTGTATGAGTCTAGTTCTAAGAACTTTTTAGCGTTAAGCGACTCGATTAGAAAATCGACTGCAATTTTCCCAACGTTTCCCATGCCCGGTAACCCTTCAATTAAAATAGGTTCTTTTAGTGTTGGTTGTTTGCCTACTTCTACTATATTCCAATCTGCCATGTCTTATTTAAGTTAAAACGGGTTTATAAATATTGTTACGAGGCAAGTTCAAAGGATTTTTTAGTGGTTATTATTTACTATCTTGGAGGAACAATTCCTTAATTCATCCAACGTAAAAAGTGTCTTAAATTCACCTTTAGATTTAGGGTTTTGCCTATCAATAACAACATAACATCCTGACACAGTTGCACCGGCTTCTATGATTCTTGCTTCCATAAGCTCAAGGCTTCCACCAGTATTGCGCACATCATCAACTAGTGCATACACATCTCCTGGTTGTGGTTGGTGCCCTTCAAATAACCGTTTTGTTCCGTATTTTTTCGGTTTCTTACGTACGGATGTATAATAGATGCCTTGTCTATCTGAGATTAGCATAGCAAGTGGTATCCCGCCGTCACCCATGCCTGCCACACATGTTGGTTTTGGGTCCATTAACAGCCAAAGTTGGCTTGCCATTATTCCTCCCACTTCAGGTTCACCATACGCTATCTTTAAGTCAATTAAATCTGTGACAGACCCTCCTTGTGTTCCTATATGTTCACCTTCTTCTATAATATCAATTTGCTTTAATTTTTCTAATAATTCGTTATGTTGTAAAGACCAGTAATATGATGTTTGCATATTATCCAAACGCGCGTCTAACGTCTGTCACGTCAACGCTTTGCACTCCGTCTAGTGTTGCAATATCGTCTTCTAAATCATCAGTTGCGCCAATCGACTCATCCATTGAAAACATGACTTGAAAGGCTTTTAATCCAAACGCAACCTCAACTAATTCAGCATTATTAGGTTTGCCGCCAAAAGCGTCAATTTTTGTAAATATCTCAGTCTTCAAAGTTTCTAAGTTCACGTCAGGCGACTCAGGCATTATTTTAAGCGTAATTAAAACAGTCGCCATTAGTGTGGCCCTTCCCACTCACATTTACTACATTGATACCTCGTTGCAAGCTCACGACAATGATAACACCTGTTAATCTCTTGTTTAGAACAATTCGGGCATGAAAACGTAACTGATCCTGGCCCTAATTTCTTCTTACAAGAAGTACAAAATATTGCTTTTACCATTGTTTTAGAAGCCTTGGTGAACATTTATAAAGGTTTTGTCAATGTAGTGGATTATGCTTACTATTATCGTTGATGCACGCCGGAAAAACGGTTTATTACACCAAACTCTAAGTTCAGTCAAGCATAACGATTATAGGGGTGAAAAAGAGTATTTAGTGTTAGTTGAAGACGAGGCTGAGGTGCAAGATTTGAAGAATGTGACTTATATGGTTCGTTCTAAAAAACAGTCTAAGTTTTCGTTAGGTGTTAAAAACTCTACTGGTGACGCTTTATTATTTTGCAATGCAGGGGCCATTTTAAGCAAAGATTTATTGAGCATGGTTGCAGATAGTGTTGATAACGGCACAAGAGCTGGTACTTGTTTGATTAAACCTGCAAAAAAGAGCGTTTGGAACTTGTTTTGTTTTGGGATAAATAATTTGTTTAGTGCGGGTAAAAATTCAAAAAAGCTCTTATTCTGCACTAAATCGTACGCTAAACGGCACCAAAATCGTTTGCATTATTTTTTGTTTACTAAAAACGCGCGTTCTAATTCTAGGTTTAAGGTTGTTAAGAGCTTTGTTACTGTTAATTAGTTCGTCAAAACCTATTTAAAACCTGTTTCTATTGCATTGATACGCCCCTGTAGTGTAGGCTGGATAGCACGTAGGATTGCGGATCCTGAGACCTGAGTTCAAATCTCAGCAGGGGCATACTTCAATTATATTACTAATAGACATTATCTTCGATTACTAATAGAAGCTTTTATAAGCTCCAAATACTTAATAAGAGTATGCTTAGAAAAGAAATATTAGAACAAGTAATCGTAACGCAACATGATTGGATACTCAAAACAGACAAAGGTATCAAAAGGGAAGTAAATGTACAAAATAAACTTCTCCCTAAATTTGCTTTTGTTATTTCCGGAATACGGCGGTGTGGGAAAAGTACGTTATTATATCAGATATTAAATAGTCAAAAAAAATTCTATTATTTAAATTTAGAGGATCCTAAACTAGAAGGGTTCGATTTACAGGATTTTAGTAAGACCGAGGACATCTTTTCAGAGTTATATGGTACAAAAGGCATCTATTTTTTTGATGAGATTCAAAATGTTGACAAATGGGAGACTTATATTCGATATTTGGTTGATAAAGGTAATAAAGTTGTTTTAACCGGTTCAAATGCTTCGTTATTAAGTAAAGAGTTAGGGTCAAAACTAACAGGTAGACATCTTGGATTAGAGCTTTTTCCTTTCTCTTATAGTGAATTTCTTACCTTTTTTTCTCTAAAGGCTAGCGAACCTTCGTTTAATAAATATCTCTTTAAGGGTGGATTCCCAGAATTTTTAAAACGTGATGATGAGACATTACTGCATGAACTCCTTAATGACATCCTTATGAGAGACATTGTCGTAAAATATGGCATCCGAAATACACAGTTGTTGAAGAAACTAGCTCTTTATCTACTCAGTCACGTTGGTAGACCTTTCTCTTTTAATAAACTCAAGAAAATGTTTGAGATAAAATCAGTACAAACAGTAATTGATTATATTGCTTATTTTGAAGATGCTTATCTACTGTTCACACTTCCACGGTTTAGTTATTCGTATAAGAAACAACAAATAAATCCTAAAAAAATTTATTCCATTGACACAGGATTTTCACATGCGAATTCTGTGTCCTTTTCCAAAGACAAAGGAAGGATACTCGAGAATTGTGTTTTTTTAGCATTAAAACGGATATATAAAGAGATTTTTTATTTTCAAGGAGATAAAGAATGTGATTTTATAGTTAAAGATAAAGATGACATTGTTATAGCTTTACAAGTCTGTTATAAGGTCACAGATGAAAATGAAAATAGAGAAGTACAAGGTCTTTTAGAAGCAATGAAAGAATGTGATATCAAGAAAGGGTTAATATTGACATATAACCAAAAAGATGAAATTGAAGTGCAAGAGAAAAAAATAGAACTCAAACCAGTTTGGGAATGGTTATTGGATACAAAACAAAGAAGCTGCAAACTCATTTAAGAAAGGCTAGCCAGAAATCCTCAAAATCAGTGCGGAACACTGGTTGATCCTTTAGGACGAGGAGGACGTCACATCTTTTTTTAACATCCTTTGGAAACAAGCCAAATCCTAAATTAATCACAAGGTTTATATATGTGTACTCACTATGGGTACTCATGGTCAATATTAACATCTCAATAAAGCAAGAAGCATACAAGTTTCTTAAAACACTAAAAACAAAAAACAAAAGTTTCTCTGACGTAATTTTATCATTCAAATCTGAAGATGACTCAATAATGAGATTTTTTGGTGTCTTAAAGGACAAAGATTGGGAAGAAACTGATCAAGCGAGAAAAGAATTAAGAGATTCATGGGACGAGAGGCTAAAGTGATCGGATTAGATACGACAGCCATCATTGATATCTTCAAAGGGAATAGAAATATTAGACGAAAGCTAAAAAATATTGAAGAACCGAAGGTAGTAACACAGCTTAGTTATTTAGAACTTCTATTTGGTTTAGATAGAACACTAAAAAAACACAAAATTGAAGAGATGTTTTATGACGATTTTTTTGGTTCATTACGCATATTGCCTCTTGACAGAAAGGCATGTAAAAAAGCCTCTGATATTCATTGGAATTTAAAATCAAGAGGGAAAATGATAGGCCGATTTGATTGTACCATTGCCGGTATTTTCTTGGCAAACGACATCAAAAAGATTATTACAAAAAATAAAAAACATTTTCAACAAATTTCTACCTTAAATATAATAACTTATTAGAAAGGGTGCAAAAAAACAATTAATTATATAAGTAACAATTGTTTCCACATTATAATAAAGAGGTGTAATGGTGAGTAGTAAACTCACAAAGTTAATTTTGATCATTGGATTTATTTTAGTCTTTGCTCTCTCATTTTCTACAGTATCTGCAGCATTCCAAGTGGACTTATATTTTAACATCCCAGAAACAGTATACGAGATTAACGAAACTATTTCTTTGAAAGGCACATTATTTCGGGCTAACATTACCAACGGCACTTTAGCAACTAACCTCACTGCAGTAAACAACGAAAACGTAACCATGAGTATTTTTAACAGTTCAAACACTTTAATGTCAACAGCAAACCTTACAACTAACACTAACGGCCAATTCTTCTCAAACAGTAGTTATCTCCCTAACGCTACGACAATCACCGCTCCGTCGGCCCCAGGGACCTATACAATCAAAGCAGTCTATACTGACCCTGACAATAGTACTTGGAACGCAAGTGTAGGAATTCTTGTAATAAACCAAACTGTTGATCAACTAAAAGTTACCGCAGACAAGTCAGTCTATATTGGTGGAGAAGAAGTAGTGATTACAGCACAAGCAATAAGAATAGTTGGCGATTATATTTTATATACAGAAAACGTATCTATAAACGGAACGATCAGAGACAGTAATAAAAACATCATTAGTTTTTTCAATTGCACAACAGACACCCAAGGCCAATGTCTGTATGTCACAACAGCCAACACCACAAACGGTGAATATATAGTTGAGTTAGACAATTTCAAAACGTTCACAACTTTCACAGTTAGCGCGTTTGATTTCACTGTATATATGAAAGATGAATTAGGCCAATCCTTAAAGAATACTTTTTCCAAAAACGAACAAGCAAGCGTTGATGTAACTGTTTTTACTAACCGGACAGACGAGATCTATACTTTTGATGGATATATTTCAGACGCCTCAGGGAACGTAGTAAAATTAATTAACACAACTACTCTGGACACAAATAATTCATACAATAATCGGTTTGTGTTCACAGCTGATTCGCTCACATTTGATTTTAACGTCTATACTGCAACTGTCACAGTAACCAAAACCGGTGGCGGTTCAATCACTTCTTCAACCTCGTTTGAGGTTCGGGACTGGACTTTAGGTTTCCAAAAAAGGGATCAAGCATCCGGGTTTGAATATAGTTATAGCACGTTTGGCAACCAGAGCGTCTTCCTTGAGATTTATCCTAAATATCGGTCAAATGGCAGTGTTCTTGCTTGGGCGAATGAGAGTTTTTTTAATATCACTCTAGAAGATAAGCTAGGCAACCAGCTCCGAAGAATGACTCCGTTTTGGAACATCAGTTGCGGTTTAGAAGGCTGTTACGAATTCTCGTTCACAACACCGTCTACTGCAGCTAAATATACACTCATAGTGGCGCTTGCAGACCAAGAAGATACTCAAACTGCCCAAAAAACCATCACTGTAATTGACAAAGTAATCTCAGCCCAGACAACTAACAACGATGGTGATATTAAGGAACTATTCGGAACAAACGAGTTCGTCTACTTAACCATGGATTCTTATAATACGACCGACACGACCGTTAACCTAACTAACGCAGAGATTGTGTCAGTCACCTATATGAACGGCTCCTCTTTATCCTATTCAAAAGCTGACACTTTTAGCGATATGAACATTTCAAACTCTGACAAGGAATGGGCTTGGAACACAACCCTTCAACGTTTTAAACTAACTACTCCAAGAGCGGGTGGTCTCTATGACGTCATTATATCTGCAAATAATGGCACTCTTGGCGCAACAGCTCGATTTTTAGTAAACCCCTACGATATTTGTGTAGTCGCCAAAAACACTCCTGGAGACGTAAATAGCCAAACGGGTTACTATTACGCTTGGCAGTTCCAGACAACTGACACAATCTACTTTGAGATGATTGCAACTCAGGCTAATAATCCGACCGGCAAGGCCGAAGCTGATAATTTCACTATTTCAAGTAACAGCACATCACACGGTATGGCTTCAGCCTGCACTGTTGATACTCAGCAAAAGCAAGTTGTAAGTAATGCAACAGTAGTAATCGAAGAAGTAAAAAATACTCGTTCAGGAAAGATTTTCACACTCAACACCACAGAATCAAGCTGTCAGGCAAGCGATAACGAGGGTAAATATACATGTACAGTCAAGGCAACAGAAGATTGGGACGGCGGCAGTTATAGTGTCCAGATGAAATATACTGGCGAAGATCAAGAGACAACCGATATTGTTTACGGTTTATTTGAAGCAAGAGCGTTTTATGTTTATGGTTGGGCAGACACTTGGCAGAACAAACCGTCAAGTAACATAACCTTAACTGTTCAGATGTATGAGGCAGGCAATAATTGGTGGAGCTCCTACGGCAGCGCCGGCCTTAGCGGCAGCATCTCTGTTGAAAAGATCGAATATGAAGGCAACCCTGGTGACGAGATTTGGCCGCCTTTAACATATAACTATACAAACATTTCTAACGCATCAACTGACGTGACGACTGGCCAGGGCTCAATTATTTTGCGAGCTGAATTCAGCCAAGACGGTCAATGGCGGACCGGTCGTTACAGAGCAATTCTAAAGGCAACAGACGACGGCGGCAACGTAGACTATGGTTATGCATACTTCGAGGTTAAGCGTTGGGATGTTTACGGGATACCTGTTGACTGTGACAGTAACGGTTGTAGCCATAAAAGCTATTTCAATTCAAAAGATAATATTAGTTTATTTATTAGGATAGTTGAAGTGTCATGTTAAGTCGTTAAGTATACATTGAACTCTTGGCTTGGGATGGTATTTATCCCAAGATGGTATCTTTTTGTATTGTACCATTCAATATATTCC
>NYZO01000056.1 GCA_002687185.1 archaeon | reverse complement strand
GTCTTACATGTGACGGGATCTTGAGGAATCCTAAGAGTGTCAGGGCCAGATGTCGGGGGCCTATGATCTGTCGTCTTACATGTGACGGGATTTTGAAGAATCCTAAGAGTGTCAGGGCCAGATGTCGGGGTATTTCGAGAGAGGTGTCTGTCGTCTTACATGTGACGGGATCTTGAGGAATCCTAAGAGTGTCAGTATCATGTGTGGAAGACCTGAGAAGAAAATTGCCTAGCGTCTCATGATAGTGTCAGGTATCAGACGGGTGAGGCGGAGGAGTGATGGAAGACTTTTATGTAATAGAGGGGCTTCCCGAGAATGAGATGGGGGCTTTTATCCTTTACTATCAACGGAGGGTAAGGCGGTTCGTTGAGTTCTTGACAAGGTATGAAGAAGATGACGAAGGTAACCTTCGTGTTCAATCGGTTCCTTCTTTCAATGAAGTGACTCTTCGTGCAAGAGCGAGGTGGGAACGATGTTCTATTAACGAGAAGAACAGATACATCGAATGTGTAAACGCTGAGAACTGAGAGACAATAGACAAGATAACTTGATACAAATCACGAAACATGATCCCAAAATCCAAAAAATCCCCCTTTTTTCTTTTTTTTAAGACGATCAGTATTATGTATGGGTGAGGACGCCAATAAAATTGACTGGGAAAACATACGGTATGAACAACACCAACCAGCCATACAAACAATGGCAAGTGCAAAGCTCGCCTTTTTCAAGAGCCAGATGAATGTTATAATCGCGGAGGGGATGGCAACGAAGCTTCTTTCTCTGGGTTGTCTTCGGAAGGCGTTTTGTGATGAGACGGGTTTTCAGAAGATTGTATCTGAGCTTGTTGTCTTTCTTACACAAGTCAATGGCGGAAACGGTGTTGCTCCAATCAAGTCGCGGAGGAAGCCTCGGAAGAAGCGGGGAAAGAGTGGATACTCTCTCTTTGTGAGTGAGAGTTACGCATATGTAAAGAAGTATCTTGAGGATTATTCTGTGAAGACAGTCGACGAGGATGGAAACATTGTTATATCCAAGATCAAGCGTGGAGAGGTGATGCGGATCATCGGGCCTCGTTGGAAGAAGGGTTTGACCCAGGAGCAGAAGGACGTGTACATTGCCCGTGCAAAGGCAATGAATGAGGAGGCTGGGATTTCGAAGCCTACAAAGCCAGCAGTCTTTGATCCTATTCCTACGGGTGGGCCAATGCCTTTGGGAAAGAAGCTTGTTATTCAAGATGATCCTGACTATACTTCGTCCTCGGAGTCTTCTTCCTCCTCCGAGTCTGAGTAGATTTAAGAGTAAATAACTTGATGTGTTCGTGTTTTGACTGCTATTAAACAACAAAAAAGAAAAACGCCCTTTTTTTGCTTTCTAAGATGAATCGTTTCATGTTTTGGTGCTTACAAATAAAATTGACTGGCCTCTCAGCGGGAGAAGCAGCACCAAACCAACTGACCTCTTTGAGAATGGCTGATGCGATTTTTCTTAAGATGAAGGCAATCACCACAAGTGCAGAGCATTTGGCGACCATTGTCATGTCGTCTGGGTGTCTGAGCAAGAAGTGCACTGGAAAGAGGAAGGGTGAAACCTCAAATATGTTCATCATGATGTTCTTTTCTGAGCTCACCAAGATCTTCTGTGCCCAGGGAATGCATGGATTTGCTATCTCTCCACAGGGAAAGCCAAAGAAGAAGCGGAGGAAGAGCAAGAACGGCAAGAAGCGTGGACTTACGGGGTACACTTACTTCTTCAAGAAGGTCATGAAGAGTGTCCGTGAGAAGATGCGGGGAGACAATCCAACTCTCTATCCAGAGGGAACAAAGATTCCTGCAACGGATGCTGTGAGGATCATCGCAAAGATGTGGCGAGCTCTTTCCAAGTCTCAAAAGGAGGAGTACAAGCGATTGGCTGGGGTTGAGAATGCTAAGAGGGATACACTTTCGACAGAAGAGGGATCAGTTGGCGTAAAGAAGGTGGTTGAAGATCTGCCCACCGATGACTCTTCTGATGGCTCTGAACCGAAGACGGAGCAGATTGTAGAGATTTCTCCTCTTGCGATTCAAACCTTGGAATATGCTCCAGACACTGAGGAGGTGGTTCCAGTTGAGACCACTTCTCCTATTCCAGAATGGAATGGGTCAGGAACAGAATATCCTCCTCCAGCAGAGACAGAGCCTGTTCCTTTTCGGAAGGGTAAGATTTGCTGTGTTCGGAAGGGTAAGAAGAAGTTCTGGTATATGAAGGGTTCGGATATCTTGTTTGGCCGTATTCTTGCTGATCAGGAGAAGTACTGGCATGTCAAGGATTCGAATCATCTCTTCCATCGCAAGAAGGGTGTCGACATAGAGAGTTTGACTCTATCCGATTACACGGGAAATGTCTTTATGGATGGTGAACTCGTTAAGTCTGATCTTCCTCAATCGGTGATGAAGTTTCTTGCTCGTCCACGCCCAAGCTCAAGCGTCTAAATATGATTATGTTTCATCTATGTGTCTGCGTATTAAAAAACAAAACACCAAAAAACAATGCCTTTTTTGCTTTATCTAAGAGTAAGAATGTCATGTTTTGGTGCTTACAAATAAAATTGACTCGCCAGACAGGAGGTGAAAGAAGGCATCTTACGAACATGAACAACATGGAGAGAGCGATTGAGATTTTGATCGAACTTGGCGTGGATGCCGATGACGCACAAGAGCAGATTGTCTCTGGAAATCTCCATTTTGTTCCAGAGGCTGGGATGCGAATCAGAGATAATAGTCTTTTGGAGGAGCTTGTTCGGTCTTGTGGAGACAGTCTGATTGAGGCAAATTTTGCTGATTTTGGTGTTGGGGATCGATTTATTCGGACACTTGCACGGTGGTGTCCGAATCTGCGATCGATTGATATTGGGGTTGATGCCGATGATGGGGGAAATGTTAATGTGACTGATGAGTCAATTATTGCTCTTGCAGAGAGTTGTCCCGATCTTAGTTTGGTTCGGATTGATGGTTGTCGGAGGCTTACGGACAAGAGTGTCATTGCATTGGCGACGTATTGTCCTGGGTTGGAAGTTTTTTCGGTGGTGGAATGTTTGGGCATTTCGGACAAGGGGATGTGTGTTCTTGCAGAGAGTTGTCAGGGATTGAAAGCGGTCAATATCCTATTCTGTTTCCACATTGGAGATCCCACCATCGTTATCTTTAAGAAGTATTGTCCGTATCTTGCGGAAATCAACACCCCATTTAGTGGATTGACAGCGATAGGGATTCGGCTTGCAAAGGAGATCTGTGACCGACCCAAGCCTCCTCCTCTGAAAGATTTCTGGTGGGTTTCCAAAGTGCCGATGGTTTCGTTGAAGGGTCAGATGAACTGAAAGAAAAAAAAAAGCTATGTATTGTATTGTGTACGCTTGCTTGCCTGCTTTTTTGCTTTATCTACGAATAAAATTGACTTGATACAAACACAGCATGTGTATCACAACAAACTGAACGGTCAGTGTCGCAACAGCAACAGATGGCGACTTATGCCGATTATGAGAAGAAGAGAGAATTATTTGTAAAAGGGGGGGACAACCCGTTTTCACATCTTGATGCAGATGGAAACACACCTCTTATGGTTGCAATTAAAAATCACAACGAAGGTCTTGCGATTCTCATGCTGGAAGACCTGAAGGCGAAAACATGTAAGTTAGATCATGTGAATAAGGATGGCGATACAGCCCTTATTCTTGCTGCTAGGGACGGTTATCATGATCGACTTATCGAACATATAGTTCAATATTACCCCGATGAATGCAATGCCGGTCATGTGAATAAGGCGGGTCAAACGGCCCTTATCGTAGCGGCAGACAGTGAAACTGATAGATGGACCACGATATCCATTGCGGAATTTGCTGATGCAAACCCTAGTCATATGGACAAACGGGGTAATACGGCTATGAACTATCTGCTTTCGACATGTGTATCTACGGATGACATGGGTACTTATCAGAGTCAACTGGAGAGGCTATATGATTTGGAGAAAGAGGATCGCATTCAAAAAGAAAATGATAGTATGCAACATCTCTTGAAAGGTCAGATGAACTGAAAAACAAACCATTGTGTGTGTGTGCTTGCCTGCTTTTTTTCTTTTGGGAGCCGGAAAGAAAAATTGATTTGGTATGAATGGGTTTATAATTGTAGCGATGGCGTTTATCAATTGGTATTTCTCGCCAAGAGATCTGACTCTACGTGGAGATGTCTATTCTGGAGGGATTTATGTTTATCGGGGAGACATTCCCATTGGAAAAGCCGAAAAGATCAATGACCGATGTTATGTTGTGATTGCTCTCTTTTCCAGAAAAAGAAAAAACAAAAAAACCGGGGAGATAGAAGATATTCCTATCCGCAAGAGGTTTATCCTCAATGATGACAACATGGATTCGTATTTCAAGAACCATCCCAAAAAGAAATATCCGTATCAGTTTTATAGTTATCTTCGTCGACTTTCTGAGATTTCAACAGAAGCCAACGTAAAACCGGTGAATCCTCAAAAGGTCGACATATTTGGTAAGATTAGTGAAAAGAAAAAGAAACATGTCCACCAACCAAAACACATTGTAATTTAAGATTCAAATGTTACCCTTTGTATTTGCATTGTTTGTGTGTGGTTGCTTGTTTTTTTGCTTTAGATAATGTACGGATTGGATGGTACAAAATCAATTTTATCATAAAAATTGATTATAAATGTGACTGGCCTGTGGAGTACGCTGAACAGCAAAGTGAAAGATGTGCGATCTACCAAGGGCGATTGAGATTCTTGTCGATGGTTTTGGAATGGAACCAGCCAAGGCACAAAAGAGTGTTGAAACAAGAGAGATTCACTTGTATCCTGAGCTTGAGCATGGGGATGAGTTGATTAAGAGAGATTATGGATTGTCCAATACCCCCTCCTCTTCCCAAGAATTTTGGTGGATCCTAGGCGGAGGTGGTGAAACCGGGGGAATAATAGAGGAGTTTCCGTGCAAAGGTCAGATGAACTAGATAGATAAGAAAAAAATTAAAGAAATGTGCTTGCTTTTTTGCGTTTGTAAGAGTGACAGGATTATCTTCAGGCACTCGCGAATAAAATTGAAATCGGTAGGATGCTTACATTCAGTACACCAGACGGGAAAAGTCTTCAAATTAAGATGAACAATCAAGACGAAGTGCGTCAGTGTTTCCTGAGTATAGATTTGCTGGGTAAGCTGAGAGAGACAGACATTGATGATATGGTGCGTTCTGGAAGCCTAGATGTGCCTAGGATTTTTGACTATGACCCTTACATCATGGATCGTTGGCTAAATCTAAGAGATGGTCCAGGGGTTGATAGGATGATCAATCTGATTCGGGCTTATGGTCCAACCTTGAGTCAGATCGATTTTGGAGGAAGAGTGATCACAGACGCGATTGTCATCGCACTCGCACGATTTTGTCCGAATCTCCGCATTGTCTGTATTGGGGCTAGTAATCTAAATCCTATGGTTACTGATGATCCAGTTATTGCTTTGGCGAAGGCTTGTCCTAATCTGAGGGAGATTCGTCTTGAAAATCTGATTCAGCTTAGCAATAGAAGTCTCATTGCACTTGCAACTCATTGTCCTGGACTGTCAGTTGTTTCGGTCCTTGGTTGTTACGGTATCACAGATGCTTCCACTGTTGTTCTTGCCAAGAGTTGTCGTGGGCTTGAAGTGTTTGTATTTGATTATCCTTATGTTGGTGATAAGACTTTGGTTGCTCTTGAAAAGCATTGTCTTTGCTTGAAATTCATTGATTTTCGATCGATGGAAGATCTTTCTGAGGTGGGGCAACATTTGATTGATAGGATTCGAATTCGGCCAAAAGCCCCATCTCTGCCTGATTTATGGTGGATTTTAGATGATGTTCAGTGTAAGGGTCAGATGAACTAAATAAGAAAAAGACTAAAACATATGCCTGCTTTTTTGCTTTTGTAAGAGTAACATCTTCTTTCCCAAGACGAGAAAAAATTGACTTTGATTTTTAAGGATTGTTTTGCATCCAAAATCCCAAAATCAGTGATGGAGGTTGTGTTCTCGAAGATGCTTGGGCTTGCCAGCACAGATGGTGCTCCGTCTGATTCCCCTACATTCTATGACTCAGATACCGATGGTGCCGATTCAGATGGGGATGATACACAGCCAAAGCTAAGTCAGCTGACTATCGTCAAAACAGAGACTTATGAGGAGACATCTTACCTGATATCAGTTGATACTGATGAGAGTTTCAGATTTGTGCTTGATACTCAGCAAAAATGTCGTGAGAGTCTTGGTTGGGAGATGAGGGTGGGTATGGATAAATACGATCAGGACATTTTTACATCTGATGTCGTTTCTGGTCCATTATCTATTCAGGTCTTGATGTCCCACGAGAACATGTCCAATGGTAATGTGTTGACCAAAGTTGTTATGCGTCTCAGTTGGGCAGGGAGCGATAGTGTCAATATAGTGTTTAGTAATTGTCATAATGGATATTACTCACATTGGGTGGGTTTGTTTGACAATGGTAGTGATGAGGCTTGTTGGTTCAGTTTTATCTAGAAATGTTTTACAACTAAAAAAAAAAAGAAAAATGTTTGAGTGTGTGTGTTTTTTTAGTTTGTTTATTGTGATTTAGATGAATCAGCCATTCTGTACACCGAGGAAAGTCATCAAATCCTCAAATGATGCCGGAGAAGGCGAATCAGGTTCAGGTCTCAGGTGTGTTATTAGAGACTGAAGGGCAATCATTTTCTGGAGGATCATCTGTTGGTCTATCTGGTTAACATTGTTGTGCTGTGGCGGGTCTGCAACTCTTTGGGGTTCCATTTCGTCTGTTATTTGGTCAGCGTTTTGGCAAGTCAATTTTGTTGGCTGAAGTTGAAAATATAGTCATGAGGGTAAATACATAAAGATATTGAAAAATTGAAACAAAATAGCCCCGTTTTTATGTTAAATGAATTCCCGGACAATTATCGAACAAGCAATTGCAAAGACTGGTCGTCGGAGAAGCGAAATCAAAGCATTATATTTAAGGGACAAAGACATCTATCAACTTCCTCTAGGTGTGTTTGATGGTTGTGTACAGCTTCAAACAATTGATTTAAGTAATAACAAAATTTCTAAAATTCCCCCCGGAATTTTTAATGGATGTCCGCAATTACGCATATTACATCTGAATAATAATATGATTTTTAAGTTGTTATCAGGTACGTTTCATGGATATAATCAACTTCTAAAACTGGATTTAAGTCATAATCATATCAGTACATTGCCTTCAGATATATTTGATGTAGAAAACCAATTGCAAGAATTATATTTGAATTATAATACAATTACAACACTTTCTCCTTCTGCTTTTGATAAATGTATTCATTTAGTAGAATTAAGATTATATAGGAATCAAATTGCTAGATTATATTCAAATATGTTTTCGCAATGTAGACAACTTAAAAAACTAAGTTTGAATTGTAATCGAATTATTGAGCTACCTATGGGGATATTTAGTAGATGTGAACAGTTGAAGAGTCTGTCTTTGGTGCGTAATCAGATTACTGAATTATTTCCAGGAACATTCGACGGTTGTAGATGTCTTCTTGTATTGCTTTTGGATGATAATAAAATTACTGAGCTCTATTCAGGAGTATTTGATGGTTGTAGTCAACTTATATTCTTATCTTTGGCATATAATCCGATTACTAGATTATTTCATAATGTTTTTGATGGGGTGAATCAATTACGAACTCTCTATATAAATGGGACTCCATGCAAACAAATTCATAAAACTACAATGGATTATCTTATACAAAGTAATACTAGGATGGAAAATGCAATTTGTGATAGGCCATTTGATCGTAATTCGGTCTTAGTAGATGATTCTCCGATTATTGAATATGAGTATTGTAAAGGTCACATGAACTGAATCACAGCAAAATAAGAAGTGCCTTTGTTCTTATTGGGTACTGAAAATTGATTTTATTTGGTGGTGTTGCACGTTTTTAATTATATGACTAACTCGACGTATCATTCGTCGTCGTCCTCTGTGTGGAGTGATATTGGGTATGCGATTATTGGGACAATTGTTGCTATTACTGTTGGTTGGATGATGTATGAAGCATTATGTTTCTTCGGAAAGAACAGATGTTGGTGTAATGGTTGCGATCTTCCTTATACAGATATTGAACAGCCGTTGATCAAGAGTAGTAGGATTTCTTACAAAAATATCAATAGAGTTCCAGCTTATCATCCAAGGATGCAGAAAGTGTTGGTGACCCGTTATGCCGGTGATGGCTCATATCTGTATCAGAAAGTGATCTCAAAACCTGTACCTGTTTGTTTTTGGTATTATTGTAAATAAGTGGAAACAGGAGGAATAAAATTGATTTTATAATGTATCAATCGAAGTCGGTAGACAATGGATGATAACGAAATTCTTGCTCGTCTGAATCGCTATGATAAGATCTATAACGATAATGAATATATTATTGAATCAGATTCGGATGCAGACCAAGCTCAAACAATCGGTATAGCTGGGGCTGGGGCTGTGTCGAGTCCTCCACAAGAGAAGACTGTTGATGCAACTTCGATCTTGCTTGGATTAGTCGCAATGATTAAAAATGAAGAAGTTGATTTTTGTGTAAGTTACTTCAATGATGATGATTTTTATATCGTTACAGATGTTGATGGACTCTTTTGTTCCAATTGTATATTCCAGCTTGTGATGAATGTTCAATTTCCAACTTGTGATGAATGTTCAATTTCCAAAACTAAAAAAAAAGAGAGCGTTACATTTCTTTACGCTTAATAAAAAAACAGATGAAGAAATTGCGGTCTTCGATATTGTCCCAAAAAGAAAGAAAATTACAATAGACTTACCGGAGAAACTTTGTTATGAAATCAAAGAATACAAAATAAGTAAATATGATATTATTTGTTCGATTAACTGGATGATGTGGCTATGATTATATGTGCTTTTTCTTGGTGTCTTCTTGGTAGATGTGTAATCTTACGTTTATTTTTTGTTATTTTAATTATGTTCGTCATTGGTAAAGAAGGAATGCCACAATATGAAAAAATACTGGTTGGACCATCAATGATGTTTTGCGAGATGATGACTGGAGGATATTATATGGAAACGTTAAAAATTATGAAACAATCTTCCATGCGTAGTTATGGACAAATAGTAAATCATCTATGGAACAAACATCGTTTTCGTGGATTTTATTTGGGACTGGTTCCTTGGGGATTGATCCAAACATCAAGGGGATTACCTGTTTTATTTGTCCAATCCGAAACTATGTATCTTATGAAAAACAATACAGATATGACTGATCTACGTATCAGTTTATTCTCAGGGATTTTAAGTGGTATGGCCCAAGCTATCTTTGTTACACCAACGCAACGATTCAAGACGATGATGATGACTCACCCTGCGAAAAGTACCGAGGTCACTTCGTTTGGTGTTGTTCGGGAAGCATATAGAAAAGGTGGAATTAACTCTTTTTTTAATGGACTAAAACCAATGTTGCTCCGAAGAGGGATTGATTGGGGATTACGTTTTTTAAGTTTTCACTTTATTCAAGATGCTGTTAGGAATTATCGTGGTCACCATTTGTCCAGTTTAGATTTGTTTTTTTGTGGTTTTGGAGCAGGGATCTTGTCTTCTGTATCGGCACCTATAGATACCTGTATTGCAGAATCTCAAAAACATTCCAATATTAATCGAGGTTTTATGTCTGTGATTAAAGATATTTATCAAACATACGGATTTAAGGGGTTCACACGAGGATGGCGAATGAGAGTATTGCATTCATGTTACCATACATCATGGGTTTGTGGAATGGGTAATATTCTGTTTCCATAGTATAGTGCAAAAACTGCTTATATTACTGTGGAGGGAAAAAATTGATTTGCTTTTGGATTGGTGCTAAACTAACCCTACGTATGGAGCGTTTTCAGCCCCAAGTGATTTCTCCCCCAAATTGTTATCTGTATCGGACAGACTGCCCCCTTTATCTGGACAATCTCGAGTTTGTTACAGATTCTGAAGAACAAACAAGAGTCCGTGTCATGGTCCCTAAGTCATATATGGGAATGTTAATTGGTCATCGAGGAAAACAGATCAAGCATGTTTCCCGAAAGTTTCATATTCATGTCCAGACTTGGCAAGAAGGTACAGTTGTTGTAGATCGACAAACGTACAGTCTACCGGTTATGTGGGGAATTCCTTTACCTAGTTTTGTCTTTCACGGGCGATCTGATGAAGTTCATAAGGCGATCGATTTTCTGTATGATTCAATGATGAGGAAATCTCATTTACAAAATAAGAAAACTAAAAATGGTTTATTGGGACATAATACCCATACTCTTTATAAGAAGCAATGTGCTAAGAATATACGAAATCATAGTGATGTGATCCGAAGTTTGCCTCAGGATCAATTGATTAGCCAATTGTGTGAGCGTCTTTCAGAATATGTGGATCAGGAGCAGGTATATGCTTCTTATATTGTAGATTCTCTTTCTATCGATGCAATTTGTAGGATGATGAACGATAGTGATGTAATGGTTTCGATGATAACAGATATTACAGATGCATTGCGTTTTGACACTTCTCTAGATTACCAATTTTGCTTGCGTAATCTTGAAAAACAAAAATATGCAGATCAATGTAAGGAACGTGGACAAGAGGTAAGAAAGCTCACTTTTGATGAGCAATATGAAGGTGAAAAGTTTATTGTTGAACAAGAACTGGTGATGAACATGGATGGATAGATCGCCCAAAAAATTGCTTTTCCTACTGGGGAGATTGTGGTGCTAACAGCTAACAAGTGTAAGATGGCTATGGTCATGACTTATCCAGAAGAAGAGTCAATAAGATATCATGAATCCGATTCAGATTCAGAATCCAATGACGTGTCAAGTTCGAGTCCAGAATCGGATAATTCTCCATTTGATGATGATCGGGATGTAGAGGATTTTAACTATTTTCTTGTATCCCCAAATGAAGATGATGATAACCAATACTCTATTCATGATATGAAAAGTGTTGATAAAGAAACAAGAGAATCGATTATCGATCATACGTTTCTCATGACCCCAGAGATTGCTGGTAATGTTGTTGAAGTTCTCGAGAGAATGTTTGATCGTAGCGTAATGGATCAAGACCCAAATGAAGTAACTATGATATCCGAATTACTCACACAATTTCATAGGATATCAGAAAGTTATGTTTAATTGTATTATAAAAATTCTATACTGTAAAATAAAATTTGCTTGCTATTTTTATTTATGTAGAAAAAAAAAGTTAGTGAAAGGGGTGTCAAAAAAATTGACTGGCTGTGAGTGGGGGGCAAAATAAAACGCAGTTGTAACGCTGAAATATCGAATCTAATGGAGTCTCTGTTAACGATTGTTGATCCTGACCTTGATTGTGATATCCTTGTATCACAAGATGGGAGCAAGATTGCTACTGGTAAATCCAGTGGAGGAGGAAAAATATGGGATGCTATTACTGGTGAAATGTTGTGGAAGATTGATGATAGTCATTGTTTGATGGGGTGTACCTTATCGTTTGATGGAACAAAACTACTTAAAGAGTTTAATGATGATAAAATTCAACTCTGGAATATTTGCCCATCAACATTATTGCATACATTTGAGGATATAAGCATTGAAGTACCGCCAGTTATTTTCCCAGATGGAAATAGAATCGCATATACAGATAATGGTAACAATAGCAAAATTATTGATATCAATCAAAAGAAAGTGCTTCATCTGTTCGTAGGGCATCAAGAGTCGATTCATTATTTAGCTCTAACTCCCGATAGTAAGATCATGATAAGCAGTGGTTATGATTTTACTGTTAGAGCATGGGATACAGATTCTGGAGAAATGATGTATTCGATAGAAAATGAGATGGCCTGTTCGGAAATAGTAGCCAATATATCCGGGAATGGTGATATACTAATTGTTTGTTTACATGATGATAGTGTATTTAATATCTTCGATATCTACGATGGGACTCTTTTACATACATTCCAGTCCACGATAGGTGTTGATACGACATATCCTTCGTATGATTGTAATACGATTGGTGTATATTCAGTTTTGGCCGAAAAAGTTTGTGTTTGGGATGATGATACCGACGATTTTCTATCTAATGAAATAAATGTAAGTAACTCATACTCATATCCTATTTTGTTCGATGGCTCAATTCTCTGTTGTGGATATATGGATGGGAAAATCAGTTTCTGGGATATTCGAACAGGTATACTATTGTATTCTTTTCAGGGATATGATTCTGGTTCTGCAGTTATCGGAACTTATTCCTTATCTAACGATCGAATGGTAAGTGTTTCGTTAGACAACATAGTGAAAGTATGGGATATTTCGGATCTTGTGTCTGGCGATGATGAATACGTTAAAGGGAAAATGAACTAATGTCATAAAAATAACAGCTTATTTAACTAAAAATAATAATATATAGACTGTAAAATAAAATTTGCTTGCTATTTTTGTTTGGGTTGGAGGTAGTTAGTAAAAGGAGCCATGAACTAATGTCCCTAAAATTGACCGCTCGTTTAGGTAATGGTTTTGGTTATCCCATCCGCTCCTACAACAAAATGGACGATGCTGATTTCCAACAAAAGATGGAAATGTATTTACAAGGAGATGAAAATCCGTTTGGGCATGTCGATGCAGATGGTAACACTCCTCTGATGGTTGCAATCAAAAACGGAAATGTAGGGCAGGCTCAGCAAATACTAAAACTTGGAGCTGAAGCTTGTAAATTAGACCATGTGGATAAGAATGGGAATACAGCATTGATGGTAATATTTACTCTTTCGGAGGAAAAATATGATAATGACATGCATGGTGATATGGAAACCGATGTTGGATGTGTCATAGTAAAATTTGGGGCGAAAGCGTGTAAATTAGACCATGTGAATAACGGTGGAGACACAGCACTTATTTTGGCTGTGAGGAAAAGGGCTGACTGGGTTATAAAGGTTATGGTAAAAGTTGGACCAGAGGAATGCAATTTAAACCATGTGAATAAAGATGGTGAAACAGCACTTATTGTAGCGACACGTAATGATAGCATAACTAATGTATACTTGTTTATAAGTATGCCGGATTGTCATGTGAGTTATATCGATGATCAAGGGCATACAGCAATGTATTATATACAACTACGGCATGACACCTACATGTTAAGAAATCTGTATAATGGAGGTTTCTTTAGACTCTATAAGGCGGAATTGGAGGACCGTATTCGAAGAGAGCAAGAACATAATGATATGCAATTTCCTTCTCTGAAAGGGCATATGAACTAGACAAACTCTTTGTTGTTCCGAACTTCACGTATACATTTTTGGCGATATTTATATCCTTTCTTTTTTATTTCGTGAACCCTGTTTGGTTTATCGTAAATTGTTCCTGCCCATAAAAATCCTTTTCGATAAATCTGATTTCTATGAGTTTGACAGTACTTTCTTTTTCGTACGGCATGTTTCGTACATTGTAAACCTTTCCCTCCGCTCCATGTCCGTGCAATACACAATTCTTTTGATGTTTGTTTCTGTTTGGATTTGTTAGATTTGGATTTACTTTTAGGAGGAGGAATATATGCTTTCAGGAATGTCTTGGTTTCAGGTAAAAATTCTTCCATAAGATCCTCGGTTGTAAAGCCGTATTTTGTTCCATATTTCTTGGTTACATCTTCAAGTAAGGAACGAATGTCTTTTCGTAAAACATCTTCGAAAATCATAAACACATGATGAGGGATTTTCATTACTTGTTGCTATTTTTTGTTGATATTTTTTCAATTTTTATAGAATCTTTACCTGCAAGACTTTTTCTATTTTTCGAAGAAGTTTCTTGTCTGGAATTGGATTACCTATTTCATACTCCATGATTACTGATGATTTTACATTGCAGAATTGAGCTAATTGGGATCGTGTTAGGTTTCTATCGTTTCTAGCACGGATAATCGCATTTTTTATTTTATGAGATAGATTTTTATGTTTCCCTAATTCAAAAATATCGTTATCTAATTGACTCTTACGTATCCCACTTTTTCCTCGGGATACTTTGTATTGTTTATGTTTGTTTTTCTTGCCGTTCGTCAAGTATACTGTACTGTCGTATTCAGATTTGATATAACATGTTTGGTTTTCAGAGTAACATGGAGGTGGTTTTGAAGATTTTTTTTTGTTTCGTTTTGTTCTGGTTACAACTGTCCATGGGTTTTGATTTTCCATGTTTATATTAATGTTCTAAAATAAAAAATTGATTAGTAAAAATAATGTTGAAAAATATAATAAGATAACTTATGGAAAATCACCAACAAGAAGTTACATATGTAGATTTATTTTGTGGATTAGGTGCTTTTCATACAGCCTTTGATAATCACAATAAATTACAAAATATTATAAAATACAAGTGTGTTTTAGCTTGTGATATTGATGAAAGAGTAAAAAAAATTTATGAAGAAAATTATGGATTAAAACCAGAAGGAGATATTTCTAATATGGATATCGAAGCAATGCCGGATTTTGATATATTATGTGCTGGTTTTCCTTGTTTCGTTGCGGGTACTAAAATATTAACGTCTTGTGGATATAAGAACATTGAAGATGTTAGATTGTCAGATACATTAATGACTCATACTGGCCAATTTCATAAAATCTTAAATTTGCAATACAAACAATACACAGGAAATTTATATAATATTACAGTTGCGTATCATCCATCGTTTACATGTACTGATGAACATCCGTTTTATATTCGTGAAAAAACTAAAAAATGGAATAATGAAATAAGACGATATGAATATATATTTAAGAATCCTGAATGGAAAAAATCATGTGAATTAAGTAATAACCATTATTTTGGTATGAAGATAAATGAAAATAGTATTATCCCCGAATTTAGTTTTGATCAAATGATAAATCAAAATCAAACAAAAACCATTGAAATTAAATTGGATAATTTCGATATGTGGTTTATGATGGGATATTTTATAGGCAATGGGTGGACACAAGATATATTGAAATCTAGTAGGCGTTTTATGAATATAATTCGATTTACTATAAATAATAATGATAATGTTTTAACTATTACTGATAAAAAATGCTTTTCAGGATCTAAATGTACTAAATATGGATGTTTGTCTTTTGTGTGGTTTACTATATTTAATAAATTTGGAAAATATGCTCATGAAAAAATAATACCTGAATGGGTTCAAGATGCTCCCACGGAATATATTGAACATTTTATAAATGGTTATCATACAGCAGACGGATGTATTACTAAAAATGAGTGCTATGAGTTTACAACTGTATCACATAGTTTAGCATTTGGATTACAAAGATTATATCTAAAATTAGGATATTTGGCTGGTATCAATAAAGATGTTCGTCCAAAAACAACTATAATAGAAGGGCAAACAGTTAGTCAACGAGATGTATATCATATTCGTGGATATATTAAAAAAACTGTCAGGAAACAATTCTCTTTTATTGAAAATGGATATGCTTGGTATGCACCCTGTAAAATAGAAAAAGCTTATGTTGAAAATGAATCTGTTTATAATTTCGAAGTGGAAAATGATAACAGCTATATTATAGAAAATATAATTTCTCATAATTGCCAACCTTTCAGTATTGCTGGAAAACAAAAAGGTTTTGAAGATAAAAATCGTGGGAATTTATTCTATAAAATATTAGAAATCATCGATAAAAAACAACCGACTATATTGATGCTTGAAAATGTTAAAAATCTCCATACAATTCATAAAGGTAAAACTTTCCAAGTTATTATCAATGAATTAGAAAAGCGAGGATATAATGTTAGTTATAAAGTGATTGATTCAAGATATTATGGTTCGCCACAATCTAGAAAGCGTATTTATATTATCTGCAATAAATATAAAAGTTATACTTTTAGCGAAGTAAATAATCCTATTGTTCCTGTCTCAACTATTATAGATTATAATGTTACAGAATATTTTGACTATGAAAAGAAGTACAAATTAGAAAAATGTAACGGGAAAGGTATGATGAAATATAAATTGATAAATAAAAAAAGTGGAAAAGGTGGAAGACAAGGAGAACGTATATATGATATATCAACATGTGGTCCTACCGTTTGTGCGTCTTCAGGTGGTCCAGGTGCAAAAACTGGATTATATGATTTTGGAGGGAAGATTAGAACCCTAAATGTAAAAGAAACATTACAAATGTTTGGTTTTGATACTACGTATAAATATAGTTCTTTATCGAGAGAAAAAGAAATGTTATTTTATCTCGGAAACAGTATCGTTGTCAATGTTTTAGAGGAACTGATTAACGATTTATAGGATTTGCAGACATATATCTAACAACTCGTTGGTAATTTTAAGTTTTGCTTGAATATGATTTGGAGATTGATCAGTATTACTACCGCCTTTTCTTTGCAACGCAATATATTGAGAAATATGTAAACATGTACCGGTCGTCCTTAATCGAATATCAATATGTATTGATTTTTCGATAACATTGTAAAGCACTTTACTTGGAATTATATAGAGATTTATAGTAGAAAATGTTTGATTTGTTTTCATAATGACCCAATAATCATTTTTGTTTTTTTCACCAATCAAAGTTTTTTTGAGATACTGTTTAATATCTTCGATATTTTGATTGCATAAGTTAATAAAGTCCTGTTTTTGAATTTTTGTCATACGTGTTGTTCGCTTAGTTGGTCTAGCCAGTGTCAATAACGTTAGATATTTTCTAATAAATTGATTTTTGAACGTTTTACTTATGTGTCTTCTATCAAATGAATCTCCACGTCCACATATGTTTATGATCTTTTTATTTTGAATGTTGACTTGGGTTCCATCGGCAAAATATATGATATTGTCAGATTTGCTTCTATGTGGAGCTTTTACTATTTTCCATATTGGTTTTTCAAAGAAATCTACAAGAGAATGTCTTATATTTTTATTTGTCCGGAATATATCTTCAGCCTGAATACCACTTTTTGCTGTATCACTGCCAGACATAGACTTTAATTTACATTTTGGGGTTTTGTCGTTGGATAATTTTGTTTTATGGTATGCTAAGATAAATCTATTAGGTGATTTTTGGTTATGTAAAGCTAACATTATAAATTTTAAGTATATTAGTTATTTGAGTCAATTTTTAATTGGTAACTAACATTACTTTACTGTGACAGCATAAAATTATTATGTATATATTGATAAGATTCTTGTGCATTCATCTAGTATATGAATTAGTTTTCTTACATGATATTTTCGTGGGTTGGACATAATATAATTATCTTTCTTAAATTCATTTATTTTTATATGGGTGACTCTTATTAGTCTTTCACTGGATCTCTGATAAAGCAATGTTTTGCTGACGCACATTATTGTAAAGATTTCTATTATAATTTTGATACGATCATTGGTGTTCTCAGTATCCTGTACCATACTGAATAATGATTGTAAGTACTTTACAATACTTTTTGAGTTTGTCATGCTTCTTGTTATTCTAGAGTTGTCAATGAGTTGGCGACAATAAGGACATGTCAGAGGTAGTTTATCGTGGTTGCATTGGTATTTCCATTTCAAAAGACACTTATGATGGATCTTATGACCGCATTCGGTGCTTGGAGTAGTTTTTGTTGTTTTCTCAAAGCACACGACACAATCCATCTGTTCACTGATCCACATGCGGGACGGTTGTTCGTGTCAATTTTATAGGGAAGATATATATAGTAATGAAATCCGAGATATTATTCATAATGATTCTTATACTCTTTCTTTTTTTGCGATATCATAAGGAGACGTTTCAGGATTTCTCAGTACCTGCTCCATTTTATATTTTGATTGAAGATGACCATGGTCAACAGTTCCAAAAGCAAGTGGTGTTTTCTCCTGAGGATCTAGCAGGACAAGATTATTATACCACTTTACATGAACAGGAAATCCCATTACCTCCTCCCATGAATGAGATGGATCCTGTGCGTATTTCGAGTGGAAATGTTCAGGAGTTTGTTGTTAATCGTCCTACGACTGTTGAGATCGCAAGTGCTCTTACTGAGAATGGGAGATTTATGGTGACTTTGAATATAACTCATCATATCCGTGAAGATAATTCCATTTTTATTGATTTTAGTGAGTATCTCAATCACACAGATCGTCTTGTTCTTATTACTATTTTGTCTGAACAGACTCAAACCATTGCATTGGATTCCTCAACGAGGCGGATAGAGTCAACATATAGTGATAGAGTATTATTAAATATTAATGGTAACAGTTATCCCATCATGCACAATAATTATGAGACAGATCAAGGAGGATATATAAATTATCATCTGTTATGTATGTTCTGTCTCAAGGTTGCCGTCCCATTAGTGAAAGGTTGGAATTTAGTATCTGTCCCAAAAGATAGTATTTTGTATGAAGAATCTGATATGCTTATTTATACTTATCTTAATGGTAGTTATCATGAGGCTGAATTATTATATGCAGGGCTTGGGTATTGGATTCATGCTACTGAAAGCCGGCGATTCACAGTTGCTTCGGTGTTTACTGAGAGTGATATAGATATTGAGAGTGGTATATGGAATTTATTATCATTACCTAATCAACATTTGAACCAAAAATCCATAGTGAGAGTATATGGATGGGATGCAGGACGACAAAAATATCATCGCAAACGTAACATGTTGGCGGAATTACAGGATGGAGCGGGATACTGGATCAAGTTTGCATAAAACTATTTTATGTGGTCAGCCGTAAGGCACCTGTTGGTCAGCCGTAAGGTACCTGTTGGTCAGCCGTAATGCACCTGTCGG
>NYZO01000055.1 GCA_002687185.1 archaeon | reverse complement strand
TTCACAACCCCATCAACATCAACCATTCCATTAACAACACCATCAACAACACGGGCATTAGTGCTCGATGTATCAACCCCATCAATAACTCCATCAACAACAACTA
Source organism: archaeon (assembly GCA_002687185.1). Classification (GTDB taxonomy): domain Archaea; phylum Nanobdellota; class Nanobdellia; order SCGC-AAA011-G17; family GW2011-AR20. Next base: position 6,996 of record NYZO01000055.1, on the reverse strand, counting down.
CAAGCGATACACCTTCATCAACAATGTTTCCTAGGCCAACAACTATAAGCGATGCACCTTCATCAACAACGTTACCTAGTTCAACAACAAAATCCATATCAACAACTCACGGAATAACACCATCACCAAACATAGCACAGGCACTTGCTTTAGGATTAGGACTTCCACACCCAACCATATCCACATCTGCTCCCAGATCTAGACAGTTACAATTACCTAGATCATCGGCCATTGCACCCCCACCACCTATAGCTGGAAGTACGGTATCTCTAATATCACCCATGTCTGTTGTCGATAAAGCACTTGATATTGAAGTTTCACTTGTTCCATCACTCATCAAAAAAGATATTGAAAAAGAAATAGAAACAACATTATCAAAAAATATACCAAATATCATCACCAAAATAAAACCAACAGAAAAAAAAATATATCTTATCAGTATCCTTGTTATTATTATACTGGTTGGACTTTTTCTTATTGCTCATCAGTAAACAATAAAAATTGATTTAAACAATCAACCATTAGATTCATACAATAATGAATGTATTGGTTGTAGGTTCAGGAGGTAGAGAACATATGTTATGTAAAACACTATCAAAAAGCCCCCAATTAAATAAATTATTTTGCTACGGAACTCACTATAATCCGGGAATCGAACGTCTCGGGGTACAAATGAGAATAGGAAAATTAAGCAACAGTCATGATATTATCTCGTTCTCAAGAATAAATTTCATCAATTTCGCCATTATAGGTCCCGAAGCCCCTTTACAATATAATCTTGCTCTTGATTTCCATATCCACAATATCGCATGTATTGGTCCGATTGGATATTATGCACGAATCGAAACAGACAAAGCGTTTGCAAGATATATTCTAAGCTGTATCCACCCCGAAGTGAATCCGATATATAAAGGTTTCGATTATACAATGGAAATATCCGCTGTTGAAGAATTTATTGAATCATTGCAAAGCAATATTGTCATTAAAGCAAATGGACTGAAAGGGGGAAAAGGAGTTAAAGTGCAGGGAGATCATTTTACTACTATCCTAGAAGGAATCCAATACATAAAACAATTGATCAAAAATAAAGATAATTTTGTTATTGAAGAGAAGCTTATTGGTGAAGAATTCTCTTTAATGAGTTTTAGTGATGGGACAAATATAAGCCACATGCCGATTGTACAAGATTATAAACGTGCATATGATGGAGATCAAGGACCTAACACAGGAAGCATGGGAAGCATCAGTTATGCCAATCATAGACTACCGTTTTTAACCGATATTGACATTGCTTACTGTCAAACAATCAACGGGAATATTGTCAATCATCTTAGAAAATTCTATGCCAGTAACAGTTCTGTCAACAAATATTCATACAAAGGAATTCTCTACGGAAGTTATATGAAAACCACATCTGGAGAAATCAAAGTAATAGAATTCAATGCTCGATTCGGGGACCCCGAAGTGATGAATGTATTATCCATTCTCAAAACCGATTTTATCCAAATCTGTAAATCAATCATCAACGGTACATTAGACCAGCTTCAAATTGAATATGAGCCCAAAGCTACTGTATGTAAATATCTCGTCCCAAAAGGTTATCCTCAAGACCCAGAAAAAAAGAAGAATGTATTTATATCACAAATTGACGATATTTCAGATACTCTTATTTTTTCCAGTGTCTATGAAAATGAACGATGTCTTAGGGATTATTGTGTTACCACATTAGGATCTCGTGCAATTGCCCTTATCGGAAAAGGAGATACTACATCCCAAGCATTGGAAACTATTTCCGAAACAATAAACCATATCCATGGTCCACTATATATGAGAACAGATATCGGAATGTCAGACAAAATAAAAGAACAATCGGAATACGAAAAATCAGGAGTAAATATTGATGAAGGAAATCGGTTTGTTCAAGATCTAAAAACATATGCAGAAAGTACATTTAACTCCCATGTAGTTAGTGATATTGGAGATTTTGGAGGAATATTTAATCTGTCCGAAATACTAAAACAGAATGGTTACACTGAACTATGCCTCATCTCATCGACTGATGGAGTTGGAACAAAAAGTTTATTTATTGAACGTTATTTAGGAGCTATAGGGTATTCTATTCTTGGATGTGACATTGTGAATCATTGCATTAACGATATTCTTGTCCAAGGGGGAACACCTCTTTACTTTCTGGATTATTATGCTACCGACAAATTAAACAAAACGAATGCATTACACTTTATCAAAGGAATTTCGTTTGCATGCAAAAAATACAATTGTGTTCTTCTTGGAGGAGAAACCGCTGAGATGCCCGATATCTATATGAAAAACAGATGCGATATGGCTGGAACCATTACAGGAATTGTGAATAAAAATGAGATACTTCATGGGAGAAAAACAATTACTGAAGGAGATATTGTCGTTGCTTTAGAATCAAGCGGTCCCCACACCAATGGTTATTCTCTTATCCGAAAAATCATGAATGAAATTGGAACCCCAGAACAAAACAAACTTCGATACCCACAAATCATCGGTAAACTAACAAAACCTCATCGATGTTATCTAGGTGATTATAAAAAAATAAAAGAAATTTGTCAAGTAAAAGGACTATGTCATATTACTGGTGGTGGTCTTACTGAAAATGTAAAACGTATCTTACCCGACCAGTTATTCATCGATTATACTTATGACATACATAATTACCCAATCGAATTTGAGTTCCTACAGGAGAATGGAAATATTAGTGATGAGGAAATGATAAAAGTATTTAACTGCGGGATTGGAATGTTGGTTTTCCTCGATAGTAACAGCCCTTATCAAGATATCTGCACTATGTTAAATCAGGAACATGGGAATCCGCATTATGCGTTTCCGGTAGGGACTGTTTCTCCTCTTTTGTAAAATATGCTTTACCTTTTGTATAAAGATAATATATACCTGCAATTACCAGGATACAATTTATATAAAACCACCAACTTTTTTTGTATGGTCCCCTTGTATAAGGTGATCTCGATATATCAACATTTGCATTCATCGGTGGCTTTGAGAATGGATATATATCGTATCTATGTATCGGTTGCACTCGACCTGTAATGTCAATTATATTCATTTACTTTTTCTTTCTCTTTTTCTTTTTCGTTTTTAACGGACTTTTGAAATGCTTTCGATAATGTTTACGAACCCATTTCATGTCTTTATGGAATGTCTTTGATGCTTTTGGATTGACATATCGTAATAGGATCCTTATTGCATTTAACCGGCGAAACACAGTTAATGCCGAACTTTCTCTCACAGCCATCTTTAATGCATTCCGCCGTTTCTTCATCCCTACATTTGCTCCATATCCGTGTTTTTTTAGTTGATCCTTTTTTAGTGGTCCGATACCCCCTAATCTTAACCCTTTTTTTTGTGAAATACCACGTCTTTTAATACACCCTGGTCTTACCCATATACTTTTCACTTCAACTCTGTCTTTCCGCTCATATTTACGCCGATGATACCCTTCACGGACCGTCTCATTTCTTTTGCACTCTGGAACACCAAATTTTTCTCGTGCTTTTTTATGAGTTCTGATAAGTCGTCTCTTCTTTATATACCATGATAATCGTTTTGATTTTCCCATCTTATAAATATGCAAGATTTTTCTCATACCATACTTGTTTGGGCATCATAATCGCCTTCGTATTCTTCCTCTTTTTCAATACACATACATAAACAATAATAACATGATTTTATTTTAGACAAAAAATGTCGATATTTCAATTTATGGTATGTACTCAATATGTTTTCACTCCATTGGGGATTTGATCTCCATGGCTCTATGTCTAGGACCATCTCAGGATAATACTTTGTGAGAATATACATGGTTTCTTTCCACGCCCGAGGATTAATTAAGGGCATGTCACAGATATGCTCTGAAACAAAATTTCGGTACTTCTCGAGAAAAGTTGAATATTGAATGCGATTGGTAGGATCAATCTGTACCTGAGCCTCTAATTCTGCAATCAGTTTATTGATTTTTTGTAAATATTTATCAACTGTACCTATACGTTCTATATAGTTCTGTTTCTTCATCCAGGAGGCAATGAGGGTAATCATCAAAGTGAAAATTGTTATAAGTACTTTAAGAATATCATTTAAATATGTATAATCTTCATCTTTAAATTGTACAAGAGCGATTGTTGAAGTCACTGCTGACAAAACAATGACCATCCATGCCCACCGATTCTCAATCTTCTTTAATAAAAAAACATAAAAATAAGACACTACTTGATTAAAAATAAGTTTGTCGATCCAATTTCGTACCATCTGTTGTTTTTGTCTGTTCCAACCATTGTATTCATCATGCTGTTCTTGGATATTTATCCTTACATTAGGCTGATCCTCTCCGCTCATTCTATTACGTTTTTTCTATTTCTTTATATTCTCTTCAAATTCTATTTCTTGACCACGACCAGTCTCTAATACGGGGCCCAAAAATGCCTCCCCGAATTCTTCTTGCGTTTGCCCGAGGAGACATTGCCGAACGAATATTATCTTTTATTGTTCTTCTTATCACTTTCACTAAAATAATTGTTCTGTTTGTAATAGAATATTTGGATATCTTATTACGTTTTACCATCTTCTGACCATTGAAAAAAAGACGTAATTTGTTTCCTTTTTCAATATTGTTTTTCTCAATGATCTCATCCCTTAGATCCTCTACACGTTTATTATTTTCGAGCATTAACGTCTTCACTGTATTGTATAATTTATAGCGGATTAACATTACTAATACTAAAGTTATTTAAGAAAATAAAACAATAGGAAACATATCAAAATGTCAGTTGCAGAATTACCGATGATCAATTCTTGTCCCGAATCTCAGCTTGTCGTTCTCAGTTCTGGAAACGGAACTCATTTACAAACACTTCATTATGCTATTCAATCTGGTGTCTTACAAAATACCCAAATATCTCTTGTCGTTGCTGATGGTAAAGATGCACAAAGTTTTGTACACGAGGTTGGACTCCCAGCAAAAGTTATATCAGAGAAAGATACATGGGAACTGGAACTCCGGGAACTCATTATGGACATTTCTCCCTCCTTGATTGTTCTTGATGGATGGAATCAGCCACTTACCAATCGGTTTCTCTCTTTACCATTTGAAGTGATCAATATGCACCCCGCATCAACCCATTTTGTAGGAAATAATGCTGTCGAACAAACATGGACAGCATATCAGAAAAGTCTAATCGATCGCACAGAAATCACAACACACGAAGTAGGATATCCCAAATTTGTTAAAAAAGTACTTGCATCCCGTTCTATTCCGATCTATGATACCGATACACTAGATACTTTGATATATCGGATTCAATACCATGAGCGGTCGTTACTGGTCCAAGTAGTAGCAACTGAACTAGATATAAACCGTAATTTCTACCGGGGGAAAGTGAGGGACATAATTTCCCTAGGATATGATGTACTAATTCTTCAGCATTCTAATCGTCTTAGTAGTTTTGACAGACACATTTGCGATATTGAATGGAAAGGTCATGTTTTAAATAAAACAAGTGTCTGGTGGTTCAATAAAACTAGACATATAGTAGCTAATCATCTCCTCTATCATGATGGACATATTATGATGGTAAGAAAATGTACCCCATTCAAGATTGAATTTGTTGTAAGAGGATATATTACAGGAAATACCAAAACATCTCTTTGGACCCATTATGAGAAAAATGAACGCGAGTACTGTGGAGTTACTTTTCCTGATGGACTTGTAAAAAATCAAAAACTTCCGGAAAATGTACTTACGCCAACCACAAAAGGCGTTGTTGATATTCCTATTTCTCCATCTGAAATTGTCAGCCAAGGCTATATGACTGCTGAAGAATGGAACTATGTATCGCAAGTTGCACTTCAACTATTTGCGTATGGTCAATCTGTTGCAGAAAAAAGAGGGTTTATCTTAGTCGATACAAAATACGAATTCGGTAAAGATTCTGATGGTGTTATTCGGCTCATTGATGAAATTCATACTTGTGACTCTAGCAGATATTGGATGAAAAATACATATAACAAACGATTTAAAGTCGGAAAATCACCAGATAAAATCGACAAAGACATTATCCGAGACTATGTAAGATCAAAATGTGACCCTTATAACGACCCTATTCCAAAAATTCCAAAAAGAATGAAAAACAAAGTTAAAAATTCGTATATTAAATTCTACGAAAGACTAACCAATCAGCCAAACGATCACACTACTTGGGAAAATCCATCTATCATGGATGTGTATTCACATTATTTCAAGTACGAACTAAACGATGTTGTTGTTATTCTGTCAGGTTCAAAAACAGATGCCCCGTTTGTTAACCGAATGAAATCACTCTTCAAAGAAAATAATATCTATGCAACAGACTATGTACTTTCCGCTCATAGGAGCACCGGTAAATTGCTCGATCTGTTAAACTACTATGAAAATCCTGTTACTGAAGAATCTCCACAGAATGTGAATATCAGAAAGAGAATTGTATACGTAACTGTTGCCGGAAGATCAAATGCACTCAGTGGGGTCGTTGCGTGTAACACTTCGTATCCTGTTATCGCTTGCCCTCCCTTCAAAGACAAATCCGATATGTTAGTCAATGTTCAATCCTCATTACAAATGCCCAGAAATGTACCTGTAATGACAATTTTAGAACCGCTCAACGTTGTCCATGCAATCAAAAGAATGTTCGCTCTTTAGCACCGCCAATTCTGACTCATTTTATACTCAAGATCTTCATTGCGATTCCATGAAAATCGATGTTTATGATCAGGTAATAAGCTCAAATCAGTCCAGTAATTTTGAATGTTATCATGAATATTTTTCATATAATGATTTTTTAGACCACACAAATAATATAGTTTCATCTTTCTATACAGAGCCATATCATCTGTCCATCTATTCACTTCGAGTTCGCGAAACAGATTCCTATAAGTAACTTCCATATTGTCAATTTTCTCTAT
>NYZO01000054.1 GCA_002687185.1 archaeon | reverse complement strand
TTCACCAACTTGTACCGATGGACTTAGTGTTATCACGAAATATGGTTACACTTTAAATTAGTTTTATCATTTATAACATATAAAAAAAAGTATTTTTATATATATTATAAAGAATCTAATTAATATAGATATGAGCAACGAAAATTTAAAAAAGAAAGTCCTTGAATGGTTTAGTAAAGAAGACCAAGAGGATGAGAAAACCGAGAAGTTCGAGACTGTTGTCTTAGCTGACGATATGGAAGTGGAAGTTCAACCAGCATTAGAAGCAGGTGCGGCAATTGTAGCCACTTTGGAAGGTGAGCCTCAACCTATGCCTATTGGCGAATACATCTTAAAAGATGGTAGAACTATTGTAATTGAAGAGGCTGGCGTAATAGCTTCTATTTCCGCAGTAGAAGAAGACCAAGAGCAAGAAACGACCGAAGATATGGAAGGAGAAAATAAAGAACAAGCACAGGTTAAGAAAATCATTGAGCGAATCGAATCAGAGAAGATTTTTGAAAAGCTTAATGAAGCAGAAAAGACTAACAAATTTTTAAAGGAGGAAAACGAAGCGTTAAAAACTGAATTAACCGACTATAAAAAAGTAATGACTGAACAATTTGAAGCGTTAAAAACCTTCACTCAAGAGGTCTTTACTGAATTACTGGACGAGCCAAGCAAAGAGCCAGTGAAAAAACCAGCTTTCAACCCTTTTAAAAAGGATAAGAAAGAAAATATTTTTTTAACAACTAAAAACGATTAAAAATGGCATTTGATGTATCAGCCCTAGCGGCGTATATAGAGGATAGAGACTTCCCTCTAATTGGTGAACTACAAGTATCGCCAGAATTAACAGCAAACAAAGCTACTAAACAAGTAGGCTTAAAAGGAACTAGCCGTTTGCATTACATGAGTACAGACGTTATCTTCCAAGATGGCGCAGGGTGTACTAGAACAGCAAGCGGAACAACAGATTTCACAGATAAATCTATTACAGTTGGGCAGATTGCAATTCGTGAAGACTTATGTCTTGATGACTTACGTAATAAATGGACACAAATTTTACTTGAGCAAGGAACCTTGACAGGTAAACAGGTTTTACCGAGTGAGATTGCGGAAATTTATTTTAACGAAAAGAATTTGAAAACTATTCAATCTTTAGACGTTGCTGATTGGCAAGGTGATACAGGGTCAGGTTCAGCCAACCTTCAAAGATATGACGGATGGATTAAATTGATTGATGCAGGGTCACCAGTAGACGGAAATGTTGATGCGGTTACGGTTGCAACAGGAGTTACAGCGGCTAATATTTTAGACATCTTAGAAGGTATGTATAATAGTACTACTGAGGAAATGGATGATAAAAGTGATTTGGTTATGTATATCCCTAGATCATGGTATAAGCTTTACATTTCAGCTTTAAAAGCGGCTAACCTTTACCACTACAACGGTAATGATGGACAGACGACTTACTACGGGACAACTATGGAAATCAGACCAACTTACGGTTTGAGAACTTTAGACCGAGCCTTTATCACTTACCCGTCAAACTTAGTGATTGGTATGGATGGAGAGAATGATTTAGATTTCAACTCTCGTTTAGACCCAGTAACAGAAAAGAAGGTGTTTGTTGATGCTGAGTTTACTAGAGGTACTCAAGTATTCTTCACCGATCAAGTAGTTGAGTTTACTTTAGTACCTTAATTAGATAATAATTAGAGGGGTGTAATTCCCCTCTTATTTTAAAAATATAAAATATGGCATGTGTTTTAACAACAGGCTTCACGGATGAATGTGATGATAGCGCAGGAGGTGTAAAAAGGGATCAGGTCTTGATTGCACAGCTTGATGATATTGATACATTTACTGTTGTAGCTGGTGAGATTACCGCACTTACTCAGGTTGTAGCTACAAATTTCTATCGTTATGCTGTTAGAAAGGAGATAGCTAATTCTGTAAGTACTGGAACTAAAGACGCTCTACAAGGGACAACAGTTATTGAAACTGTGTTCACAACTACCTTACATAAACTTTCAAATGTTAAAAACGAAGAGATTAAACTTTTAACCGGAAAGCCTTGTGTAATTATGTACCAAGATCAAAATGATATTTGGCATTGTTCAGGTATTACTAACGGAGCGGAATTGCTTGCCCCAGTATCACAAACAGGGGTATCAATGAACGATATGAACGGTTATACATTAGCATTTACAGCAAGAGAAAAGAACTTTCCTTACACTGTTGACGCAACTGTAGTAGCTGGACTAACTATTGTATAATAATTTTAGGGGGTGGAACGGTTTGTTCTACCCCTTTATTTTACTATCTTTATGAAAATCAAAAATGAGTTTATAGGTTCTAAAGTGTTTAAAAAACCACACGGAACCTTTACAATCGAAGAGGGAAAAGAGGAACTATACACGAAATTAGAACTAGACATTTTCGAAGATGAGCCAAATAAAACTAAAAAAGGGAGAGGAAACGGAAAACGTAGCACTGACCCTGACGGAAAAAACGACGATAAGTAGCCCAAGCTATTTATTTGAGTTTACAAGCGATTCAACGAAACAGGCTAATACTTGTATTTGTGCTGACTTATCAATTGAAGGAGCGCAACGAGATAGGGCTAATCTATTCAATATTACAGAGGGCGTTGATGATCGTTTAAATTCATCTTTAATCTTGTTTAACGCTGGTAGGTATCACTACACAATAAGAGAGCAAGAAAGCACCACTAATTTAGACCCTGATTTAAGTGGTGATATAATTGAAAGGGGCATAATGTTGCTAGCAGACTTTGAGACTTCACAGTATCTACAACATGAAATAAACGTAATCTATACAGTACATGAGCCAATCTAATTATTTTCTAGGGAATAGCGGCAAGTTAATTAAATTCGACGCTCATAAAACTCCTGAGTTTGCTGTTAAGAATAATATTGATTGGGCTATTTATGGTACTGATAAAGATTGGTATAATCAACACCCTGATTATCTTATACATCTTTACAATTCAAGCCCTAAGAACAACGCTATAATAAACGAGAAGTGTTCTTATATCGAAGGCCAGGGGTTGACTTATTCCAGTGTAGGCATAGGAACAGGTGATAAGCTTTTATTATCTTCTTATATTTCAAAGTTTAAAGATTCAAAAGTATTTCAAAGATCAATTAAAGATGTAGTTATCCAAGGCGGGTTTGCAAATGAAATGATATACAATAAAGGCTTAGATAAAGTTGAGCCTTTTCATATAGATTTTTCACATATCCGAGTAAGCAAACCAGAGTATGACGATCAAGGAAGATTGAAAGACCCTGTTTATTATTATACTTCTGATTGGTCGAAAAGAAATCCAACAAAAAACCCTGATTGGACTATCTTTGAAATGTTCGACCCTAACGAAAAGGCAGACAAATCGAAGAGATATTTATTTTACTACAAGGACTATCGACCGAACCTAGGAGTTTACCCACTCCCTGAGTATGCGCCTTGCGTTCCTTACGTTGCGGCTGATTATGAGATAAGTAACTTTACTTATAACAATGTTAAAAACGGTTTCTCAAGCGGTTACCTAGTTAACTTTTACAACGGAGAGCCAAGCGAAAAACAAAAACGAGATATACAGGCGGCTTGGAACGGTTCAAAACACGGGACAGACCAAGCGGGAAACAATATATTATCATTTAACGAGGACAAAGATAGCGGTGTAGAAATAACTCCTATAAGTCCAAACGGACAAGATGAAAGGTTTTTAAACCTAAATAATTCTATTCGAGAGGAAATATACGCAGGTCATGGAGTTGATCCAGTCATAGTAGGCTTAAAAGGAGATAGCGGCTTTAACAATAACGCTGATGAGAAGCGAACAGCTATTGAAGGGTGGCAAAATGGGTATGTAGATTCGAGACAGCAAATCTTTGAAGACTATTTTACAAACATTCTCAACTTTAACGGTGTAAAAGGGAGTATTGAGGTTATTAAAAAGAAGCCTATAACGGTTCAACCGTCTGAAAGTGAAATCCGAGAGGTTTTAACAGTAAAAGAGCGTAGAGAAAGAATAGGTTATTCAGGAGAAAAGCCAGAAGAAACAAAAATAACGGTTGAAATGTCAAAAGATGATCAACTTTTAAAGATGTTTGAGTCTTGTGGCATATCAGATGATAAACTTGTGACCATAGATTCACGACAAGTGCCTATATTTGGAACTGAAGACGCATTTAACAAGGAATTAGAGTATAAAGAACAGTTTGCTACACAATTAGAAATAAACGTGCTTAAAATGCTTATTTCTGGTGCTTCATCTGTTGATATTCGTAAAAGCTTAGATATTTCAGAGGAAAGTTATAATGCAGCTATAAAAAACTTAACAGACGAAGGTTTATTAAGTGATTCAGGAGAACCAACCGACAAAGGAGAGAAAGAAGCAGAAAAAGACGAAATATTTGTAGTTTACAAGTATGAAAAGCGATCAGACGTATCAGGTTCTAGCATAATCGACACGACTAGAGATTTTTGCAGGGATTTAGTAATTCAAAGCAGGTTTAAGTCTTGGACTTTGGATGAAATTAAGAGAATGAACAACGGTATGGGGTTAGATGTATTTACAAGTCGTGGAGGTTGGAGAACAATAGAAGGGACAGATAGACACGTACCTTTCTGTCGTCACGTTTGGAGTCAAAGATTAGTAAGAAGAAAATAATGGCAAGAGTACTATTTATATCAGAAAAATACATAAAGGAGAATAGCCCTGTTGACGATAGCGTTGATATGAAAATCATCCTTCCTACTGTATGGCAGAGTCAAATCATGTACATTCAGAATTTGCTAGGCACTCAATTATATGAGGACTTACAATCTAAGATTGAAGCGGCTACAATAGCGGGCGACGATTTAACGCTTGTTAACGACTATGTGGCTGATTGTTTACTCTATTATGTGGTTTATGAGTTACAGGTACCTATGACGTTTAAAATGCGTAACGTAGCAACTTCTACAGATAGATCAGACTTTAGCGACCCAGTTGATTTACTGCAATTAGCTAGGGTCGAGAACAGAATGAAAGATAAAGCGGAGTATTTCGCTAAAAGATTAAGCGACTATCTTTGTGCAAATACTGATTTATTCCCTTTATATTTAACCGTAGTTGATGCGGATGATGTGATACCAGAACAAGGGAAACCAACCGTTAGTGTTTACCTGGGTGGTACTGATGAGCCTAAATGTAATAAATTTTTATATTCAAGTGAGTAAATTTAAAAAAATAGACAAGAAGCTTTTAGAGCATTATGCTAAGTTACAATCAAACAATAAAACTAAACAAGGAGTTTGCGCAGGCACACATGGTGCTAAAGACGTTCGGAAATGGCGAAGCGTATAAGTTAACACACCACTCTCAACAAGACTGGTTTAGCTATCCTTGCATGTGGATGGAGGACTTACCTATCCCTATTAATGGTAAGGAGTATCAGCACACGTTTAGAGTTTATTTTGTTCAACAAGTAGCTACCTTAAAAGATAGAGAAGACGATCAATTAACAGTTAATTATTCAGAGGCTAAATCTGATATGATTGAATGTGCTAAAGATTTACTTTCATTTTGGGCAAAAGATACAGATTATTATGATTTAGATTTAATACGAAGCACAGTAATAACTACATTTGAAGATGATTGGCAAGACTTAGTTACAGGTTGTTACGTAGACCTTAAATTAAAACAAGCGTTTAAATATAATAAGTGTGCTATCCCTATGACGGGAATAACGCCACCGCCTGAAGATGGTTGTGCGGATGCGTCACTAAACATTAACGCCACGTTCTATGGCAACATAGTAAGCGGTGGTACTTTGAATTTAGAAGTTAGAGACACTAGCGGTAATTTAGTAGGATTTAATGATGGTGGTATTTGGAGAGTTCCGGAGGGAGTAGAAACACCAAGGCTATACGCTAGACCTATGTATTCTGGTGCTATTGATGCGGGTGTCAATGGAGCTGATGGTGATGTTTATTGGAGGAAAGTTAACGAGATAGGCAAACTAACTCAACCAGATATAGGCATCCAAATGCGCTTTGCTTTTGGCTCACTACATTTACTCGACTATCCTAATGTATTTGGAAATTTATTTGCTTTAACAGGTGAGACAGGTGGTTATTACGACCCTTCAGATACTAAATATTATGACAAAGACGGGGTTGAAACCACTAGAGCTTTAGCCTTTCCAAATGAATTAGGCGTACACCATGTTATAGGCTATTTAGTCCAAACGGTTATTGACCCGACTCAAAGGTCTTGGCAAGCTCATTGCGCTCACGGACTCACTTTAACAATAGGTATTCATACGGGTTTCTACCCTCCTTCAATTGTTGAAATGACTTATTTTGGAAATTGGGGTGTAGTACTAGGATATACAAATAACGTCCCTTATTCGTGGGGCACAGGATTAAAGCTAACGGGTGACCACTACACTGCTTCAACCACTCAAGCAATGGTTGCGCAGGCATATAACCACATGACATCAACCCCAAAAGCAAACAATAATAGAATGATTTTTATTAAACCAATAGATATAAACACACTTTATGGCTAAGAAATTTATAGTACCAAATGACCTATTTTATATGAATGGGGCATTAATAGAGGAAGTAGGAAGTAATACCGCAACATATCAACAATGTGAGGTAAGTGATGAGTGGTTTGAAGCAAACAAACACACGCTAGGCACTGAGAAAGTAGACTACAATATGATGATAGCCGACGGTGATGATTTCATTATTGAATGTTAAAAAGAAAGTTACCCAACCAACATAAACCACGTAACTTAAAAACCATAAATAAAAATGAAGTTATTAATAACACAAACGGAATACCAAGCGCATAGCACATTTCCAAACATCACAGCAAACCACAGCCAAGAGGACATAAATAGTACCACTTGTGTTTATTGTGATGTAACAGATGAGCAAGCGTTTAACCAACTTAGTTTGGATTCAGACGCTTACGCTACAGGTGACGGAATACTTCTTCCTAAAGAGGCTTTATAATGAGTAAAAGAGGTTTAAATAATTTGTTGAAATTCGGTATAGTTCCGTTATACATGTTCATGATAGTATCTGTATTTCTAGGTATTTACTATTCGGGTTACTCAAATATTTATAGCTCTTTACACACTATTGGAGATACTTCTATTTGGACAAGTGCAATACTTTTAGGATTAAGTTACAGACATAAGTTATGTACTTATCACAAGGTTTGCACTTGGTCTTTTCTAGGTTCGGGTGTATTGAATA
>NYZO01000053.1 GCA_002687185.1 archaeon | reverse complement strand
TGGAAATCGTTGAAATTGAAGATAAAAATACACGTATAAAAAGATTTCAAGAGGAGTTTATAAGTAAAACTGCGAAACTCTAGTCATTTATAAACCTTTAAATAGTCTTAGTGTTTATAAGCTTTATAAACCCTGGAGGTTTACCTTAATACTATGGCAAAAAAACCACGAACTCAAATCAAGATTCAAAACATTGTCGCGTCCACTTATTTGGGCCAAGACATCCCATTAGTCAAGCTGGCAGAGACTCTGCCTAACACTGAATATAACCCTGAACAGTTCCCTGGCCTTGTTATGCGCATCCGTGACCCTAAAACGTCCGCTTTAATTTTCAGTTCTGGCAAAGTTGTCTGTACAGGCGCAAAATCTTTAACAAAGGTTCGCGAATCTATCAAAGAGATTATCAAAAACGTTGAGAAATTAAAATTAAAGATCACAATCGTTCCTAAAATCCAGGTTCAAAACATGGTAGCGTCCGGTTCTATTGGCATGGACTTGAACTTAAATTCTTTGGCCATGAAGCTTGAGAACACTGAATACGAACCAGAACAGTTCCCTGGTTTAGTTTACAAGTTGCGTGATACGCGTGCTACTTTTTTATTGTTTAGTAACGGTAAAATTGTATGTACTGGCACTCGCTCAGAAACCAAATTACGTGCTGCTGTAAAAATGTTGGTTGAGAACTTGATGAAGATAAACCTCAAGAAATAACCATGAAGTTATTAAAGACTGATTTTGGCAAAGGCGGCCGGGTCAGTTTATACATTACTTCTTTAAACGATTTATGGCATTTGAGTCATTTGATCGATCCGGGCGATATTATCACTGCTAAATCCACTCGCAAGGTTGTAAGCGACAAGGACCAGCGTAACAAAACTATGGGCAAAAAAACTGTTCGTATTTCTATTGCCACTGATCATTTATCGTTTCAGCGCAGTGCTGATGTATTGCGTGTTAACGGCACGGTTGTGTCTGAGCACAAAGACATTCCTAAAGGCGCATTCCACACTATCGGTATTACTCTAGACTCTCCTATTACTTTCCAGAAAAAGGAGTGGCGCTTGTTTCAAATTCAGCGTCTAAAAGAATATAAGGATCGCGGTAGCACTACAATTTTGATCTGTTTGCTTGATCGCGAGACTGCTGTGTTCGGTTTATTACAAGACACTGATTTAACCACACTCTCAACTCACAAGGGGAACGTGCAAAATAAGTACGACCCTCAAACCATGCAGAATAGCACTTTTTACTCGGACGTTACAAAAGCGTTGATTGAGTATGACACGCGTTATAAGACTCAGCAAATAGTTGTTGCTGGTCCTGCTATTTTTAAGGAAGACTTTTTGAACGTTTTAAAACAGGCTGACCAGTCTCGTGCTAAGAAGGTAACTTTGGCTGACGCGTATTTTGTGTCTAAGGAAGGGTTAAAGAGTGTAATTTCACGTCCTGAGATTGCAAGCGTGTTAAAGTCAACTAGGTTAAGTAGTGACGCTGATATTGTTGAGAAGTTTTTTTCGTATGTGGCAAAGGACGAGAAGAGTTCATACGGTTTCAGTCATGTTGTTGATGCTGATAAGGTTGGTGCCATTGACGTATTACTTTTAACTGACGGTTATATTCATAATTTGCGTGAAGGTAGTGCCTACGAGCCTCTAGATTTATTGATGTTAGACGTTGAGCGCAAAGGTGGTAAAATTCATATCCTAGACAGTCGCACAACTCCAGGCGAGAGAATTGACGGTTTAGGCGGAGTTGCAGCGATTTTGCGGTTTGATGTTAATGATTGATCTTGGAAATACTTATAAAAGGTTATTTTGTTTTGTTTTTACATGACAAATTAGATCATGTATCTGGAGGAATTAATTATGGTAAAAGAATTAGCAGAATTTATTGTGTACCCTGTTGTAGGGGCTGCGTGGGGTGTTTGGGATGGTATCAAATTTGCCAAAAGCGAACCTTCAAGGATTAAATCAACTACTTACCGAAACGATCTAGCCATAGACGAATTTGGGAATTTATCTGGTCAGGAATCAGGAAGGATTATTTGGCAAGGTAATACGAGTTTAGTTACAAGATACTTTGCATGGATGAAACCTGCAGCTTTAGGTACTGCTTTAACACTTGGCCTTGAGCGCTTTATTGACACTCCGGCGTCGATACCTGAATCGGTTGGTAAAGGGGCTTTAATGGCTGCGTGGTACCAGGTTGCAAGAGAATTAACTGTCAAGTTAACTACTAACACATCTAAGATTAATGCTGATTTGCGCGGTAGGATCGAAACCAACTACATCGAATAGCTTGCAGCTTTCCATCAAAGTCTCAAATGTTTAACCATTCCTAGTAGTTTAGGCTCATGCAATAACATCTTCATCATAAACTTAGACGGGAACTCTCGATCAAATGTCTCGATTAGCGATTTAGGTTTTTCTTTTTGTAGTAATTGTACTAGTTTATCATAATCTTTTGGTTTAAACGTATCTATTGCTTTTCGGATCAAATAGTGATAATAGAGATCTTTTCCTATTTTTTTGCGCCACGTTTTCTGGTAATCTGTTTTATTTTTGATTGAATCAGCTAGTATATTTCCACATATTATTCCTGGCACTATGCCTCCAGCTGTTGTATTTTTCGTCTGTGTTGCAGCATCCCCTACTAAGAAGACTCGGTTCTCTTTTTGCGTTTGTACATGTCTGTTATAGAGCGGTATAACCCCAGACTCATCGTCTCCTTTGCAATAGGTATAGTCTTTTGTTTTAAGGAATGCTAGGAACGTTTTAAGCCAATCAGACGTTTTATGCGCTGTTGCAACACCTACTCGTGCTACTTCTTCGTTCACAGGCACAACCCATGCAAATAGTCCAGGCGATTTAGTCATGTGTACTTCTATCACGTGTTTATTAAAATCTCCATTTGCAAGCACTTGCATTCCAACAATAAAGTCTCTTTTTTTGAATAATCCTATTTGTTTAGCAACTGTTGATACCGGCCCGTCTGCACCTATTAGTATATCCACTTCTTCTTTCGTATTATTAGCAAAATTTAGATGTATTTTTTTGTTAAGTTTAACGTCTTTAAGTCTATGGTTAGTTTCAAGCTTTGCACCCTGTTTAATTGCATCCTCAATTAGTGCTTGATCAAATAAGTGTCTATCAACTATTACGTTTTCTCCTTTAACTGTGAATTCAGTTTTCTCTTTTGTGCCGTAGACTTCAAAGCGTCTAATTTTGTTTAGGATATATTTTTTTTTAAGAGTTAGATAATTATTAAGTGAATCTGTTAAAATCCCTGTACATGCTACCGGTTTTCCTACTTGCGGATGCTCTTCATAAATTGTTACGTCGTCGTGCTTAGCTAAGTGTTTAGCAGCCGTTGCACCAGCAGGTCCTGCTCCTATGATTGCTATACTCATGCGTAAAACTTGCTAAAAAATACTTTTAAAGGTTATTAATAGCCGGTTTTTCTGTTTATTTTTCCGTGTTTTTAGTCGAAAGGATGATTAAAGCTAATATCCACCTCAATTCTCGGAGGTGAAAACCATGCTAACAAAACAAAGCGAAGAAAAAGTAAAGGCAATGCCCCGTATCAAGTCTACGTTAAGACGTAGTAAAGACGGTCGTTATTTGGTGCATCAAACAACTATTACTGATGTTAAGGCTGTACCGTATTACGAAACTATCATTGCCAAAGCAAACGAGAGTTAAGCCTTATTGGCTACCTCTTCTTTTATTTTTTTAAAGAACGGGTTCTCGTCTTTTTCGTTTAAAATTTTCTTTTTTCTTGTGGGTAGTGTTCCAAGTAATTGTTTAGTTTTGTCTGATATGTCTGCTTTATAGAAGTCATCTTTTGCGGATTCTTTTAGTGTTGTTTGTTTTTCGTCTTCTTCTTGCTTGTCTTTGATCATACAATGGACATACAGGTTAAAATTATATAAAGATTGTTACTGTATAAATTCTTTTTCTACTAATTCTTCTACGGTAGGGTAGGTAGTAATTGCATCGTCGTGTTGATATGCATTTAGTGTTCTTTTTGTTACGGACGAGTTTTCTCTAAATCCGCTTGATCCAAAGAGTATTTGTGGACAGGTCAAAACATTTAAGCCCATTTTCTTTGCTCCTCTAATAGTTTCTTCCACACACACATTTATATTGTACCCTATCATTACAAGACTCGCTATATTATTACTTTCTATATATGGTTGTAGAAAAGGCGAAATAAACAGATCTCTACCGGTTGACTTAATAATATACGGTGAAAATCCTTGAATCCCTTTATATGAAAGTGGATGGGTTTCTGATTTATCTAACTGATGGTGTGAGCTAGGCTTATGATTGGTATCTTCACCTAAGATAATTTGTAGATGGTTTTGTGTTGCCTTTTCTAAAACATAACGTACACACTCGAATGCTTCTTTTTTAGTCTGACCAGATGCTGGCACAAAGAAGTCCCAATGGGATGTGTGTAAATGGACTGTCAATACTGCTGTTTTTTTATCGGTATTTTCATCTTTCTGAGGTTTTTGTCCCATGATTAATTCATCTATTTTCCGTTTTTTAAATATTTTCTCACAGCCATATTGATAAAATTAAATCGTTTTTGTGATCATTGAATCTCTTTGTCGTATGGATCTAAGGGCCTATAAAACAAAAAGGTTTAAATACTTCTCAGACTTTCAGCAAATAAACGTACGTTAAGATCTTTCAAGGGCAAGATAAGGCTATAACTGGCTTTAAAACTAAAAAAGAGGCTTATAAGTGTTTCCATCAGAACAAGAACTACTCGGTTTCATCAAGAAAAAAGAACTTCTAAACTATTCTATGATAGCACGTGCTTTCAATTTACGAAACAGCACTGTAGCTGACTTAATGGAAGCTTTAAAGGCCAAAAAAAAGGTTAAGATCAAGAAATTCGGCGGTTCAAAAGTGGTGATGCTCAAATGAGACGCGGCCAAATTAGCATGTTCATTCTAGTGGCTTTCGTTATAGTTGTTATTCTAGGCATTAGCATCTACGTAGTCCAAAACACTATCCAAAAACGCGATCAACAAACTACGAACTTGGCCCAAATACCACAAAAAGCTCGTCCTATCGAACAAACTATCATCACTTGCATCACTGAAAAATTAGAAGACGGCGTGCAGCTATTAAATCAACAAGGCGGACGAATAGCGCCTGACAAGTCAGCAGACGAGACAGGCAACCCTAGCACAATCGACCATTACGGCATCCCTATCCAAAAATGGCGATTCAAAGGTCAAAACGGTATAGTTTACCCGATACCATCAATTGAAGACATGCAAAAAGATTTAGAGTCACACTTAGCTTTAACCACGAGCACATGCTTCACAAACTTTACCTACGACGAGCCGATTGAGCTCGCACCACTAGAAGAGGTATACATAGAGATTAAAAAAGAAAATATTTATCTTACAGTAGAAAAACCAATAAGTATCTTTGTAAACGACGCAGCGATAGACATTTCCTCACATAAAACCTCGATAGAAAGTAATCTTGAAACGTCCCATGAAACCGCTCGAAAAATAATCGAAAGTGAGAAAAATAACTATTATTTAGAGAACAAAACTCTTGATATCCTGTCAGCATATGACGAGATACCACTAGCAGGGACCGAAGTTACTTGTGACACCTTGATCTGGAACAAAGCGGTTGTTGAGGACACTCTAAGACAAGCATTAGAAGCTAATATAGAACAATTAACAACCGATCCTAAAACAGAGCGTGATAAGTATTATCTCTGGGACATAGACTCAAATCCACAAGACCAAACTAATACTAATTTTAGATATAATCGGAATTGGCCAATATTCCTTGAGATCACTCCGTCTGACGGAAACATTCTATCAAGCAAGTCGATAAGGGGCGAAGGAATAGTTGCTGCAGCGCTTTGTATTAATGAGTACCAATTCTTGTATACGGTCACGTACCCTGTCGTAGTCCGGATTGAGCGAAACGACGAGACCTTCCAGTTCGGCCTTGATGTACGTATCCAAGGCAACCAAGCAGAAGAACTTGTAAGTGCGGCTGAAACCAATCTTCAACCTGGCCAATTATGTGCAGCAACCCCTAATTTGATTGATGTAACCGCAGTTGACCAAGAAACAGGCGAATTGCTTGACCCAAGAATTAAGCTTCATTGCGGTCAGTCTGTATGTTCTATAACAAACAATGCTTTCCCGTCCTGTGTTGGCGGCTCAATCATCCTTGAGTCTGACGGGTACGTACCAACTAAACTGGACGATATCTCAACGATCGATCAGACAGGGCTAGATGTTAGTCTTAGTCCGCTGCACACTCTTGAGCTTGATGTCCAAGTAATAACTCCAACTCAAACTCGGCCACTACAATCAAACGAGAACGCGGTTCTCAGTCTAGGAAACTCAGTCTATGATACTGTCATTTCCTACCCTCAAACAACAACTATTACATTAGGCGAGGGCGATTTCGAACTGAACGCACAACTGTTTTTAGAAGGCTCACGCACAATCAAAGGCGGCGCAGACACACAATGTATTAAAGTTCCACGCGCGTCCATCTTTGGCCTAGCCGGTTTAAAAAAAGAGGAGTGTGTTTCAACTAACGTAGAAGACTTAGTTTTAGATTCTGTCGTTGTTGGCACAGGTTTTGAGGATGTTTATTTCTCATCATTAGACCTAAGCCAAGGCAAAAGAATAGTTATTTATATAGACCATACAGGCATCCCAAGAACGTTTAGGGATCTCAAGCAAGAGGACGTACAAATGACACGTTATCCAGAGGTGTTAGTATGAGACGGTTACTTATCGGGATTTTAATCTTGTTGTTTATGCTACCTTTTAGCACAGCCCTTGAGCACGATGACGAGCCGTTCACCGACATTATGGTGGTTGCTGATTATTACGAGCCTGACGTGATCACAAGCTCTATTATTGAAGAAGACCGTGTTCCTATCTATATAATCTTAAAAGGCATCAAGTTAAACCCGTTCATCGAGAATGTTCGTATTACATCGGTTTCAGCTAAAGTGACAAACGTTAGAAGCGACCCGCCTGTAAGCGACCCTCGTAGAAAATATTTGGCCAGTACCAACCTAAAATGGATACGATCAAACGTCCCGACACTTGAGGATCCGGGTTATTTAATCTTAAAGCTAAAACGTCTACCTACTGAGCATGCAGAAATTGAAGATTCAACCCCGTTTGAGAGTCTTCCTCAAGAAAAACAAGACGAGATTCTAGCCACTGCTCAAATTGCAAACGACACATCCCCTGACCGCGTAGACGAGATATTAGCAGAACAAACAAGGGCTTTATTAAAACGTGAGAAAGGCGAGCCGTGGGTACAGCAACTACCGCGCCAGGCTAATTTAAAAGAGTTAGATTTAGAACTAGACATCACAACTAAATATCGCGCCCAGGGCAGAACCGGCTTGACCCGTACAAAGGTGATTTTAGATTCGAACCAGGAAAAGGACGTCTTTTTCGGCCGTGCAACTCTTGCAGCTGATAAAATTAGTAAAGACAGTGCAACTATTAGTATTATCCCAAACGAGCAATTCGTTGACAGGTTACGAAAACCTACTTCAGTTACTTTATTCCCTAACGGCAGAAAGAGCAAAAAAATTCTCTTGAGCGGCATTGACCGTGCTCGTGAAGGTTTTACATTAGCGCTTAACAAGTTAACAGGCCCAACTAACGTTGCAACAATCAAGCTTACCCGCGGCATTACTACTTGGTTTGAGGAGGTTGCAGAAGGCGAGCCTTTGTTTGAGGGTTCTGATTGGGATGTTACCTCTATTCGCCAAGAAAATCAAGCCTTGATAGTTTTATTAGAAAACAGCCAAACCGGCGAGAAAAGCGGGTTGCGCCGCGAGCAAAAGTCGGGCGTAGAGAGCAAAGCTATAGGCGACATTAAGGAGATGACTACTGAGTCTGGTCGGCTAACGTTATGGCTCCCGCAAGCACAAACTTCTTCAAGCGGCTCATCAGACATACTTGAGTTTGTTGACGAAGGTAAAACTTTACGTTATTTGGTGACTAAAGAGAAGATCGATTCACTCCTTGAGAACCATTATTTCGGCCAAAAACCGAATGTAATCCCTATTAGTTCAAAACAAGAGTTATATATCGAGCGTGGCGATAAAAGTCACAGATTATTGGCTAATATAGTTCTTGACAGTGGATCAAGACGTTTCACATCCTACGACGGTGATAATCAACAAGATTTCGAAGGTTTCTTTTATTACGTGATCATAGATAAGCCAACTAAACAAATTAAAGACGCGCCGGTATTAAAAACAGTTGAGTACACGCCAAATCAAGACATAAAAATTCAAGACGGCGACCGCGGGTTCTATCCAACACGTCTACAAACAGATGGCGATCTTCTATCCTATGTAATAACCAAAGAACAGCTCTCAAGCATAGAATTACGTAACTTTTTTGGGACAAACACTCCTGAATCAATAGAGGTACAGGACGGTGACCGTTTTTTTATTGAATTTGAAGATAAACTGGATCAAAGTCGCAAACCTATCCTTGTTCTACATGCAGATGCTAGGGATAAACAAGAATGGAAATCAGAAGCTATTGACCCGCGATCAGATTTTACAAAAGGTTATATTTATTACAAGATCACTAAAGGTCAAGGTACTAAAGTTACTACAAAATCTATTCGAACTATTGATACTTCTACCCAAAATAACAGGATTAGTGGTGCAGCAACAAAAACAATACCGGCAAATACACGTTCATTACCTACGTACACTAAACATAGGAACGCAATACACAGTGTAGCAACAACACAGAAAATTGATCCTCTGCTGTTTGAGGTGCAACAGGCAGTTAATTATTTTGAAGAAAGACAAAGTAAAGATACTGATTTATTACTATTTGATCAGTTAGACATTCTTCATGAAAAATTACCCGAAACAGATTGGGAGATTAAGAGAGAAGGGTTTAATGGTGACACCTTTAATCTACAATTTACACATAAGCAATCCGGCAAGGTCTATGACATCACAACAAGATTCCCTCGATCAAAAAAGGCCATTGAAGATGAGTTAATGTACCTCACAGACAGCTCAGCGGTTGATCTTATTAAGGTTGAGTATGAACCAGCAGCCCAGACAGAAGAGCTGGGCGGGTATACACCATTAATAACCGTCAGATTACGAGAAATTACTAACCCTAACACAGGCGAAAAGAAAAATAATTTACTCACAGGCAGCCTTGAAGAAGAGATTAAATTTTTACTTGGATGGGGTTCTTGGCGGATCACTAATACTAGAGATCTTGTCGATGATAAAAAGCAAGTGTCCTTAACAAACATCAATTCAGAGTCAATTCAATCAGCTGCACAACAGATTGGTATGTTAGAACAGTGGCTACAAGCTCATGAGAATCTTAACAATGATTATGTGTTTACACAAGATGGATTACAAACAAGGATTAACTTAATGCTCAAAAACACAGTCTGGGAACTAGACTCATTAACGCTACAAGATGACGGATTACATGTTGAGGTTATAAATACTGCTTTCAATCAGCCAGGTCAGACAGTTGGAGTTAAAGAAATAGTCTTAAAAAACATTAATCCGGACGGATTTGCTACCCCTCCTAGTACTCCAACCGTTGCACCCCCCAAAGTACAATCTGCACCAACGACCATCCCGCAAACCATCGCTGAGACACAAGAGTCTTTCCCTCTACTTCCAGAACAACTCAAACCGTCAATTAACCAGTTCACTCGCGCCATAGACGAGCTTGAAAAGACGATCATTGAATATCCGTCAGAGATCGACTCAGTCACTAAACAACCGGTACCTGTTCTAGCGCTTCGTGATTTGAAAGCTATTTACGAAATAGTTGGCGATATTGACGAGGCTATTAATTCTCTTCAAAGGATTATTGACGGTGATTATTTCGCGCCTGGTTCAGCGGATTTAGCATTAATCGAGCAAGAGATTCAGCGTCTAGGTTTGGAGCGCACCTACGACTATATTGATTTGTACGACGGTTTAATGACTATTCGGTTGATCGATATCTCACCAGTTAGTGCAGAGGACTTGCCTTATGCGAATGTAGAGGTCGATTTCAACCCTCTTCAGAAAATATCTGTAGGTAAATCGTTGTTTGATTACGCGCACTCAGATTATGATTGGCGCATTGACACTGTCGAGCCTGATCGTATTACTATCAAGCGTACTTATTTCGTCTCAAAAGGCGGTTCGTTACGCGAACGATCAGAAGAGAAGAAAATTAACTTAGACGAGATAACATTAGTCCAGACCGATCTAGTCAATTATCCTCCAGGTTTATCGGAATCTATGGAGGTCCAGTTAGACTCAGACCGGTTCGGCTCATTCCCAATCCAGCGCGACGAGGATAATGTATATATTACAACTGACCGTGGCAGGATTAATTTAGTCCAAACAGACAACAAATTACGCCTCAAGGCCAAAGAATCGCTTCGGGCCCTACGCGTGCTTGAGACTGTCCCAAAACAGCGCGCTCATATTATCTTAGACCCGTTAAGTGAGAATCTAGTTAGCTCAAGTAACATCTCTATTCGCTTGCCTATCGAGGACAGACCGATTGAATTAACTCCTGAGCGTCTTGATAAGCAGATAGCAAACACTGAGCGTTTGATAAGACGACTAAATAAGGTTACTGACACTACAGAAAAGATCGTTTCTTGGTGGAAGCGTGTCTGTTTTGGCGTTGGTACTTACGTTACTGTTAAGCGTTTCTTTGAACAACCCCAGACTGTTGTTGCACGCCAGAAGGTGATGGCTCATTGGTCAGGCGTATGTAGCCGCTCAGAAAACTATGACGATTGTATCCTCAATTCACAAGAACAGATAACAGACCAAACATCAAAAGTAGCAAAGGCTCTCAAAGACCAACAAGATACTCTAAAACAGCTCCAAAAGGGCACTATTACTCGCGACGACGCACTCAAACGTGTAGGTTTTGAAAGTACTGACCTTCAAACTATTCGAGCCTTAGAAGAAAAAGGTAGACTAAACGACGAAGAGATCAAGGCGCTGCTTTTAGACGGTCACATGCAAAAAGCAAAGTTAACTTCTGACGAGATTAAGAGCCTTGGCGGCGTATCTGTTGAGGCCCACCAATCCCAGCTATCAGAAAATCAAGAAGAGCATGATTATGTTAACGGTATATTCGGATTAGGCAACTCGCCTGCAGAACAGTTAGCCGGTCGTAACGCTTATCGGCGCTCAAAGGATAAAGGCATTGACGTGACTGAAACTGACATTATCTATGACCTACCACCTCACAATTCACCTTTTTATATTTCAATTAATGAAAATGGTAAAGCAACAAAACAAGAATTAGACCGCATAGACAAAAAACTAAGTAAAGACCAATATATAGAACGGTTAGGCGGAAATTTTGTTCTCGCAAAGCAAATCATTAGAGAAGAAAGCTCAGTTTTCGAACACGAAGTCATCATGCAGGGCGGTCATGTTTATATGTTAACTTTAGCAAACACGTTCGGCGACGATTTCGCTGGCAAGGGTTTATATGTAGAAGTGATCGAGCGCGACAGGTTCAGCCGTCCAGAGACTGTTAAAGTTTGGGACATTGGTCGTGACGGTGTAATCGGTTTGAAGAAGAATTCGATCAGCGACGATTCAGTTATTGGTTTTGTAGCTAAAGAGGACGGTGGCGAAGCGCGTAAAATATTCCGCTCAGTTCTGGATTGTGCTGACAAGATCGACCGTCAATTAGTGGCCAATCCTGAACGCGTCACGTGCGACAAGGCTGTGTATAAGGTTGCTAATTCCGCATCAATTACTGGCCCGCATTGTGCAGAGTTCATGGACATAAAAGATTGCAAACTATTGTTTTCTGTGTGTGATTGGGTTGTCTGTCCACAGTCACGGTTTAACATGGGCGGCAAAGTAACTAATGTTGACCCGATCCAGAGTGGCATTGTAGGCTCAATCGTTTTAGGCAGGCCAAAAGT
The DNA here is from genome assembly GCA_002687185.1 of archaeon. Taxonomy (GTDB): domain Archaea; phylum Nanobdellota; class Nanobdellia; order SCGC-AAA011-G17; family GW2011-AR20. Next base: position 2,073 of record NYZO01000053.1, on the reverse strand, counting down.
TTGCGTGAGCGGCATCCACGCATCCCTTGAGAACATGGAGACTGTTCTTGAAGGTTACCAACAATGTCTAGAAACATCTAAACGCGAGGATCGATCTGTTGGGCTTTGCGACAAATTACGCTCAACTTACATGTGCGAATTAATCTATAAAGAAGCAAAGCAATTACTTGGCAAACCAAAAGGCTTAGTCAGCGCTGTTAGTGGCGGTCAATCTTCTTTGTCTGGCGGTGGCGAATACTTGAATTTCAAAACTACGTTTGAGAGTGCTTCATCTAGCGCTAGTTTCTTTGTGAACGAGTACGCACGCGGTTCAAGCACATTGTACAAGAGCGGCCAGGGCAAAAACCTTGCAACTTCTATTTGTTCACGCGCTTTCTTTGGCAAGATCCCAGACGAGCCTGGCTTGACTGACAATTTGTTCACTCCAGAGAGCCCGCCTCAGTTTTCGGGTTGGTTCGATTCGTTTGTCTGGTCAGATCGAGTAGGCCAGTCACGTTACCAGGTTTATTATCATATTTTTGCGGGTAACGACGAGCCTGCTGAATATTCAGTATATTTACGTAATAGCCAAACTGGCGAAGTTGAGTTTGTTCCAAGCAAGAAAGGCTCAGCTCTTCGTGAGCGTTTGCCGCGCGGCGAGTTCACTGACATTAGCCGCGATATTTTGGCACGTACCGGCTTTGACGAGCTTTGTATCCAGGTGAACGAGCAGTTGCAGTGTGGTTTCGGCCGTGTTACAACGTCTTTTGGCCTCAATTATTTGTCTGAGTCTTATGTGTTAGCTCAGGCCGCAAAGAATATTGAATCTGAGCAAGAATGTATTGGCACTGACAATGTACGCGAGAGTTTGGGCATCTCAAAGACTGGTGTTTTGCGTGTTTGCTCGATTAATAATCCTGGTTTGGGTGCTGAAAATCAGCGTTACGAGGCGGGCAGTATCGGCCTTGCAACAACTCGTTGGCGCGAGGTTGGCACTTGCGGCCGTCATAAATTAACCGGTTCAGATTTAGGCAAATGTTGGCTTGATATAAATAGTGTTGAGGATAAGTTACGTGTTATTGATTTGGATGAGCATCCTTTATCTAACATAAAAACCGACGAGGATTTCAAGAGTTTTGGTATTGGCGACCTGGGTAGTGTACAAGCTTTAGAATTGTATAACGTCCTCGAAAATAAACGGACTATTGTCCTTGAAAAAGAGACAGATTTACAACAAATAAAATCCACTCTTGAGCCTGAACAGTTCCAAGAAGAGATAGATAAATTGCGCGCAGAGAACGGTAATCTTACTAACGAATTCATTGAATTATTGGACCGTTCTGCTGACGAGAACGTCCGTGCTTTGGCTCAGTTACGTATTGGTGAGTTGTATTATAAGCTTGCGTTACTTGCTTGGCAGCGTGATAATGTCCCTAAGAAACCGTCTTTAATCCAGCGTGTGAAGAGCAAATTTGAGCCAAAAGAAAAGCTAGGTCCTCTCCCTCCATCAACTAAGGTCGATGAAGGTCCGCGTGTATGTGAGATAACCTATAGTACTGACCTCGCAAGGATCAGCACCAAACCTGAAAAGAAATGGCACTACTTCTTTACGTTTAAACCAGATCCGGACACAATCAAAAATCGTAATGTATGGCAATGGCGTACCGCAGACCAAGGGCCGTTCCCTATAGATGATGGGAATGTGTATCAATTAACAGGAGGAAAAAATAATCTCTTAAAAGAGCTCATTTTATTGATGCGCGAGTCTCCCACAGATTTCGGTCGTGGATTACAGATCTTAACTACATATGCAAACGGCCAATCCATTACTACACCTTCAAGTTGTTCCTTTAAATGGGAGCGTAAAGGTTTACTTCGTGACGAGCCTATTTTATCATACAATTCATTCACGAATCAGTGGTATATAGCACGAAAAAATGAGGCGGATTCACTAAAAGGCAACCTCAATAAATTATCACCGTTTACTGTCCCGAACAGTCTTAAAAAGTTAGTGAGTCCGGTAACCAATTTCGTTGCAGACAAGACAAAGAATACTGTCGGTTTCGGCTATAGTGTGCTTGAGAAACTTCCTGG
>NYZO01000052.1 GCA_002687185.1 archaeon | reverse complement strand
GGCTGTAGATACTGTCTGACATATGGGCGGTTTTCGCCCTAAAATGATGCACAGTCAGCTGATCCCGATAGGTCCCCAGTTCAAATCTGGGTGGTGGGATCCTAACACATTGTCCATAATCCCTTAAATATGATAAAATATGGGGGATTATGTACATGTCACAAGTTCAAGAAAATAAACAAGGAATTCACAGAGTACTTGAGAGACTTCAAAAAGAATTAGAAAATGACAAGGATGATCCTCTAGTTTATATGAGTCCTATCAGTTACACCAAAAGATTTAACTGTAGTTATAGAATATATGAGTTATGGTAGATATGGATACTAAAATAAAGCCATTCGATGTAATTGTAGTTTACTCAGAATCTAATGCAAATAGTGCAAGAGATAAGCAATATAGAGAAAAATCCCCGTTTTCATCCAAAGGCAAAGATAGAATTTATAATGATAGTTATCGTTATTTTTTATTGAGATGCAAAAAAAAAGGCATTACGGCTGCTTTTGCAACATCTAAAGATATTATTGCTCCGAGCCTTTTTCAGAGTTTTTGGACATATGATAAAGAATGGATTCGAAATAATGGTAAAGCATATTCTCAAATCCTTTTTGATAAATTCACTCCTTCTACTATCGAACAAAAAAAGAAATTAAAATTACTCACCTCTTCCAAATCTGTTTATACGTTTAGTAATAAAAAAATGAATGATCTTTTCCGAAATAAATTGAATACTTATAAATATTTTAAAGAATTTACAATACCCACGGTAGAAATAACTAACCATTCAAAACGAAACATAATTCTAGCTAAAACCAAGTTGGATAAATTACTAAAAAAGCATAGGTATAGAGTTGATTTTAATGATCAGTATATAATGAAAGATAAAATCGGCGCAAGTGGCTTTAATATGTATAAAATAGATTTTGATAAATTTGGCTCTAAAGAAATTATGAAATGCTATGCATTAGACAAAAAGAACAAAATAATAATATCTTACATACTTCAGCCATTTATTAAATGCGATAAGGGTTTTAGTTTCGGAAAGTACCATGGACTTATTGATTTAAGACTTATGATGATAAACCATAAAATTGTACAGACATTTATAAGAATTGCAAAAAAAGGAAATTTTAAATGCAATGAACATCAAGGTGGAAACTTGGTTTACATGCCCCTAAAAATAATCCCTAAAGATGTTCTAACTATGACCAGAAAAATACTTGAAAAGTTAGACGCAAAATTGGATTTAAAACATTCTCTATACGCTTTGGATTTTATGAGAAGTAATAATGGGAATTTATATTTTATTGAAGGGAATACCAATCCTGGAATAGGCTGGAACCATAGAAAAAAGATAAATGAGACAAAATCAAAAGAACAAATAAATCTCATTGTCAATGAACTAAAACTAATTACTCAAGAAAGGAGTTGAATAAATCTGCGGCTGTCTCTAGTTTTCAATTTTCGGCAAGAAAACTGTTCTCCAAATTTTGCTTCGCTAAAACCATTTAAATAAAGTCAGATTTTGTGATTATTTAATGTGAAGAAAATAATCCTAGCTATGTATATCAAAAGATTAAATCGTAGTACATAAATAATTAAATAATACAAAAACTACTCAATCACTAAACAAACTTGCAGAACCAATTATGCCAATTTGATTCTCATCCAACGTTGCTTTTTTAACTTCTAATTTATCAGCGTATATGATACTTCCTCTAAGCGCCTCTTCCAATGGTTTTTTAAATAATTCAAGATGAAGGCCACCTTTTCCTCCGAGTATCAAAGCCTCCGCATTCATTGCAGCTAAAGGGCCGCTAAGTACTCTTCCCATTGTTGTTCCATAATCATTAAACGCTCGCTTGGCTAGCGTGTGCGCTTCAGAAGAATACTCGTATGTGTTGTGGTTTGCATCAGCCGCATCAGCAATGTTTTTGGCGTTCACCTCCGGAAATAGTTTTGTCAAATGTTCCTTTGCCATTTCATCAATGTGTAAGGTAGAACCGTCTTGTAGATGGGAAACTCCCTTTAGGTATTTTGCTTTAACATTTTCGATAAGGATTCGTGCTACACCTTCAATTGCTCCATAATGGTCAAAAATCTGAGGAATATGTAGTGTTTTATGCATACCTAATTCCGGACGATACACTGGAATTTTCCACACTTCGCCGGCAGAATGGTAACCGCCATTTTTTAACTTACCATCCTCAATTATTCCTGCACCACATCCTGTTCCAGGTGCGAGCATAAGAAAAGTATTTAGTCCCTTACCTGCTCCATATTTGTGTTCTCCTTGAGCTTGGATTCTAACATCACCATTAACCTTAGCTGCAACGCCGTAACGCTGAGAAATCATCTCAATAAGATTAACACTATTCCAACCCCAAAGATTAGGAGGCAAAGCGTTCTCATCAGGTCCAATAATCCCTGTTTCTGGATTTAGTGGTCCTGGACTACCAATACCTATACCTTGTACATTGCCTACATTTGCTTTTACTTCATCTATAGCTGAAAAAATGTTTTTAATCGAGTCTGTAAATATAGTTAGAGCAAGCTCTGTATCTATAGATACGTTGTTTACTCGGTGCCCAACTTCCATTATGCGAGTAATTATATTACGAGATTTAGTACCGTACAATGCTACTTTTACAACGTCACTGGTTATTCTTCCTGTTTTGAGATCAACAGCTGCTGCTCGAACATTAGTCGCACCAAGATCAACACCAATAATGGCCATCTATATAGAAAATGAAAACAATATTAAGAATCTTTTGGTAAAGATTGCCAATTTACATCTAAATAATACTAAAACCAATTCTTATTGTTATAATCGTAGAGATAATGGATACATGGTTATAATCTGGGTAGGATCTTATTTTTGAATTAACAAATTTTTTTTAGTTCGGTACAGTTTTGATTAGGAGAAAGTTTCCTTAAATCTATTCTTACGTTCTTGTATTAGTCTCTTATCTTCTAACTCTTTTAAAAATTGTTCACTTAACTCTTCAACTCTAGAATAATCTTCGTCATATGACTTAACTTTTTGGAGTACATCTTCTATTTGGATAGCAACTGAATCGCTACTTTTCCCTGAATATAAGTCTAGATTTGCATTAGCTAATTGTAAGATTGAAATAAAAATCTCTTCTGGGATAGGACTAACTTCAGAAAGCTCAAAGAGTTTGTAATACTGCCATAATTGATGGTCGTCTTTTGTTGTCCACCAGCTATATCGTTCAGCGATAGATGTTAAATCTTGGCTGACGTTCTTCTTTAACGTTTCTTGAATAGATTGTAGCGTGCCTCCTTTCTTTGCTATAGTAACACATTCTATTAATTCAGAATTAATTTCTCCGAATTGAGACATATGTTCTAACGTTCTAGCACCAATATCTGCAGCGAATGAATTGACAGAATTCTCCCCAAGATCACCTTCTAAAGAGACTCGATAACGAATAAACTCATCCAATCTCATTTTTGATTTGATTTTCCCAGCAAACTCATCTTTTTCTTCTTTCCAGAATTGTTCTAAAATTTCTCCTCTTTTTTCTTGAAGTAATTGCGATTTTTCTGGATGCGATGTAAACTCAGAACCTACCGCCAAAAATTTAACATAAGCCGAAACAGATTTTTCTTTATCATCTGTCGCTTTTAGACAAGAGACAAGTTTTGTCGGGTAATCTTTAAGATCTCCTTTGTTCCAATGTGTATGTAATAATAGATTTGTTACTAAGTCTTGTCTATTTTCTTGATAACAAAAATCTAAAGTTTTTCTTAAGTTCCAGTCAAAACCGTATCGAGCATTTATGATGCGTTCTGTAGCATCTTTTTTGTTGAAATTTCTAATCAAATCAAAATAGCTCTTAGAATGTTTATGATTACCGAGAGCTTCTATCGTACTTGTTTCTAGTATTAAATTACTAATCTCTGAGAAATAATATTGTAGCGAGCCAACCTCTTTTCGTTTGTTCCAGATAGTAAATACTAATCCCCTATTTTTTGGAGAATCAACACCAATACCAGAAGAGAGTATAGATGGATTTTGCCCTTCGAATTTAATGAAATCTTCTAAGACATATAACTCTAAAGAAGACGGATCGCCACGATTCAATGAAAATTTGAATGCACTGTCAAACATCTTATAAAATTTGGTAATAAAGGCTTCACTGCTCCTATGCGTAGCATGTTCTCTGTTTTTTTGAGTGAATTTTAACATATCTACAACATAATCTAGATAGGTGATTTCTCCGCCCTTTTTTTTAAAGAAACTCATCCATGATAAAGCTAAAGGATCTCCTATAGTATAATAATCTACAAAATACTCCGTTTCTCCAGTCGGCACTCGTGCTCCATACATTACTGTCTTGTATACTTTCCCCACATGACCTTCAGATCTTTTAGATGTAGCTTCATTTTCACACGTCTGTTCAAATTTCTTTATCAGATTAGTATATTCTTTTTCCCATCCTACATGTCGAAGCTTATTAGAAAAGTGTTGTAGGGAGGTTTCTCTAGGTGGCTGTTTTTTTAACCAAGAAAATATTAGTTGTTCTTCCATTACAGTTCATAAATCTGGCCGTCATATAAACTTTCCAATATATTTTTTTGTAAATTAGAAGTTTTTATAAGCAATAATTCCTACTAATCTTAGATGGACAAAATTGATCAAAAACTCTTAAAAGAACTTGACGTTAACCCTCGTATCCCTTTATCTCGCCTCGCCAAGAAGATAAGAGTCTCTCAACAAGTAGCCGATTATCGACTTAAACGTCTCCTCAAACAAAAAGTTATAACCAAACTTAGTTCCATCATTAATCTTAAGGCTCTAGGATTAGAACATTATCGTATTTTTTTTACCTTTAATGCTAAAAAAGAAGTCGAAACCCAACAAATCTTTTCTTACCTGAGAGAGCAAAATGGTCTGTATTGGGCTGCACGTATAGGTGGTAGATATGACCTTCTGACCGTCATTTTTGTTCAGGATTTTGAAGCTTTTGATCAGTTTATTGATCATTTTAATAATACATTTCCAGGACTTATTAAAGATTATAAGAGCTGTTACGGGGTTAGACATACTATCTTAGGTCATAAATTCTTTGGGACAAATACTACTACTACTAGCTACGGTTATAATGACCGTCCAGTAAAAATAGATGCATTAGATAAACAAATTATCTCATCTATAACAAATAATTGTCGCCGTCCAGCATTAGATATGGCAAAACAAATGAATGTTTCCTATAAAACGATCATTAATAGAATAAAGAGACTCGAAAAAAAGCAAGTTATTTTAGGTTATAGGATGTTTATTCAATCTCTTGATTATAAGCCTTTTATTGTCCTGTTTTCTTATCGTGAATATACTAAAGAAAAAGAAAAAAAACTCTTGGCTTACATGAGTCAAAAATCTCAAATCACACAAACCGTGCAACTTTTTGGTGTATGGAATCTGTTCGCTCACGCCCGTTGTAAAGATTATGAGTCTACTCAAGAGTTAATTATTGAATTAAGAGACCATTTCAATATTATTGACGATTTTGAAATTATCCCTGTATTTGAAGATATTATGATCAATCTATATCCAAAGTAAACAATCTTAATTTTTAGGAGAATTTGATTAAAATCAACCCTAATTTACAAAAAACGTAGAGCTCAACTTTATATGCTAAAAAATTAGATTAAAATAGTAAACAGACAGCATTTATAAACGCTGTTTCCTTAGATAAATAATGGTAGAATTTGAAATGAAACGAAAACCAACCCCCATTCGCATTCGTTATCCACGTATATTACATCCTGGCTCTGATGAGCAAATTATTCAAGGAAGAGAACGCTATGATACTATAGAGCAGACTTTTTCTGCAATACAAAATGAAAAGGAAAAAACTCCTCGAAATCAAACTGCAATGATTATTCGGGCAGCGACTGAATTTCTAGCACTTGGATCACTTGAAGAAATTGTGCCTTTAGGAAGAAGCGCTTTAATTGATTTTAAAAATGGATGGTATCGCGGAGTAAACTTAGATGGATATCTTGCACATAAAGGCATCGAATTTGATTCAAAAGCACACTTTCTTCGACATTTCTTTGGGGATCTTGTTGATGATCACCTTCATAAAGCTGGACAAGGGAATGTAGCGTCTATGAGAGTAGCTATTGATTATTATCGGCCAATCGTTGATTCATTTGTTACAAAAAGTCCAACTATTACGGGTAATTCTGAACAAGCAATTAATTCTGTTCTTGATAAGTTAAAAACAAGAATATTGAAAACCGAAGGTTACGATATTTCTAGACAAAAACTGAGGCCGTTTTTTAAGCAGGCTTATACTAATATTCTAAAACGGAAGTAGCTAGTTTATAAATTCATTTTTTGAAGTTGGTTAGTGCAACATTAAGTTATCCTAAGATTATTTCCACAACCTAAATAAACAGCATTTAACCCAAAACACGAGTGGACACTAATATTTTACAACCAGACTTAGATCCAATCTATTTCGTAGAAAACGGTGTTGTAATCGATGACAACAAAATTATCGAGATCATTGAAACTACAGAAAAGGCAGCAGTCTTTAAGGCAGAACATCAAACACTAAAAAGGCTTGTAGCACTAAAACTATTACACCCTCAGTATCCATTCACGATTAGCGAAACAGATTTAGAAAAAAGAATCCACCAATTCACACAAGGTCTATCCAAAGACGAAACGATAGCTAAAAAAAGACGTGACATATACCACAGACTACGCACCGAATTCGGAATCAACGCAACGGAGCCTCAAGAAGATGAATAACCATAGTAAAAGCACAATAGTTGCTTGTTTTAGTGTTATAGTTGCGTCCCTTTTGATTATTTTCTTCCTAGCCAAATCACCTCAATCATTAATCGGCAACGTAATCTTAGAGGATACGATCATTAAAGAAGAGTTCGTGTTCGACGAGCAACAAGTAGCAACACGCAGTATGGCATTAAATTCGTTGATCGAGACAGAATCTCAACTAATAGAATTGTCACGTATAAACTTATCAGGTTACTATTTTCAAGACAAGCGTTTAGAAGCAGATCTTGCTTTCATCGGAAAAAACACAAGTCAATTAGAATCTGATCTCAATACTATCGAAAGCCAAACTACAATCGATTATCTCCAACATTTATTAGACACCGCACAAACTACTATATCAAACGATCATGTTGAACAAAACTACACTGAAGTCATACGTCTCACTCAACTCATAACATTCCGTACACGCCAAGCTTTAGACGTATACGACAACCTTGATTTACTAAGCGCAAAAGAACAAGAATACCTGCGTAATAATATCGACATAACTGACGCGTCTAAGTTGCTTAGTGAAACACGCGTATCATTTGACCAACAGCGCTATAATGAAGCTCAAGCTTATCTCAAAGAGACTTCCATTAAATTCGACCAAGCCCTAGCCGAGCAAAAACGCACTAAAGGCCTATTGAATCTAAGCAAAAGTTTCTTCGAACGTTTTTGGAAAGAGATCCTAATCCTCATAATAAGTTTAGTTATAATAGGAATCATCCTCTACAAACGCATCCGCATCTGGCGTATCAAACGGAAGATAATTTCATACGCAAAAGAACTAAAATCAATTCGTCGCTTAATGAAACGCGCTCAACGTGATTGTTACCAGCATTTAAAGATCAGTGAAGAAACCTACAGGTTACGCATGGACCACTACCAACGCAGACGCGCAAAAATCAAACGCACCATCCCAGTTTTAAAAGCGATCATACACCAAAAACGTAAGAACGGTCCGAAAAGAAAGCGTTCGCAAGGTGCGTTGGTGATAAAACGATGATCGCAATTGAGAGTTTCAGACGTTTTCGCCTAATCGACCTTATAGTAATCATTTTGTTTGCAATTTTTTGGCTCGTCACTAATTTAGTAACATCAAACCGTGTAAGCCCCCAAACTCAGTACATAGTTTCATTGTTTTTCATCACATTTTTCATGTCGTGTACGGTTTATGTGATCCGAAAGGCAGGGGCAGTAACATTATTTTATTTATTGTGTGGATTGTTCACGTTTTCATTAAACAATTTAGGCACAACAGGCCTGACCAAACTACTAACTTTAGTTATCTCGGGTGTATTATTTGAATTAACTTTTATAATTTTAAAATTAGAGCTCAAGAGTATCCCTTTAGACGTAATTGTTGGCACAGCAGTATCAGCTGCATCGATCCCTATTAGTACAGGTTTATTATTATCGCCTGTCATGGCCCAAACCTTAATAATTTCTATCCTAAACTTAGCGTTACTTTCCTTTTTCATTGGTATTGTTAGCGGCCTGGTCGCCTTTTTGATTTGGTACTATTTACGCACTACAAAACTGATCGTGTCCTTTGAGTACCAATAATAGTTAGACACTCTTATTTATTCCCAACCCTAAATAGTCAACCAGTAGCGTTAGAGTAGGATTTTGGGCGTCTCTGACGAAACATTTTTAAAAGGCTATAATTAAAGACATCCTACATGGAACAAAAGATAAAGGCATTAGTACGCGTCCTAAACACTGATATTCCAGGCGAGAAGCCTCTTTCTCATGCTTTAACCAAGATTAAAGGCGTTAATGTTATGTACTCAAACGCTGTTTGCAACACGTTAAATCTCAAAAAGGACCAAAAACTCGGCTTGACTTCAGAAGATCAAATCAAGTCCATTGAAGAAGCTATCACTAAACCTCAAGAGCATAATATTCCAACTTGGCTTTTGAACAGAAAAAGCGACCCAGAATCCGGCGAGGATCAGCATTTAGTTACTGCAAATCTAAAATTACGCACTGAGTTTGATATTCGCGATCTTAAAAAAGTAAAAAGCTACCGTGGCATGCGTCATGCATCAGGCCTTCCTGTACGCGGCCAGCGCACTAGAAGCAACTTCCGTCGCGGTAAAAGTCTTGGTGTCCAAAAAAAGAAGGTTAAACAAACATGAGATCATCCAAACCCAAATTTGAGAGGCCCAAACATCCTTGGGAGCGTGAGCGTATCGAGACAGAACGTTCATTACTAAACGAGTTCGGTCTCAAAAATAAAAAAGAGCTTTGGCGCAGCCAAACAGAGCTACGCAGTTTCATGAGACAAGCAAAGCGTCTTGTTGCACAACGCACTGTCCAATCTAAGAAAGAGGAGAAGGATTTATTATTAAAATTACATAAACTTGGTTTATTACCAAAAACAGCAACGCTCGAAGACGTTTTAGGCATCACTGTTGACGAACTACTTAACCGCCGTTTGCAAACCATGGTACATAAAAGAATGCTTTCCCACAGTGTAAAACAAGCAAGACAAATGATTGTACATGGCCATATTTTAGTTAACTCCAAAAAGATCACAATCCCGTCATATCATATTTCTGTTAACGAAGAGCCAAACCTTGAAGTTTTGCCTTCCTCTTCATTTATCGAACAGGCAAAAATAATCCAAGAGAAACAAGACAAGCAAGCAAAAGCTGCTTTAGCCAAAATGAAAGCTAAAGAAGACAAAGAAAAAAAGACCGACAAAACAGCTAAAAAGACAGAAGAAACAGTCAAAGAAGAAAAATCAACAAAAGACACTAAAGATGGAACAAAAAAAACCAACTCCAAGCAAACAAGCACCAAAAAAGCAAAGGCCTGAACGTTGGGCTATCGCTCATATTTATTCAAGCTATAATAATACTATAATCCATATTACAGACTTAACCGGCTCAGAAACTTTGGCCAAGTCAAGTGGCGGCGCAGTCGTTAAAACTCATCGTTTAGAAGGCAGCCCAACCGCTGCAATGACCGCTGCAAAACTCGCGTCCGAAGGCGCAAAAGAACATGGTATAACTGGTTTACAGATCCGAATTCGCGCACCTGGCGGCCACGAAGGTCCACACTCACCTGGTCCTGGCGCACAAGCTGCAGTTCGAGCGCTATCTCGTATGGGCATGCGAATCGGCACAATTTCTGATATTACAACAATTGCACACGGCGGTTGTCGCAAGAGCCACTTTAGACGTGGGCGTCGAGTCTAAGCCGCTTTTCGCTTAAAAATTCAAAAAAAAGGCAAGCTTTTTAAACTGTATTTAAACCAAGTAAGATTGCAATGAAGGTAGAAATACTCGAAAAAACCCAAGACGCGTTAAAAATCATTATTCGCGACATCGACGAGGTCACGGCTAACGCTCTACGCAGAACCATCACAACTGACGTGCCAGCCATGGCTATTAAATCTGTTACATTCACTAAAAACGACAGCGCAATGTATGATGAGATACTTGCACACCGAATCGGTTTAGTCCCTATAAAAACAGACTTGAAATCATTTTCTTTACCAAAAGAATGCAAATGCAAGGGCAAAGGTTGCAGTATCTGCGAGCTTCATTTCAGTTTAAAAGCAGTCGGTGAAAAAACTGTTTATTCTGACGAATTAAAAAGTAAAGACCCAAAGATCACCTCAGCCATCCCTAATATTCCATTAGTGAAGTTACTAAAAGGCCAAAAATTAGAACTACAAGCAGTCGCAACCCTAAACACTGGCACAAAACACGCAAAATACAGCCCCGGTCTAGTTTATTATCAAGAATATCCAGAAATCACCATTACTAATTGTCCTAACCCTGAAGAAGTAGAAAAATCATGTCCGACTAAAGTATTCAAGATCACAGGTAAGAAACTAACAGTCCAAGACATCACTAAATGCACTTTATGCGGCGCTTGTGAAGACACTGCAAAAGACGACTCTGTCAAAGTAGCTACTATCCCTACTGATTTTATAATTACTATCGAATCTTGGGGCAATATGTCTCCTAAAGAATTAATGCTTGAGGCCTTATCAATCTTAGCTGACAAATGCACTGAGTTTGGCAAACAAGCATCAAAGCTTAAAGGAGTAACCTTAAAAAAGAGCAAATAAAATTAGCACTAGCGATAGGCGGGGGTGCCGGAGCCTGGTCAAACGGGTACGGTTGAGGATGTCTATCAAAAGCCGTATGGCTTAGTGCCTGCGAGGGTTCGAATCCCTTCCCCCGCACATATAAAAAAAACATGAGATCAACAAATTCCACCAACACATTGTTACGTAGCTTAATCGCTAAATGCACAAAACAAAAATCCCCTATTTGGACTCGTGTTGCAAAAGACTTGTCTCGTCCGCGTCGCATCCGTCGCGAGGTTAGCCTGCTTCGGATTAATAAGTACTCAAAAGATGGTGACAAGATTATTGTACCTGGCAAGGTCCTTGCAACGGGTGAATTAAATCATAAAGTTGAGGTTTACGCATTAGAATATTCACAAGATGCTCGCGATAAGATTTCAAAGACTGGTTCCGCACAGGTATTGGAGGACGCTTTTGGCAAGAAAGGCTTAAAGCTTATCGGATGATGCAAACTATTAACGCCAACGGATTAGTCATGGGCCGCTTAGCAGCTTATTGTGCAAAGCAGGCTTTACTTGGGGAGAAATTAGCGATCATTAATTGCAAAGATGTTATAATTACAGGCGACCCTAAACGTATTTTACTCGACGTAAAAGAAAGACGCAACCGTGGCGACGCGTTCCAAGGCCCGTTTTTCCCTCGCAGTGCAGACCGTATTATGAAACGTGTCATTCGCGGCATGTTACCTCACAAAAAACCTCGTGGCAGTGCAGCACTTGATAATATTCGCTGTTATGTAAGCATTCCAAGTAGCATTAAAATTGAGGACGCAAAATCTGTCCCAGCTGCAAAATTCCAATCTACTAAAGCCTTAAAATGGTCAACCTTAGGTGTGGTAGGCAAATCTCAAGGAGTAAAAAACCATGGCTGATCAAAATATTATTTTATCATCAGGCAAGCGTAAGACTGCTATCGCTCGCGCTACGTGCCGTCAAGGCAGAGGTAAAATTATTGTTAACAAAATTTTAGTTACAAACATTGAACCTAAACTAGCTAGATTAACCATTATGGAGCCTATTCAAATAGCAGGGGATTGGTCAAAGAAAGTTAATATGAATGTTAAGGTTCATGGTGGCGGCGTTCAAAGCCAAGCTGAAGCGGCTCGTCTGGCTATAGCTCGCGCGTTCGTTGATTTTAGCAAAGATCCAAAAGTTAAGAGTGATTTTCTAAAGTATGATAGACACTTACTTGTTGCGGACACAAGACGCAAAGAAATGTATAAACCTGGCGATTCTAAGGCTCGTTCGAAACGACAAAAAAGCTACAGATAATTTTCTGTTTACCACGAAAATAGTTATTAAACTCAAGTCTTCCATCTTTTTATGTTATCTGACATCCATCACGTAAAACAAATCAGTATACGTGCCTTACAACAAACCTATCTTCTCCACGAGCGTTTAGACGTTGACGGCGAGCAAGAAATAGAGAAAAATCAGTTTGGTGATACTGCTCTTGTTATGGATGTCGAGGCAGAAAAGACGATTATAGACACATTACGAGAAGCAGACCTTCCTGTTCGAATACAATCTGAAGAGCATGGTTTAGTAATCATTGGCGATAACCCTCAATATTTTGGTTTATTAGACGGCTTAGACGGATCAAAAGTGTATCAATTAAAGAGAGGTATTGGTCGGTACGGAACAATGTTTGGGATCTTTGATAATTGTGACCCGTTGTATAACGATTATTTATTTTGTGGTGTTATGGAACATACGACGAATCGTTTATTTTATGCAACTAAAGGAGAAGGTGCTTTTGTACAATCTATAAACAAAACAAAAAAGATTGATGTTTCAACGGCAACCACGCTTGATAAAATTACTCCTATTTATATAGATTTAAACGAAGGCTGGGAGATTAATCATGCGCTTAGAGCTCGATTAGAAGGACATGATATTACGTATCTTGGTTCTTCTGCGGTGTACTACGTGGATTTAGCTTCTGGTAACGCTGATGTTGTCATAGAATGCACGCGTAAAGGAAACTTAGAACTTGGTGTAGCTTACGGTTTAATTAAGGAAGCAGGAGGTTATATGGTCACATTAGAGAACGAAGATATTGGTAATTTCAAGTTCAACTCGTTTGGTCAACAAAGTCATGTTCCCGTTATTAGTGTGTGTTCAAGAGAATTAGGTGAGGTTGTGTTAGATAAGCTGGAATAACAAAAATTACCCTTTATACTTATTTTCGTCACCAGGCTCGTACACAGCAACTGCCCCTCTACCAAACTCTTTTTTAGCCTTTTTACAGGCAATTCCGGCTTGAATCACCAGATCATTAGCCTCAATAGCTCCCATTAACGGATGCCAGTGTGTAATGCATAAGTCACACTTAATCCATATCGTAATATATCAAAACCGTCTTCTGTTTTCACTGTTATTATTTTAGGATCGGTAAACTCTCCTGTTTTTCGATCAAAAGGAAACTTAGTAATACGATTTTCAGGATCTTTTGGTGGCAAATAAAGTCCATCTTTATCTTTTTCAAAAGTAAGTTCACCTATTTTATATCGCAGATACTGATCCTCATGATTGTTTTTCGTATCCCCTGCTCGCTCTTCTCTTCCTTCTTTTTTCCATATCACCTCTTGTAGTGTGGTATCGCTCGCAATTTTGGCCTGCATTCTTTTAACGAGCGTATCTTCGGGATTATCTGACCCAATTAATAATACGTAGTGTTCATCTCCACCATACCGACCAAGCATATCCTCATCTCTTAAATTAATCCCCCATAACAAATGTAAATATTTCAAGACCGAGTCTCCGCCTGTGTCATATCCAATCACATCATTTATAAATTTAAAATAATCAATGTCCCAAAAAACAACATATACGTTGGTATTTTGTTCCGTAGCCTCCCTCATAGCAACAGGAATCGCTTCGTCAACCATATGGTTATGTTTATAGCAGAATATAGGGAATTTACTATCGCGCTGCAGATTTCGTGTTAATACTTCAATACGCTCTTGCAGTGTCTCATCAGCCAACTCTCCAATTTTCCCTTTAGTATCATCTGGAAGGTTTTCAACAAAATCTCCCCAGGTGCCCTGACGAGTTACTATCGCAGAAATTATGGCTTCAAGAAGTTTTTGTAATGATGGATCAGCTGAGGCAATTTGTGGAGCAAAAGCCATCCTCATAAATTCGGCTTGCTCTTGGGAGGAAAGTACTTCATATTTTTGTACCATATCATCAATAGAAGAAGGGTTATCATCTTGCATAATAGATACTACTATGAAAGAGTGACTATTTAAACCTTACGTTTTTATAAAAAACTTAATACGAGGTAGGTCGAGCAAGCTTTTTTCCTTTAGGAGTATAAGAAGAATTACAGCAAGTTTCTAAAGAGGCGCCAAAAGGATCTAAAAAGTCTACTGCAACTACGGCTGCTAGTGTCGGATTAGTACTACAGCGTTCTGCAAGCCTTTCTGGATCAAGCATCAGGTCAATAGCAGCATAAGCTCTTTCTGTTCTACCGATACATGGTTTAGGTTCATCCATAATTAACAAAAAGGTCACGGAGTTAAAAACTTAACTTTTCACTTAAAAGTAACACTCACAATATTTATTAAAGGATGATAAATCAAATAAAGACATATATATTTTGTTTACGATTCGTTTAGGATAAATGCACTCATGCTACAACTATATTTTCTACATCAAGATGATCATTCAATATCTCTTATAGATGGAATGCTTGGCGGATATGTCTGATATTGGGTCAAATTTTTTGTTCGCCTTCTGTACTCTGCTTCTTTCCCCAAAGCAATAATAGTATCCTCACACGTAATTTCATCTTGAGGTGAGTAAACACCATTTATCATCACCCAACCCGAGAAACCTGGATTTCCCGGCCAAGGATCAACGTCACTATAACCTAAAAGGTCTACAATACGATCACCTGTGCTAACCTGTCCCCAAACACATGCAAAAGCAAGATCCATAGATCCAAGCCCCTCCGGCGGAGCATTCAATACATTCATCAAATGGTCCCATGCATGATTAAAACTTCCACTGTAACATTCAACAAATCCTGCTTGATGAATATACGCCCTTAACACTGGTTTTTGATCAATAGATGTAAACCTTCCCATAAATTTCATAAGCAATTAGTTTAGAGTGCTAAGATTTAAAGTTTTCTACCCAAAAAAATCACTTTCCAAAACGTTTAAAAAGGTACTATAAAGTATAATATCTACCATGATGATCCCAGTACGTTGTATTAGTTGCGGCAAACCTGTAGGTCACCTATGGGAAAAATTCAAAGAACGCGTAGAAGTTAAGAAAGAAAAACGTAAGAAAGTCTTTGAAGATCTTAAACTAAATCGTTATTGTTGCAGATCTTTATTCATGGGCCACGTTGATCTATTTGATACTGTCGCTCGTTTTAAGCGTGCCTGAAACCTTTATCTATTTAACAATGTACACTCCAACATTAGCCTTAGGAAAAATAGACATCGATAAAGATTTTTTTGAGATATTATTGTTTTTAGAGGATATAATCAAACCAGGGGTAACGGTTGGTACTGAAGCCTATACGTATCCCTATAGAGATGATTCTTCTTCATCAGATGTTGTTCATCATTACTTGCCTGCAGAATTGCAAGATTTTTATGCTGAGTTAGACACTATTGGTGATTACGTGATACAAAATGGAGGAGGAATTATTCCCCTTCAATCGTATGGGCTTGTTGTTTTACCTGAACGAAGGTTTTATGATGAACAATTCGCTGAGAAAGCAAATCCTTTTCAAGATCGTATTTTCAATGCTTTTGATAATTCGGGTTTGGGTATTGGTTATGAACCGTCTATACATGCTGAATATTTGGTTAAGATTTCAAGGCGTCTAGATGAGCGATTGAACGTTTTAGATGGAGTTATTCATCAAGAAGAAATGGATACAGAATTATGTAGTCTAACTAAACAACATGAACCAACGTATCTTATCGTTGAAGCTACTCGACTTCCTGCGTTAATGATTGAATTTCCTGATATGCCTATACAAATAGCCTAAATTAATCTACTTCTTAGTTCGTGTATGATAAGGTATTCGTGTTCGTTTATTACATTTCAAACAAAGATAACTCACTATTTTCTTTTTAGTCGTTCTTACTTGACATGTTTTGTTAGGAATAAAGTAATTATAACAATGCTTACAATATCGTCGTTTATAGACGCGTGGCATAGAGATATTAGCTTTCATGGCTAGTTTTCTTGCAAGAAATACGTATCGGTTGCTCAGTTTAAGGTCGTTTGTGGTTTCAGCTTGTTCAAATAGTGTTTTGATACGTTCTAGAGCAATTTTTTTAACTGAATCTGATCGCATAGAGCTATACTAAACGTAATTTCTTAAAAACCTTTGGGAAAAACCAAATTATATAAACTATCTCACTACTAAGAAACAATCCATGCCTAACAATTTAATCATCCATCTAGACGATGTCTATAAAATCTATTTCGAAGGTCAAGAATCAGAAGTTCGCGCACTCCAAGGCATAACACTAAAAGTGAAAAAAGGAGAATTTATCGCAATCATCGGAAAATCTGGCAGCGGAAAGTCAACTGCCATGAATTTAATCGGTTGTTTAGACATCCCCTCCCGCGGCAAAGCTTACTTAGACAATCAAAATATAGCAAACCTATCAGAATCTTCTTTAGCACATCTACGCGGCAAAAAGATTGGTTTTATTTTCCAACGTTTCAATCTCATTCCAAGCCTAACCGCAAAAGAAAACGTCGGTCTTCCCATGTTATTCCAAAAATTATCTCGCACAACAAGACTCAACAAAGCGAGTAAACTATTGAATTTAGTTGGGTTACAAGAGCGCGCAGACCATTTTCCTGCACAATTAAGTGGCGGTGAATCCCAACGTGTTGCGATAGCACGTTCTCTTGCAAACGACCCTGAGTTAATATTGGCTGACGAGCCTACTGGCAACCTAGACACGAAAACAGGCGAGCAAATCATGGACTTGTTAACAGCACTCAATAAGAAGGAGGGAAAAACTATCATCATGATCACCCACGACACTGCCCAAGCCCAAGCAGCAGAAAGATTAATAAAGCTTCGTGATGGTCAGATTCTAACAGATGAATAAAAATTTATTAATATCAAGCTTATTATTGTTAGCCTTATGTATTCCGGGCATTGTTGCTCAAACTATGCTTATTGACAATGACGCTGAAGTAACTCTTGAGCGTGTGGAACCCGACCCTGCCAAGCCAGACAATTACGTAGATGTTTTTTTACGGTTCACCGTCCCTAATAGTAACACTCGCGACCCAAAACTAAATAATATCGAAGTTGAGATCATTCCAGAATTCCCGTTACTGCTTAACCCTGGCGAGACTGGCAAAGAAAATATTGGTTCATTAGTTGAGGGTGGTTTTTCAACGTTTAAGCATCGGTTGCTAGTTGATTCAAGCATTACTGGTGAGACCGCTCGCTTCCAAGTACGGTACAAATCTGATAAAGGAACAAGCCTGTTAAGCGACTATTTTGAGATTGACGTGCGTCATATTGACCCTGGTTTATCTATCGACCAAGTAACACTCAACCCTGAACGCATCCGTCCTGGCAGTGTGGCTGAAATGACTTTATCAATAAACAACCCAACAAATAATTTGATGAGTGATGTTAGTATCGATTTAACTTTGCCCGACATTTTCACACCATCAGGCGAGACCGCAACAAAAAGAATAAAACAAATCGCGCCAGGCTCAGCACACTCTGTATCATTTAAACTAATAGCCGACCCGGCAGCAAAAGCTAACGCGTACAAAATCCCGTTACAGATTGAGTTCACCGACCCTCAAGGCACGACTTTCTCTCGCAACGAAACTTTAGGCATATTAGTCGACGCAAAGCCTGAGATATTTGTAACTATTGAAGAGAGCGAAGTGTTCATGGTCGACCAATCCGGCAACGTAGTTGTAAGTATCGCAAACACCGGCCCAAGCGAGATCAAATTTTTGACCCTTGAACTAGTCCCGGACTCATCTTACGAAATTTTATCCGCTTCAAAAGTATACGTAGGCGACCTGTCCCCTGACGATTTCGAGACTATCCAATTTGAACTTTTCTTAAACGACGCGTCCTTATCTCAATTAAAATTATATGTGACCTACAAAGATTCGTTCAATCAGCCTCAAGAAGCAGGTTTTGCTCCAAGCTTAACTGTTTATAGCAAAGAAGAAGCTGCCCGGCTAGGTTTAACTAATCAACCTAACAGCCCAAAAACATATATCATTTACGCTATCGCCATTTTATTCCTCCTTCAAGTGATTCGTAACTGGCGTCGTGAGCACGACCTCTGGAAAGGTTTCAAGGTTTCTTTAAAGAACGATTTCAAAGGAGTTGGCCGTTTTATCATTCGCCTTCTTCGTGGTTTTAAGAGACCCAAACAATGATTCATGATTATTTCAATTTTGCTATTTTAAGTGTACGGCACAGAGCTTTACGTAGCTGGCTGACTATTATTGGCATCGTTATTGGCGTTGCAGCCATTATGGCCCTGATCATGGTCTCAGTCGGTTTAAAGACCGCTATTAAAGAACAGTTTGATTTGTTTGGTTCTGAGCGAATTTTAATATCTGCCCAAGGTTTCCAGGGCCCAGGCACTCTTGCTGCAGGGTTAACCAAAAAAGATGTAGAGACTGTCAAAAGTATAGGATCTTTCAAATACGTAGCTCCTGCTCTGTTCCGCCAAGCAGAAGTACGTTTTAAAAACGAGGTTAAATTCACGAGCGTTTCAGGATTCCCTGCAAAAGACTTTGAGGAGGCGTTCGGCGACATTGGCGTTGATTTGACTGAAGGCCGTATGTTTCGTAAAGGTGAGAAAGGCGTTGCAGTCATCGGTTTTCGCGTTGCAACCGAGATGTTTGATGAAGACCCCCGTATCAAATCCCGTATTAAAATTAACGGCGAATCTTTTAAGGTAATCGGAATTTTCGAAGAGATCGGCAACAGCCAAGACGATAATGCAATTAATGTCCCTATGGAAGACGCGCGTGTTATTTTCAAAGAACCTAACGCAGTTGACGGCATCATGGCCCAAGCAAAGCCTGGTGCTGACATTCCATTTTTACAGAAAAGAGTCGAGCGTGCTCTAGAGCGTGCAAGAGACGACGAGAACTTCCAGGTTTTGACTGCCGCACAAATTTTGGATCAGATAAACACTACCCTTGCTGTTGTCCAAGTGGTTTTAATCGGCATTGCAGCTATTTCTTTATTGGTAGGCGGTATTGGCATCATGAATTCTATGTATACATCAGTAGTTGAGCGTACTCGTGATATTGGCATTATGAAAGCTATCGGTGCCACTAAGAATGATATTATCGGTATTTTTTTAATGGAATCTGGTTTAGTCGGTTTATTTGGCGGTATTATTGGCGTAGCTTTAGGGACTGGTCTTGCGTTTTTAGTTGGTTTCATTGCTGACCAGGCAGGTTTTTCTCTACTCAAGATCACTATAAACTGGGGCTTGATTTTATTCGGTTTAGGGTTTGCTGTAGTGATCGGCATGATTTCTGGCACTTTGCCTGCGGTACGTGCATCAAGACTAAAGCCAGTTGACGCGCTAAGATACGAATAAATATTTTATATTTTGGGGTGGATTGGCACTTCTACAATAAATTTACTTCCTTTTTTCATGTAATCTTTTACATAAACCTCACCACTATGCCTTTCAACAACCCCTTTAACGATCGCAAGTCCTAATCCGCTCCCTTTAGCTGACCCCTCACCTATTAGCCTTTTAAATCTTACAAATATATCTTTTTTATCTTTATCAGGTATCAATGGCCCATGATTGATGACTATAAATTTCCATTTCTGTTTATTTTGTATGAGTTTAACCCCTATTATTGTATTTTCATCACCGTGTTTGATTGCGTTATGCAGTATGTTTGCAAACACACTTTTGATTAGCGGATTAGCTTTAACAGTAAGTTTTTTTGGCATTGTTAGTCGCAGGTTCATATTTTTTTGTTGTGCTAATAATTGTAGAATGTTTATCTCACTTTGCACAATCCCGCTCAAATCTAATTTACTAAAGCTCAATTTTTCATTTTGCTTCATCGACGAGTAAGCCCGAGCGTTTTCCACCACTTGAATCATGACCTCAGAATTTTCGTATATATCTTTGAGTCTTTGTTTAGTTTCAGGGTTAGTTTCTTGTTCCATCACCATTTTTGACATTGTTCTAACGTACCCCATAGGGTTTAACAGATCATGTCTGATGACATCAATAAAGAAGTCTTTTAACGCGCTTTCTTCTATTATTTTCTGTTCTGCTTCTTTTTGTTTGGTAATATCAATCACAACTGCTCCGATCGCTTTAATTTCTTTACCGACACGGATTGGAAAATGATAATCTATTAGGTGTAGTGTTTTCTGAGGGTTACTAGGCAACGTCACCTTAATATTTCGATTACTAATCGTCTCTCCCGTTGTTCTCACTTTACGCAGGTTTGGCAGTATCACTTTTGCGGCTTGTGGCAACACTTCTTTAAGTGGCCTTTCTATATGATCTGCGATTGACACTCCATTAATGTCTGCTAGAGGTTGATTTATTCTTTTGTACACAAACTCCGGCCCTTCCATGATGGCTAATCCGACAGGCAAATTCTTAAAGATCGAATCTAGATAATTGAGCGTTTTTTGTAGTTTTTCTTGGATATATTTTTCTCTTGTAACATCCCTTGCGATCGCTATAAAATAATTATTTTCCCCTCCATGAATATACTTAACGTTTACTTCAACTGGAAACCTTGTCTTATTTTTCCTTTTATGGATTCCCGGGAACAAGTACGACTCTTTCTTTTTCAGTAGCTTAACAAATTTCGTCCATCCTATCTTCCCGCCGATTGCCGGATCAATTGTGATTATATTCAGATTTAATAGCTCATTTTTTGTATATCCTAAATTAATACAAGCTTGACGATTAACATAAAGAATATTACTTGTTTTAGCATCAACTATAAATATAG